>JANPJZ010000072.1:0-60546 GCA_031425795.1 Rhodobacter sp. | reverse complement strand
GCCGTCGCGCAGACCAAGGACGGCATGGACCATTCCAAAATGGACCATTCCGGCATGAAGATGGACATGGGCGAGATGGGCAGCATGGACCATACCATGCTCATCCCGCCGGAATTTGCCGAAGACCCGGCAACGCTCGCTTACGCCAAGGCGATGAACGACATGATGGCGGGCATGATGATCCCCTATACCGGCGATCCCGACGTGGATTTCATGCAAGGCATGATCCCCCATCACAAGGCCGCCGTCGACATGGCAAAGATCGCCCTTGAATATGGCAAGGACCCGGAGGTCCGTGCCTTGGCCGAGGCGGTCATCGTGGCGCAGGAGGCCGAGATCGCGCAGATGACGGCCTGGCTTGCGGCGCGGGGCAAGTGAACAGGGCGTGAAGGTTGATGACAGACGGGGCCGGTGGCCCCGTCACACCACCCGGGACAAGACTGGTCTGCTGTATTCAGGGCGCTTGGCCTGGCGTTGACGGGGGGATTGCCGTGGCGAGCGGGCAACGCACGCAACTTGTCGCCGTGCCTTCATCAAGCTAAGTCCGCCAGAGGCACAACGGGAGCAGCATCGTGACGCGTTGGGGCGGACTCGTGACCGGTCTTTTGGCACTTGGCATCGTCGCCCTGTCTGTCTTCATGCTGGAGCGAGGCCGGGCAGGGCTGGTCATCTCCGACCTTGCCATCGGCTCAACGCCGGCCACGCTTTATCAAGAGCCGGGCGCGACAGGCCCGCTGGTGGTCGTGGCGCATGGTTTTGCCGGATCACGGCAATTGATGCTGGCCTATTCCCTGACGCTTGCGAAATCGGGCTACACGGTTCTGGCCTTCGATTTCGAGGGGCATGGCCGCAACCCCGTGCCAATGTCGGGCGATCTGAGCGCAATCGAAGGCACCACGCAGCGGCTGGTTGACGAGACGCTGCGGGTGCTGGCTGCAGGTCGGGCCATGACGGGGATAGGGCAGGGGGTTGCCCTTCTGGGGCATTCCATGGCGACCGATGTCATCGCGCGGGCGGCGATTGCCGATGGCGGTGTCGACGCGGTGGTCGGAATCTCGATGTTTTCGCAAGCGGTGACGGCTGATCAACCGGCGCGGCTGCTCGTGATCTCCGGTCAGTGGGAGGGCATGTTGCGGGCGGCGGCGCTGAGGATGGCGCAGTTGGTCGATCCCGCGGCGGTTGAAGGCACGACGGTATCGGCGGGGGACGTGACGCGCCGCACGGTCGTCGCACCGGGCGTGGAGCATGTCGGGGTGCTTTATAGCGGGACCGCCTTGCGCGAGGCGCGCAGTTGGCTTGACACCGCGCTTGGTCATCAAAGCGCAGGGCCCGTGGTCAAGCCGGGGCTGTGGATATTGCTGCTGCTGGCCGGGATCGTGATGCTGTTTCGGCCCTTGGCAGGGTTTCTGCCACAAGGACCCGCCAATCCGGTCGTGCCGGTGCGGCGGTACTGGGCGGCGGTTCTGGTGCCGGCCGTTTTGGTGCCCCTGGTGGCCGTGTTCTTCTACCAGCCGTTTCTGCCGGTGCTGGTGGCGGACTACCTTGTTATCCATCTTGCGCTATACGGCGTGGCCCAGCTTTTGATCCTGCGGGTCTGGCCTTTGCCAAAGGTGGTCTGGATCGCGGCGCTGGCGCTGGTGGTCTGGGGGCTTGCGGTGTTCGGGCTGGCCATCGACCGGTATGCGGCGTCCTTTGTGCCCACCGTCCAGCGGCTTGGGATCATTGCGGCCCTTGCGCTGGGAACGGTCCCGTTCATGCTGGCCGACAGTCTGGTCGCGGTGGCGGGGTGGCGGCGTCTGGTTGCGCGGCTGGTGTTCCTTGCGTCGCTGGCGGGGGCGGCGTTCCTTGATCTGGACCGATTGCTGTTCGTGCTGATCATCCTGCCCGTGATCGCCTTGTTCTTCCTGATCCTGGGGCCACTCGGGCGCTGGGTGGCGCGCCAAAGCGGTGCGGGGGCGGCGGGACTGGGGCTGGGTGCCATCCTTGCCTGGGCGCTCGGGGTGAGTTTCCCCCTGTTCCTGCCGGGCTGAGGGCGGACCCGAGGCCGGTGCAATCAGGATGCGGGTGCATCCGTGCCGCCCTGGATGCGGGCCTCGCGCTTGAACGGGTTTTCCTCAGGCACCTCGTATTCCGGGACAAGGGCGCCCTTCTCCTTGGCATCCGCCATGTAGCGAAAGGCGTTGACGGTCATCCGCATCAGATGTTCGCCCGCTTTCATCGCCGGGTATTTTGCCTGCGTCTGCGGGGTGCGGAATTTTTCCAGGGGTTCCACGATCGCATGGTAATCCAGCCCGAAGAACAGCGGGAAGGAAAACCGCTCGCGCCCGATGTTGACGACGCGGTGTTGGGTCGATTTGAACTGCCCGCCCGACCAGGTCTCAAAGATGTCGCCAATGTTGACGATGAAACAGCCCGGGATGGGCGGGGCTTCGATCCAGTCATCCTCGGCGTTCATGACCTGCAAACCGGGCCCGCCCTGCAGCAGAATCGTGAAGCATTCAAAGTCGGAATGCGCGGCGATGCCGACGATGTCCTTGGTGGCGGGCAGATCGTTCGGCACATAGCGCAAGAGCCGCAACTGCGAGGTCGGATAGGTGATGTGGCGGGTCAGCTCCTCCGTCTCCACCCCCAGTTCAAGCGCCAGCGCATCCAGCAGCCGCAGGCCAAGATCAAAGACCGCGTCGTAATAGGTTGCGACGGCGTCCTTCCATCCGGGCAGGTCGGGCCAGATGTTCGGGCCGGTCATCCGCCATTGGGCCAGATAGTCGGGATGATCGAGGGGGGCCTCGTAAGACATGTCCCAGGACTCGTTCATGTTGATCGACTTGGGAAAGTTCGCCCCGTTTTCCTCGAAGGGCACATAGCCGCGATGATGCGTTGTAAAGCCCGACCATGACTGCATCTTGAACGAACGTGGCATGCCGTGAAACTGCCGCGAGGCTGCCATCACGCTGTCGATCACGTCCTGCGGCACGCCGTGGCCGGTGATGTAGAAAAACCCGGACCCGCGCGCCGCGCTACCCAGTTCGGCGGCAATGCGCGCCTTGTCGTCCGGATCGCCGGTGAACAGCCCGCCGAGGTCGATCACGGGAAGGGTCGCATCGTCGACAGTAAGGGCTCGCTGGTCGTCGGACAGGTCGCTGCGCATTTCAGGGCTCCTGAGAATCGTTGATCCCCTTGTTCTGGTCCCGCCCGGCGGCTGCTTGCACCAATATTGTCTACAATTTCGCGCAGGCGCCGGGAAACCGGTTAATTTTTAATCAAATGCACGTCGTCACGGCTGAAACGCGCGCGGTTTGTTTTTCAAACGTCCCCGATCTTCGACCAACTCTGTCCGGTGAGTAGGGCGGGGGCCGGCGATCTCGTGCGGGGATTGCCTACCGGCCAATCGACAAAAAAACATCGCGTCTCATCGCCAGAACGGAGAAAACAGACATGACCGGACCGAACCGCAGAACACTTCTCAAGCAAGGCGGCGCCATGCTTGGGCTTGCCGCTGCCTCAGGCGTGATCGGCACGCCGCTGATCGCCCAGACCAGAACCCTGCGCGTAGGGTCTTATGGCGGCTATTTCGAGAACAGCTTCAAGGAGCATGTTTTTCCGGCCTTTACCGCCGCCACCGGAATCACGGTGGAAAGCGTCACGCAGCCGAACTCGTCCGACTGGCTGGTGACGATGCAGCAGGCCACTGCGGCGGGGTCGGTTCCGACGGACATCTCGCTTTTTGCCCGCGACGGGCTGATTAAGGCCAGCCGCCTTGGCGGGCTGATCAAGCCGCTGGACATGGCCAAGATCCCGGCGGCGTCCAACCTTGACCCCTATTTCGTCTTCGACGCCGGACAAGGGCCGTTGGGCGTGGGGGCGATGTCGTGGTTCACCGCCATGGTGATCAACCCGAACGAAGTCACCGCCCCCCCCGCAAGCTGGGCCGAATTCTGGGATACGTCGAAATACGAGGCCAGCCTCGGTCTGTCGAAGAACTTCAACGCGCAGTTCATGGACATCACCGCCGCCACCTTCTTTGACGGCGAGGCGACCTTCGCCACCGAGGAAGGCATCCTCGCGATCATTGCCAAGGTGGCCGAGCTGAAGCCGAACGTGGCGCTGTGGTGGTCGGCGGAAAGCCAGATGGAACAGGCGATGAAGAACGGCGATGTCATCGGTGGGCAATACTATCTGGATGTGTCCAACCTGATGGCGTCGGAAGGTTTTCCGATCAAGCCGATCTTCCCGAAAGAAGGCAATCCGCAGGACTACGGTTCATGGTGTCTGGCCGCGCTGTCGGACAAGGATGCCGAGGCGGCGGAATTCATGAACTTCTCGTCCGACCCGGCCACGCAGGCGCTGATGTCGCGCAAGATCGGGACGGCCCCGCTGGTTGCCAAGGAAAAGACCGACCTCACGGATGAAGAGTTCGCCTTTGCCTCGGGCACGCCTGCGATCAAGCCTGCCTATGAGGTCTATCTTGATAAGGAAACCTTCATCAAGGAAGCATGGGACAAGATGGTGGCCGGGGTCTAGCGCCGATGTCGGCCCTTTCGCTGCAAGGCATCTGCAAGGACTATGGTGAGGCGCGCGCGGTGGATGACATCACGCTCGACTTTCCCGAAGGTCAGCTGACGGCATTGCTGGGGCCTTCGGGCTGCGGCAAGACCACGCTTCTGCGGATGATTGCCGGGCTTGAGGTGCCGACAGCCGGAACCGTAACGATGGGGGGGCGCGACATCACGCGCCTGCCCGCCCATAAGCGCAAGTTTGGGATGGTGTTCCAAAGCTTTGCGCTGTTTCCGCATCTGACCGTGCGCGACAACGTGGCCTATGCGCTGACCATCGCAGGCACGCCACGCGCCGAGGCGGCAGAGCGGGCCGACAAGTTGCTGGATCTGGTGCAACTGACCGGCCTTGGTGACCGGCGTATTGGCCAGTTGTCCGGCGGACAAAAGCAACGTGTCGCCATTGCGCGGGCCTTGGCGCAGGAACCGGAAGTGTTCCTGCTGGACGAGCCGATGTCGGCCCTTGACGCCAAACTGCGCGAGGAAATGCAGGTCGAACTGCGCCTCTTGCAGCAGCGCCTTGGCATCACGACCATTGTTGTTACCCATGACCAGCGTGAGGCGATGACCATGGCCGACCGTATCATCGTGATGTCAAAGGGCCGGGTCGAGCAAGCGGGTCCGCCGCAAGAGATTTATCACTGGCCCGCCTCGGGCTTTGTTGCAGGCTTCATCGGGCGCGCGAATTTCATGGATGGCGTGGCGCAGGACGGCAAGATCGTCGTTTGCGATGTGGCACTGTCCTTGCCCAAACCCGCCCGGTTCTTGAACGGATCGGCGGTCCAACTGGTGTGCCGCCCGGAAGGCATCCGGCTTGGGGCGGCCAAGACGGCTGTGAACGGCATCGAAGGCCGGGTGACATTTGTCCGCGATCTGGGGCCGGTGAGCGACATCTACCTGGATACCGGTTTGGGCAAGCTTGTGGCCGAACAGAGTGCCGACCAAAGCCGCGGCCTTGCCGTGGGGGATACGGTGCAACTGTCCTTGCCGCCGGATGCGCTGCGGATTTATCCGGGGCCGTCTGCAGCGCAAGCCCCAACAGCCTTGGCCGCCGAATGACGGTTGCCGGGCATATCGCGCCACTGGCCGAGACGCCGCCAGCCCTGCGCCCGGTCTTCCGCTGGGGGACTGTAGCCAGCCTCTTGCTTTGGGCCATCGTGCTGGTGCTGTGCCTTGTTCCCTTCGTGCTGGTGCTGGTGATCTCCTTTGGGCACAAGGTTGAAGGTGCCGGCTGGGAATGGGCCTTCACCACTGAGAACTACCTTCGGTTCTTTGTCGGCGCGAGTTGGCCCACCGAGACAACGTTTCTTTATGTGACGCAGCTTTACTGGTCGATGCGTTACGCCGTCGTGGCCTCGATCCTGGCTGTGGTGACGGCGCTGCCGTTCACATACCTCATGACCCGGCAGTCCCGGCGGGCGCAGGCCATGTGGCTGGTGCTGATGCTGACCACGCTGTCCTTGTCGGAAGTGTTCATCGTCATGGGCTGGGACATCATCCTGTCCAACAACTCGGGCTTGCCGATGCTGTTTGCGGCCAGCGGGTTGACCGACTGGCTGAAAGAGTCCGGCTGGTTTGACGTGCTGCGCGAATGGGGCCTGGCGAACCCGCGCAACGTGAAGTTCAAGACATCCGAGGTCGCGACCGTGCTGACGATGAGCTACCTGGTCTGGCCCTATGCCGTGATCCTGCTTTATCCGGCGCTGTCGCGGCTGGACCCGTCCCTGGCCGAGGCTGCGCGGACCATGGGTGCCCGGCCCTGGACAGTGGCCCGCACGGTGATCCTTCCGGCGGTGCGTCTGCCGCTGATGGGGACGCTTCTCTTCCTGTTCGTGTTTCTTTTGGGCGTCTATGTTGCGATCACAGTCTTTGCCGATCCTTCGCAACATACGACAGCAGTGTCGATCTATGAAAATGTGCGGGGCAGCACGCTGAATGCGCCCTTCGGGGCCGCGCAATCGGTGATCCTTCTGGTGACAGCTGCGGTGTTTCTGCTTTTAGGCCAGCGGCTTAGCCGCAAGTCTCAGGGGCCGGCGTGATGTTGTGTGTCTTTGGTCATATCTTCATGTCGCTGGCCGCCATCGTGGTCGCCCTGCCAATCGTGATCGTCTGCAGTGCGGCCCTGAACGGCGGGCGCACGATGTATTTCCCACCCGAGGATCCGACGTTTTCCCGCTTTGGCGAGTTCTTCTTTTCAGAACCCGTCTGGACAGAGGCCCTGTGGAATTCGGTCATTGTGGCCGTGGGGTCGGCGACGCTGTCGGTTCTGTTGGCATGGCCCATAGCGTACGGGTTGTGGAAAACCGGCTCGCGCGGGGCAAAGCTGCTGGCGGGTTTGGGGTCGGTTCCGTTTGCCTTGCCGCCCATTGTGTTTGGTGTGGGGCTTGGGTTCTTCTGGGCGTTTCTGGGTGGCCTCGGGTCGATCTGGGCGGGGATAATCAGCCATGCCGTCCTGTTTCTGGCGCTGCCTTTGGTCACCATCTCCATCGGGTTGCAGGCCATCGACCGCGCGCATCTGGATGCAGCAGCGACCATGGGGGCGACCGAAAGCGTCACCTTCCGGACGATCATTCTGCCGCAAACCCTGCCCTACACCATCTCGGGGTTCTTCTTTGCGCTGGTCCTGTCGTTCAACGAATTCATCGTGATGTTCTTCGTCTCGGCCTCGGCCTTTGCGACCGTCACGCTGCAGATCTTCAACTCGTTGCGTAACGGGTATACCCCCACCATGGCTGTCGCTGCAGTGGCCTTCATCACCGTCTCCATTGTTGTCTTTTCCGCCGTCGCCCGCTGGGGCGACCTGCCGCGCCTGATGGGCGCGGACCAATCCCGCACCTGAGAAAGGAAACCCGATGCCGCGCCAGCCTACCCTTGTCGGAAACCCGGTCCTTATCGTTGTCGATATCCAGAAAGGGGCGTTCATGGATCATGTGGCGGGCATTCCGGTCATGCCCGGCCACCGAGAAAACATGGAACGCGCGCGGTCCGTCGTTGATGCCGCTCATGGCGCGGGCGTCCCGGTCGTGTTCATCCAGGAAATCCACCGCCGCGACATGGTGGATTTTGGCCGCGAGCTGGACGGCACCGAGGATGTGCATTGCCACGAGGATGACCCGGGCACCCCGGTCGCGTTTGAAGAGATGGGCCGCAAGCCCACGGACTATTTCATCCACAAGCGGCGCTACTCGGCGTTTTACGGGACTGAACTGGAAATCCTGCTGAAGGGGCTCAAGGCGCAGACGCTGATCTTGATCGGTGGGCTGACCGATGTCTGTGTGCATTACACCTTTGTCGACGGCCATCAGGGTGACTACTACTGTCGCGTCATCAAGGATTGTGTGGGAGGGTCGACCACGACAGCGCATGATGCCTCGCTAAACGCGATGGAGTATCTGCAGGAGGGCGCAGTGCTGACGGCGGACCAGATCATTGCCGCCCTTGGTGCAAAGCGCGCAGCGGCGGCGTGATCGCAGAGGTTGATCTTCAAGGCCAATGGCGGCGCAACTGGCTGCGTGCGCCGGGGTTCGAGGATAGCACAACACGCGTGCATTGGGTGCAGGCGGGCCAATGGTGCGCTGATATCCGGGTGCCCTTGCTGCGACCCGCGCTTGATGCAGGCTTTCTGTCGGCGATGGACCCGGCCGATCTGGCGGTTCTGCTGTCCGCCGAAGGTTTTGCCGGGCGCACAACGCTTGCGGGTGACATCTGCACCTGGCATCGCGACTGGAACTGGCGCGGTTTCCCCTGCCCGGTGGACGCCGGCACCCTGTCATTCGACCCGGTTGGCAGGTTGATTGAAGACGGAGTTCACGCAAACTATCGCGAGGAATGGCAGGCAGTTCCGGGTGGGGATTGGACCGCAATGGCCGTTGAAGGCGCAGGCGCCGAGGGGGTACTGATCGCCGATGACAGTCAGTTCGTGCTGGGCCTTGGCCAACGCGGTGCCCCCGCATTTTTCGGACTTGCCGCAGCGCTGCGCGAGGATACTGCAACGGCTGCAGAGGCAGCGGCCGCCTTTGCCTCGGTCTATGTCATGGGCCATTGGCAAGGGAGCGATGGCATCGCCGATCTTTCGACCCAACCATTCTGCGAAGGTCAGGCGGTGCTGCAGCGCGATCACGCCACGGCCCGCCTGAGCCTTCCAGATGTTCATGGGCGGATGCAGGAGAAAGTCCTCCGCCTGACCCCGCTTACCTAAGGACCGGACATGACCCTTCCCATCGCTGACCAATGGTACCGCGCCACCCGCATCGATGCCGACACCACCCTGATCATCGAGCCGCATATCCATGTGCTGGAACAGGCAAACCTCTGGCTGGTCGAGGGGCGTGACCGCGACATGATCCTTGATACCGGCATGGGCGTCGTCCCCCTGCGCCCTTTCCTTGATACACTGCGCCGCGATCCGGCCAAGCCGATCATCTGCGTGTCGTCGCACACCCACATCGACCATATCGGCGGGGTGCATGAATTTGAAACGCGGCTGGTCCATCCCCTGGAGGCAGATGAAATGGCGAAGCCCTCGGGCCTGAATTCTCTGTTCAAGCGCGACATGCCCGAACGCCTGCTGCAAACCTTCCTTGATGCGGGCTACCCCCCCATCGGTGAGATGCTCATCGAGGCTTTGCCTTACGCTGGCTATGACCCCGAAACCTACCGCCTGCAGGGCGCGCCAGCCACGGGCCTGTTGGACGAAGGGGACACGGTCGATCTGGGCGATCACCTGTACGAGGTCTGGCATCTGCCCGGCCATTCCCCCGGCGGCATCGGTTTGTTCGAACGCGAGACCGGAATCCTGTTTGCCGCCGACGCCATCTATGACGGCCCGCTGATCTATGACGGCCCGGAAATGAGCGTATTCGCCTACCGCGATACCTTCGCAAAACTGCTCGCCCTGCCGGTGACGTTGGTGCATGGAGGGCATGATCCAAGCTTTGGGCGGGACCGAATGCACGAAATCATAGAAACTTATCTGGCGCGATGGGACGCTGAGGCATCAGCAACGCCAAACCGCTGATATATAACGATCGGCTCGATCCTTCGGCTGTCTTGATCTGGTCTCAGATAGGCGGCTTGCGGGAAAACCGCGCGCCTCTCGTCGAAAGCCGGGTCGCTTTGTTGACACGGGTTGCAGACATGCAAAAACCCCGCGGTGAGGCGGGGCGCATGGCATCGATTCTATATAGTTTTTGGTTGCGGGGACAGGATTTGAACCTGTGACCTTCAGGTTATGAGGCCCACCCCAACGCCCGTAATAACCCCGTGATTTCAGCGTGTTAGCAGATTTTCTGGCTCGCAACGTCGGCGTCGTGTCGCACGGAACAGCCGCAAATCGTTGGAAAAGAACGGGAAACCAGGCGCACTCAAGATTCGAACTGGTTCACCAAGACCGCCTTCTTCAGATCTCCACCACGTGCATTGAAACGTGGCGCAAAACCTTCGATTAGGATGGCTTCGAAGGATGCAAGAAGCAAATTGAGGTTGCTATCTCCCTGAGCCTTGAACTGCCAATCAGGTGATAGCCTACGGTTTTCATCCTTTTCTGTCTTCAGGTTGAACTTCTCGATCTCCATGAAGCCGAACCATGAGAACAGGCTCCACCCGTTCCGATACACGCCTTGCCGATGCATGTTGAGACGATCACCAATTGCCTGGCCACCGGCTGAGTCCTTGCGGGTCAGTCCTGCTTGACCTGCATACACCGGTTGCAAGGCGTCGTCGTACAGGACGTAAACGCCCTTCTGGCCCCAGAAGTTCATCTGGAGATTTCGCCGGTCATAGTTCGAGGCGACCTTTCCCTTGCCCATCCAGCCCCTCGGTTGGCCAAGAAGTTGACGCGCATTCCAGTCGATTTGGTCTTTTCGCCAATACAACGCATAAAACTTGATGAAGCCTGAGTCACCTGCGGGCTCTTCGCGTGTGAGAATGGCTTCGTCGTCGTTCTGGTCGGTTGTGTCGGCTTCTGTGTTCACAGTCGGTAATGTCCAGATGGTTGCGTCCCTACGCATAGCTTGCGTAGTCGTACCTGTCACCCCAGCAGCTTCGCCTCGACCATGGCCATTGCCTTTTGGTGATCTGGCGAGGGGAACAGATGCCCGTAGCGTTCCATGGTCATCTGGATGGAAGAGTGGCCCGCGAAGGTCATGATCTCCTTGATCGAGAAGCCCTGCTCGATCCACAGCGACACGGCGAAGTGGCGCAGGTCGTGCCAGCGCATGGTTACCTCGACCTTTTCCTGCAGCTTGCGGAACCGGTCCTGCGTGCGGGTGTGCTGCAGGATCCCGCCCTGCGGCGCGGGGAACACCAGCCCCAACTCGCTTTTCGGGCAGCGCAGTTTCCATCGGCGCAGGGCGTTCAGCACCATCGGCCCGGCCGGAATGTCGCGGAACCCTGCCCGCGATTTCGGCTCGCCCATCTCGTTGTAGGCATCGGCGCGCTGGCGGATGTGCAGGAAGCCCTTGTCGAAATCCACATCGGTCCAGCGAAGACCCCGCAGTTCGGAGGCGCGCAAGCCGCCCAGCGCCGACACGATCAGATGCGGTTTGAAATCCTCGTCAGCCGCCTCGATCAGGGCGCGGATCGCCTCCTTCGACGGCACCGGGGCCTTGTGCTCGATCCGACTGGACTTGATCACCCGCACACCGTGGGCGGCATTGGTGAACAACTGGCCGTTGTCGATGGCATGGTCGAGGATCAGTTTCAGCACCGACAGCGCGCGCCGGGTCAGATGTTCAGACCGACCATTCAACAGCAGCCGGTCGCGCAGTTCATTGACATGGCGGCGGGTCAGCTGGGCGATCAGCTTATCCCCGATCCCGACCTCCGGATCCTTCAGGTGCAGCCGCACATAGTCGCTGTAGCCGCGCAGCGTGGATCGTTCCATCCGCCGTCCGGTCTTGCAGCGCACCTCGCAATGATCGAGCCAGCTTTTCGCGGCCCCGGCCACCGTCGTGCTATCGCTGTCGGCCAGATAGGTGTGGTTGGCGACCAGAGAGCGGACCTTCACCAGATAGACATCCGCATCCTTGCGGCGTGGGAACAGCTTGGATCGCCGCTTGCCAGCCTGGTCAGTGAAGTCCACCTGCCATCGGACCAGGCCCGACGGCAGCGTGCGTTTGCGGATCGTGGCCATGGATTTCCTCGCTATGACAGTGGGTTGATCACGGTTTGCCTACGGTGTTGCCATGCGTCTGCCGAGTTGGCGAGGCGAAGATACCGGGGTGGATACCTGTTTCGGATTTTTACTCCGAAACTATCTTGTGCGCCAGTAGTTTCGGAGTTATGGTCCGAAACACCCCGAGGAGACGTCCGTATCTATGGCCAAGCTGAGCGACCTTATCCCCACCCTCGCGCAGGTTCTGCCAATGCCTGAGCAGACGGTGGCGATGTATGCGCGGCACCTACGCGAAGCCAAACTGATCTCGTCGGGGGGGAGAGGACCAGGGGCGGCGCAGATGACCGCGACCGACTGCGCACGGCTGCTGATTGCGATCATGGCGGCCGACCAGGTGAAAAACGCTGCCGGTGCCGTCGATGCCTACTGGCCGCTCGAGATGGAGGACATACAGACCAAACTGGGATTGCCAGTAGACCAGCGCGAGGACTGGAACGACCTTCCAGAAGCGATCCTCGACATCATGATGCCGGACGGCAACGAGGAGCAGAGCTTCGGGGAAGCCGTAGCTTCATTGATTGAAGGAGTACGGCTCGGCACCTTGACGCATGCCATGGCCGAGATGCGGGAGCCCTTTTTGCGCGTCGAGATCGAGCGGCGATTTCTGTCAGGGAAGATCACCTTCCAGAATGACAATGCCGGCAAGGGCTATCCCCTGCTGGCACTTCTGGCCCGGTTCGAATTGCCGGACGGCCCCGAGCGGCAGCAGAGGGAACAGGAAGATTTCAGCGTCGGCGGCGATGCAATCGTCACCTTCGCTGTCGGTTACAGAACGATCAACGCGCTGGGCGCGCTGATCCGCACCTAGGAGGACAGGACATGCAGGAAGGAATGCGGGCTGGTCCCGCCACGGAGAAGGTTTGCCCGACGCTGGCCGATGACTTGCTGCGCGGTGCAGATGCCATTGCGCTGTTCGTCTTTGGCGACGTGAAGCAGCGGCGCAAGGTCTATTATTACGCCACAGAGGCCAAGGTGAAGCTGCCGGTCTTTCGGATGGGCAACGTCATCTGTGCACGGAAATCCAAGCTGATCGGATGGATCGAGATGCAGGAAGGCATGCAATGATGAATGACTACCTTCTCGACATCACCACCGATGATCATGTCTTGCTCGGCAACCGCATCCGTGCCTGCCGCGATGTGCTGATGCATGTCGTGATGCAATCAATCCCGCAAACCACACCGCACGTGGAGGCCAGACTGGCGATTGCCGCGCTGGACCGAGTGAGGACCGAACTGGATTGCAACATCCGGGTCGTAACCCCCCGGGAAAGGGATCCCCGCCGCCTGGCCGAGAAGGTCTATTTCGGTCCCCACAAGTTGGTCGGCAGCATGTCGGGGCATGAGGAACGCTGGAACGACGACTTCGCATGCTGGGACCTGGTGGAGGAAGATTGAGTATGGAGGATGCCATCCGCCTGACAGACGACATGACCGGCGCCGACGTGGCGGATGCGCTTCCCATCGCCCCCGCCCAGCCGGTGGATCCAACCGATCTGCGACTGGCGCTGCACTGCAATGGTTATCGTCCGGTCCCGGTTCTTGGCGCGCATGTTGCCATGAAGGCGGCGGGCAAGCGGCCGATGATGAAAGGGTGGGAAACGGTCTGCGCCAGTGCCGATGAAGCCGAGATCACACGCTGGTCCAAGGCGCAGCGCAACTGCACCAACACCGGACTTCTGTGCTGCGACCTGGTCGGCGTCGATATCGACGTGCTGGACGCTGGCCATACTGACCGGCTGCGCAGCATCGCAACAGATATCCTCGGACCAACCACCCTTCTGCGCATCGGCAAGGCCCCGAAATGCCTGCTGGCCTTCCGCACGGATGTGCCCTTCGACAAGGTGCAGACCAGCGAATTCCAGATGCTGGATGGCACTGTGGCACGGGTCGAGGTGCTGGCAACCGGGCAGCAGTTCGTGGGCTTCGGAATCCACCCCGACACCAAGGCCCCCTATCACTGGCCAGAACGCTCGCCGATGGATGTACCGTTGCACGACCTGCCCATCGCCAGCCGCGACGCTTGTGCCGCCTTCATCGCCGCCGCCGAGGACTACCTGCGCAAAGCAGGCGGCCAGACCACCACCGAACGGCGCGACATGGACCGCGAGGGGCGCAAGCTCGTCGGGTTGAAGCCAAAGGAAGCCCCGTCGCACGACCTGATAGCCGATGCCGTTGCCCATATCCCGAACAACGATCTGCCCTATGATGAGTGGATCAAGGTGGGTCTTGCCCTTTATGCCGCCCTTGGGTCCGAGGGCCGAGACCTTTGGCAGGCCTGGTCAGCCGAGGCCGCAAAGAACGACCCGACCCACACCGCCCTGAAATGGGACAGCTTTGCCGCCGTGCGAAACGTCACCGTCGGCACACTTTTCTGGCTGGCCAAGCAGAACGGCTGGCGGGCTGCGCAGCCGCGTCGGGTCCGAACCGCCCACGCCAGCCGGGATGCTTCTGATGAGGCTCCAACCCAAGGCAACCGCCCCCTGATCCGTATCCGTGCAGGCCAGATGCCCGAAACCATCGACGAGGCAGAGGAGGCCTTGCTTGGGTCCGGATTGGGCTTCTATCAGCGCGGCAGCATCGTCGTGCGCCCAGCCATGGTCCCGGTGGCGATCTCTGGCGGCAGGCAGATCGACGCGCCGCGCCTCGTACACGTCAAGGCGCACCACATGGCCGAGGCATTTACCAAGGCCGCCCATTGGGAACGATTCGACATGCGCGCCGGGGAATGGATCCCCACCGATTGCTCGCAGCGGCTGGCGGAAACATATCTGGCGCGCGAGGGCCAATGGCGGCTACCGGTGCTGACCGGGATCATCAACGCGCCCACCCTGCGCGACGATGGCTCGATCCTGGACCAGCCGGGTTATGATGCCCAGACCGGCCTGTTGTTCGATCCGCAAGGCGAACGCTTCCCCTTGCTGCCGCGCGATCCCGACCGCGCCACCGCCTTGCGCGCGCTGGGCTTCCTGCGCGACCTGATCGACAGCTTCCCTTTCGTCACGCCCGCCGACCGATCCGTAGCCCTGTCAGCCATCCTGACCACGCTGATCCGCCGCTCGCTGCCAACCGCACCGCTGCACGGATTCAATGCACCCGCCGCGGGGACGGGCAAATCCATGCTGGTCGATCTGGCCAGCATCATCGCCACCAGCCGCCCCGCGCCAGTGATCGCGCAGGGCAAATCCGAGGAGGAGATGGAAAAGCGGCTGGGTGCCGCGCTGATCGCAGGCGATGTGATGATCGCAATCGACAACTGCGAGGAACCGGTCGGCGGCGAACTGCTCTGCCAGGCGATGACCCAGACCAGTCTGAAGGTGCGCATCCTCGGCACGTCCCTGAACGCCGAGGTGCCGAGCAACGCGACGATGTTCGCCACCGGCAACAACCTGACCCTGGCAGGCGACATGACCCGCCGCGCCATTCGCGCCACGCTGGATGCCGGGGTGGAACGGCCCGAACTGCGCGCCTTTGACCGCGATCCCCTCGCCATGGTGGCGGTGCATCGCGGCGACTATGTCACGGCGGGTCTGACGATCTTGCGCGCCTTCCACGTCGCTGGTCGCCCGTCGCAGACCGTGCCGCTTGGCTCCTTCACCGCCTGGTCCGCTTGGGTGCGCGATGCGCTGATCTGGCTTGGCGAGGCTGACCCCTGCGAGACCATGGAAGGCATGCGCGGCGCGGACCCGAAGCTGGAGGCGCTGACGGCGGCACTGGAGGAATGGCGATCAGTGATCGGAACCGACCGTGTCACTGTGCGCGAGATCATCGAACGGGCCGCCGCGCAGCAGACCCAGCTGTTCGGCAAGGCCGAGTTCGTGAACCCCGAGTTCCGCGAAGCCCTGCTCCGCGTCGCGGGCGAAGGCGGCGCGATCAACGGCACGCGGCTGGGCAAGTGGCTGTCGCAGCATCAGAACCGCGTCGTCGCGGGCCACCGCATCATCGCGGCAGGCACCACCGGCAACCGGGCGCGCTGGCAACTGGACATCGTGAACGCTGACGCCGCCCCGATCAACAACGGTTCTGATCTGTTCCGGAGGGCTGCCAATGCGTGACTACCAGTCCCGGATTGCCCGGTTAGGTTGGGTGGGTTTGGTTAGGTGTTTCCAGCCACTAACAATGTTTGTCCCGAAAACTGTCAGCGACGTGGCAGAGCCACCGTGCCGACATGACACCACGCCTATCGAATGTGACGTGACACATACAGGAAGTGGCCGGGATCACCCCACCCAACCCACCCACCCTAACCAGACGGAACGGAAACGGGCGGCAAGGCTCTCATGGCTGTCGAGTTTAGTCATATCCGCCCCCAGCTAGGTTTGGTCCCCAGGCCCTGATGTTGGACCCCGCGAGTTTGTATACTCGCACGCCGAAATCTGCGGAAGCAGAGGACACTTCAGAGCGGAGGGTGCGCCCCACACGACGGAAGCGCTCTTTACAGATGTCAGCGATTGTTGGGTAATCTTCTTGCCCAGTGGGCTCGGGAATTTGAACGAGCACGACCCTTCTGCTTCCTCCGTCTTCCGCATTAAGCCTAAGGATCGCATCAGCTGTTGTGCCGCTTCCAGCAAAGAAATCGAAGACAATGTCAGCACTAGAAGATGTCGCAATCTGTGCAATTCTCTGGATCAATTTGGTTGGTTTTGGAGTTTGAAAAGGCAACCCCTCCGGCATCAGAGCTTTTAGCTCCTTCTTTGCCCCATCATTGTGCCCACCATCTTCATGGCTCCACCAGGTAGTGGGAACGATTCCCTGTTTCACTTCAGTCAGAAATAGCTTCTTTGAAGGTTTACTGTTCCCATCCTTGCCAAACCACAGCCTGTTGTCGGCAATCAAGCCGGGAAGTTCCTCTTTCGTGAAGACCCAGCTCCTTCCCTGTGCAGGGTAGACCTCCCGCCCTGACGGAGTTGTAATGGGATAATAGGCGTAGTCACGGTGCTCGGCACGCGTTGTGTCGACTGCTTTCCAAGGGCCGCGGGGATCATTATCTTGGTTTGAGTATGCGTCGTCTTGCTTCGAGGTTCTTGGCAGCAAGTTTACAGAAAAGTCAGAACTCCGCTGGTATGCAATAACATAATCATGCATTGCATCGACGCCCTTTTTGTCGTTTGCCGGGCTATAGACCTTCTGCCAAACGATGGAAGCAACAAAATTCTCTTCGCCAAAAATTTCGTCGCAAAGCGCTCGCACGCTCTTAACTTCGACATCGTCAATACTGATGAAGATCGCCCCATCACTACGAAGCAATTCCCTAGCCAGTTTCAGACGGGGATACATCATGTTGAGCCAATCAGTATGGAATCGCCTAGAACTTTCTGAGTTCGAGGTCGCCTTACGTCCATCGGAGTCTGTTTGCCCAGTTATGGCGAGATAATTCCCAATGCTGTCTCGAAAATCATCCCGATAAACGAAGTCTTTGCCGGTATTGTAAGGCGGATCGATATAGATCATCTTGACCTTGCCCGCATAGCTCTTCTGCAAGAGCTTGAGCACCTCGAGATTGTCCCCCTCAATCATCAGGTTCTGAGTGGTATTCCAGTCGACGCTGTCCTCAGGGCAAGGCAGCAACGTTCCCGTCGACGGCGTCAGTGCAATCTGTCGTGCCCGGCGCTTGCCGTGCCAGTTCAGGCCATACTTCTCTTCCCGTTCATCCACGGCGCCGCCAAGGCACTGCTTCAGGACCTCGAAATCGATCTTCCCCTCGGAAAAGGCTTCGGGGAACAGCGCCCGCAGCGCCTCGATATTGCCCGCGACGATATCGGCGCTTTGTGCATCGGGGTGGCCAGCAGCCAGCTTTTCGATCTCTGTCATGTTTGTCTCACCTTCAAAGGTCTTTACGTGCCGCCGTAAGGGCGGCTTCCAGGCGCTGGATCTGCAAGTTCAGATCGACACGCCGGTTCATCTGTTTCTCTTTGGCAGCCTTCGCCCGAAGAGTTGCCCCTTCGCGCGTCAGCCGGGAAATGGTGTCCAGCGCCGCCCGCCGCCGGTCCAACACGGCCTGATCGTCGGTTGCAACATATGCGCCCGACAATCGCGCGGCGTGCAACGCCTGAACCCGGGTTATCCAGCCCTGATAGACCGTGAATAGGCTACGCCTCGGCAGGTTCGCAAGCGAAAGGTCGTGGATAAAGGCTTGATCCACGACAGCTTTTGTCAGGGGGCCAGTGGCTTCGACATCCTCGATCACGATCCTGCTCGCCTCGCGCTCTGCCCAGCGCTTGTGGGCAAGCGACAGGGCAAGGCCGCCCGGATCACGGGTAATCAGGATCACCGGATAAGGGATGGCGCGGTGGATCAGTTCGGTCAGGCGCTGGGCCTTGGCGCCCGGCCGGAGGTCGCAACCGACAACCGCGATTTCAAGGTACTCGCGGACACCATCGCGATAGTCCGGCACGCCGATGGTCGAGGGCTTGCAGGCCGCGAACCATTGTAGCTCCTCAATCCCGTCGCCGATCACCCGCTTGCCCCCTGTGCGATCCCCAATAACGTCGCGGCTTCGCTACGCACGAAACCTGCCCTCCAAACCTTTCGGCGGGGGGTGGCCATCTGGCGATTCTGGTTGTGAACTGCTCTCCCTGAAGCTGTCAGAGTTCCCGCTTTGTTCATACCTAAATCCGGGCCCGGACCTTCGATTGCGGTGGATAACGCGACCGGCAGAATTGCCGGTTTGTTTCTGCCGGTTTCTGCCTCTTTGCCGGTGCCTGGCCCGTGCTTGTCTACTCTGACCGACTTTAGCGCAACGATCTTGGAGCGCCGGGTAAGGAGAAAAGACATGAAGAACATAGGCTTGACGGACACTGACCCAGCCGCGCCGGCGGCGGATACCGGTCTGCTGACCGGCTGGCTCAACCGCACGGACCTTGCCCGGGAACTGACGCTGTCGGTCGACACGCTGCAGCGCTGGGAGACCCGCCGCATGGGCCCGCCCTGCGTCCGGGTGGGGCGCAAGGTGCTTTACCGCATGGAGGCCGTCAGGGACTGGCTGCGCGAGCAGGAGGCCCGCAAGGCGGCCGCCGGCCGCGCTGTCTCCGGTCGGCGTTGAGGGGGCAGCCATGGCACAGATCACCCCCGACGGCGCGATTCCGGTCACAGCGCTGATCGCCGAGGCCCAGCGCGAGCTGGACCTCCGGCGCCAGTACTATTGGTCCCGCGTCCGAGCGGGCAAGATGCGCCAGGACGACGCCGACCGGCGCATCGCCCTGATGGCAGCCATCGTGAAGCGCCTGACTGTCACGGCGGCGCTATGAGCCACAAGGCCACCAACTGGGCGATCCAGCAGCGCGGACTGAGCCCCGTGACCAAGCTGGTGCTCTGGTATCTCTGCGACCGGCACAACCCGGACTTCGGGTGTTTCCCATCGCAGGACCAGTTGGCGGCCGATGCCGAAATCTCCCGCGCCTCGCTGAACGTCCATCTCGAAAAGCTGGAAGCAGCGGGGCTGATCCGGAGGCAGCGCCGCCACACGGATGACACCCATCGACGCAAATCGACGCGGTACGTTCTCGAGTTTGAGGATGATTTCGGGCACGAGCCGTGTCCAGAATCTGGACATGGAAAACCCCAAAAGCCATGTCCAGATTTCGGCAAAAGCCATGTCCAGAATCTGGACACTAACCTTGTAAGAGAACCAGTAACTACTACCGCGCGTGAGACGGACGAAAACGCCGAGGCCGAAGCGGCCTGCCTCGCAGCCTGTGGAGAGGGCCTCAGCCTTGCCGCGAGGGTCGCGATCATCACCACCCGGCCGGTGATCGACGCCTGGCTCGCCTCCGGCTACGACCTGGCCACCGACATCCTGCCTACACTTGCCGAGCGGACTAGGCGCCAGCGCGCCGATCCGATCCGGACGTGGGCGTACTTCTCGACGGCGATTGCGAAGCGCCACGCCCAAAAGGTGTCGCTGTCGGCGAAGGCGAAAAGTGCTGGGGAAACAAAGCAGACCCCCATCCTTACCGAACGGGAGCTCTTGGTCCAAACGGCCAAGTGGATCAACTCCGGCGGCTACATTCCCCCGAGCGCTGTCACGACGTCGAAGCGCGCAGCGCTCTTGGCCGCGGGGTTGGTCACCGAGGCCACGCTGCGCGCCCGCCAGATCTACTGACCAGATTGGAAACCCTGATGCCCATTACCCCACGCGAAATCGAAGATCAGTTCGAGGATGCCGCCCTGACCCTGCGCCGCCTGCCCAACCCGCCGGGCTCGGGCGCCAAGGGCTATGGCAAGTCCTGGCCGGAATATGTTCACGATGCCCAGCAGGCGTACGGCACCGAGGAGGCGCGGATGCGGGTGGTGCCCAGCGCCCGCGATATCCAGCGCATGGAGGACTGCATTGGCTGGCTGGCCTGGCTCGACCCCGAAGATGCACGGATCGTCTGGCTGCGGGCCGAGGGGGTGCGGTGGCGGCAGGTTTGCATCCGCGCAGGGGTGGTGCGATCGACCGCGTGGCGGCGATGGGCGGCGTCCCTGCTCACCATTGCCAAGCATCTGAATGCGCTTGAGAAAACAGGGCGCAAGGCGAGCGCGCCGAAGACAGCGGCGGATAGGAACGTGGTCAAACCGGATGAAAGCGGGTCGGGCACGTTGTTATGACGGGAAAACACGTCGAACTTCAGGCGCGACAGATGCAACACTTTCAGGGCATATATTCCTCATGCTCGGAAGACTTGTGCGGATCAGGTTGCGTCCGCGTCGTCGGCTTTCGGACCCTGCTCTTGCAGCCCCCCGGGCCTTGGTTCCACCCAGGCTCGAGGTGTATGCGGGGGGCAGAGGCGCGGTAAGTCTCTAGGGTCAAACATTTTTTCTGGGTTCGCGCCTTGGGTGCGCACTCTTGGGTTCGCGGGTACGCACGCACCCACCGATCGCCGTTTCTGCCTCCCTGCCCTGCCGCAACTGGCCCGGTGTTTGTCACCGGGCCGTTCCTTTTTCAGGAGATCGCGCCCTTGCAGATCGACATGATGCAAACCGCCCGGCTGGTGCCCTACATCCGCAGTGCCCGCACCCATTCCCCCGATCAGGCGGCCCAGATCGCGGCTTCGATCGCGGAGTTCGGTTTCACCAACCCGATCCTGATTAGCGAGGACGATGTGATCATCGCCGGGCACGGACGGCTGATGGCGGCGCAATCCCTCGGCCTGGCGGAGGTGCCGGTGATCGTATTGGACCATCTGTCCGAGGCCCAGCGCAGGGCCCTGATCCTCGCCGACAACAGGATCGCCGAGAACGCAGGGTGGGACAACGCGACGCTGGCCTCGGAACTGGCGGCGCTGCGCGACGAGAACTTCGATCTGGAAATGATCGGCTTCGACGAGGCTGAACTGGAGGAATTGCTGGCGGGGTTTGAATTTGGCGACGCTGGCGCGCTGGGCGGCGGGGGAACGGGCGACGAGGTTGGCGGCAGCGATCACCAGCCTGCCGCCGCGTCCTCCGGCAGCCTTGCCGCTCGCTTCGGCATCCCACCCTATTGGAACCTTGAGGTCTATTCCGGCGATCCGGCCGATCTGTCTGCCCTGGGCAAGGACGCCTTCTTCGAGGCCTATGCCCGGATCATCGCCGGGGACGTCTCCCGCCTGCGCGACGATCGCTTCGCTGTCGGGGTGATTGGCGATGTGCGCGACGCGGGCGGCTCCTTCGTCAACCTGCCGGGCAAAACGGTCGAGGCCTTCGAGGCGGCAGGCGCCCGGCTCTACAATGATGCGATCCTTGTCACCGCCGTCGGATCGTTGCCAATTCGCGCCGGACGGCAATGCGAGGCGTCACGCAAGCTGGGCCGGACCCACCAAAACGTGCTGGTGTTCTGCAAGGGCGATCCCAAGCGGGCCACCGAGTCAATCGGGCAGGTGGAATTCGGTGAAATCGACGAGGCCGACGGCACCGGCGATGAGGCACCCCAAGAATGACCGCCCCGATTGTGCAAACCCATGCGGGGATCTGGGTGGTCCGCGACGATCTGCACCCTGGCGGCACTAACGCTCGGTTCATTGGCCGCGTGTTCGACGGCGTACAGGAAGCCGTCTATGCCAGCCCGCCGGAAGGCGGCGCGCAAACAGCCCTGGCCCACGTCGCTCGGACCTTGGGCAAGAAGGCCAGGATCTTTTTCGCCCAGCGCGCCAAACCCCACGCCCGGACGCTGGAAGCAGCGCGGTTGGGCGCAAAGGTCGTGCCCGTGTCGCCCAGATATCTAACCGTCGTACAAAGCCGGGCGCGCCAATACTGCCGCGAAAGTGGGGCATCGCTTATCCCATTCGGCGCCGACATCCCCGACGCGGTCGAGGCGCTCGCGGCGGCCGCACTGGCAACCGGCCTTGAGCCGGACGAAGTCTGGTGTGCCGCTGGTTCAGGCGTACTGGCGCGCGGGTTGGCGCTGGCCTGGCCGAAAGCCCGGCGGCACGTCGTGCAGATCGGGCGGGAACTGGCGCCGAAGGATGTCGCCGGGGCACGGATTCACATCTATCCGCGGGCCTTTGGGCAGATGGCGATCATGGGCGCACCCTTCCCCGCGGACCCGCATTATGATGCGAAGGCGTGGGAGCTGTGCGTAGCGATGCGCCGGCCGGGGCGGGTGTTGTTCTGGAATGTGGCGCCGCTTCCACGGGTATAAGCGAAACAGACTCGCTAGCTTCTTGGAGGAAGATGTCTGACCAACCTTCGACCGCCTTGCACAAGGTGTGTTGCCTTTTGCCCGCCAAGGCCGCACGCTGTGCGAAGCGTTCCGTTGAAATGCAAAGAAATCAAACAGAAAAGCGAGTTTCTAGTGGAGCGTTTCGGCATTCTGCTTCTCCCAGTATTCCTGTTGGTGGGATTGGCCCAAATTTATCTGGGCTACATTGGAATCGAGTATCATCTGGGCTTTTGGGCTGCTGTGGCCGCCATTGCAGCTACGTTCATGTTCCGCTTCATGTTGCCGATAACAATCGGTAGCTACTTTGGGGCGGTCGACGTTCTGGGTTGGCCTTGGTGGGGTGGAGTTTTGGTCGCCGCTCCGGGGCTGCTTTTTATCGCTCCTGCAATGGTGATGGCTGCGCTCGAACCGATTTTCTCCAAGCGGTAGTTCAGGGCGTCCACTCCGAAAAGTGCATAAAGAATAAAACCCAAGGAAACTTGAGCAGACATGGATGAAGTCGGAAGCCACAACACCCAACCAACACCGGCAGGTCTCCGACCGGGCACAGGCCTTTCAAAATGGATATGGTTCGTTCCAGCCATCGCTGTTGTTGTAGCTATTTTGCCCCTCCCATACGGCTTCTACATGGGCTTGCGATGGCTGGTTGCTGCCCCAGCCGCCTTTCTTGCTTGGAAGGAATATTAACTGAATGGGAAAAGAGCGAACTCATACACATGGATTTTTGGAGCGATGGCCCTGCTATATAATCCCATCGTACCAGTTCACCTTTTTAAACTGCTTTGGGTCGTGCTGAACCTGATCACTGCGGCGACTTTTGTTGGTCACTATCGGCTTCGACTGTCCAAAGGTTGAAGTGGCTTGACTGGTTTCGCGGCATGCTCAATGGAGCAAACCCGCCAACCCCAGCGCCATAAACGCCACCTTCATCGCCGGATCAAACCCCGGATCGATCCGCGCCGGGCCATAACCGTGCGCCCGGTTCCACGCATCGATCTCGCGCAATTCGGCGGCGAACTCCTCGGGGGTTGCGGCCTCCTTCAAGGTCGTGTCGCCCTCGCAGTAGCTGCAAATCATCAACCTGGTCGGGTTGGCCCAGGTCCCGAAGTATGACGCATCCTGCGCCGTATCGACCTGCGCCCATCCCTTCTCGTAGCTGTAAAGCCCGAGATCGTAGAGGTAGCGATCGGCGGGGGCGAACTCACGGGTGATCTTCATGCCGTCACCTGCGCGCGGCTGTGATGGCGATGACGCAGAGGTCGCGGTAGCGGGCCATGGCCTTCGGGCTCGATGAGACCGGGTTGATCTCGAAGGCCTGCAGGGCGGCGATGTCGCCCGCCTCGGCCAAGGCAACGATCTGGGCCAGTTTGGCGCGGAACCGGGCGTGGGTAGGCTTGGAGAAATCCGGTGCCTGCGGCATCGCGCCGGTCTGCGCCTGATCTCGGATGGCTTGGCGCTTGCCAATCGCTGCGGCAGTTGGCACCTTCGGTTCGTCGGCCGGGAGCGGGTTCGCCTCGCCCGCAGGTTCTGGATTGCCATAGTCCAGCACCAAGGTCAGCCGGGCCTCCGCCTGCTCAAAGGTGTCTGCGGTCATGATCGACGTGAAGGCAAGGGCCGCGCGCTCGGCGCCGACCCTTGCCGCCAGCAAGCGGGCGAAGTTGTCACCCGCCTTTTTGTCGCTGGTGGCCACTTCGATCGGCGTGTCGGAAAGGCGCTGGGCGAGCGTGTCGATCTGCGCGGCGGTGAGGGCTTTGGTTGTCATGGGGTTCGGTCCTTCAGGAGTTGGTGATGTGGGCGGAGTGCCCGAGGGTCGTGACCGCGTAGATCATGGTGCGGCCGTCGCCGATCGCGGCCCCAAATGCCTGCGCCTCCGGCAGGGTCGCGAATTGCTCCCGCGTGCGGGTGGTGGGCGTGCGGCCCCGGGCGGCGACAAAGTGCGCGGCGTTCTTCACGCAGAATTCTTCGTGGCTTGTCAGGGGCTTCATGGCGGTCTCCGTTGCGTTGCGAGTGTGGCTGCAGACAGCCGCTGAGACCAAAAGAGAGCAACTCCTAAGTCACTGACTAAACATGGTTTATTGCTGTGCTGCCGCGCCCATCATCGCTGGAAGCCTAACGCCCACCCACCAATCGGGGCGGTCGACTTGGGTGCTACTGGGTAATTCTTTATGACAAAAGGAGTGTCCTTATGACGGTGCAATCCTCGATCTCGCTGACCGACGAACAGCATCGCCTCGACCAGGACCTGGTCGAAGCCGGGCGCTATTTGAGCGTCGGCGCGGCACTGCAACAGGGGATCGACCTGCTGCGACATCGCATGCAAGACCACGATTTGCACCGAGCGGGACTGAAAGCGCTGCTGAACCAGCATCGCGGGGGCGTTTGCCAGCGGCGCCCAGATGGACAAGATTATCGCGCGTGTGATCGCTGAGAAGCGCTGCGCACATGCGGTAGAGAATTGAGTTCTCGGCAGAAGCCGAGCGTGATCTCGCCCTGATCTTCGACCACCTGTCTGAGAGTTACTGCAGCTTCGGGACGCGCGTGGAGACTGCGTTGGATCATTCCGTGAACCGCATCTGCGAGATCCGGAAGGTATCGATTGCTGCTCGCCCGAGAGACCGTCTACCGCGCGTTTCGACGGGAGCCGGTGCATCTACATACCCGGCCAGATGGCCGGCCTTCAAGGCTCTCTGGCAAGTGACCGCCTTAAGGCAGCCGCGGGGCAACTGGATCGGGTTCAGCACGGATGGAAATGCGACCGCAGTCAAGCTAACTTGACCGCTTCCGAACTCGCAGCCGCGGATGTAGCCGACAGATCAACTGAAATCGCGATCTTTCCCCGGACACCGTTATTCGGGGCCTCAAGCCTTGCATGGGCGAGGGCGATGTCGGCGAGCGGATAGACCGCGCCAACGTGAGGCCGCAGCTGGCCACGCTCGACCAATGTGCTCAGGTCATTGAGCTTGCCGCGGTTCTGTCTAGTGAAAACAAAGTGGAAACTCGCGTTCTTGCCCCAGGCTTCGATGAGGTTCTGTGGCCCGGCGGTATCGACGACCGAGACGACGCGGCCAAGCTGGGCAAGCGCGTCAGGGCTTCGAGAGAGAGTGTTGCCACCGATGGTGTCGAAGACGACGTCGACTCCGCGTCCAGCCGTATCCCGCATGACGGCGTCGACATAGTCTTCCTTGCGGTAGTCGATGACGACGTCAGCACCTAGGCTGCGAGCGAATTCGAAGTTTTCTTCCCGGACCGTAGTGAACACTTTCGCTCCGATGGCTTTCGCGATCTGGATCGCTACATGGCCAACCCCTCCCGCGCCGCCGTGGATCAGGACGCTTTCCCCTGCTTGCAGGGCGACACGACCGACCAGAGCCTCCCACGCTGTGCCGCCGACCAGGCTCAGGCTGGCCGCTTCAAGATGGCTGAGCGACGGAGGTTTGCGCCCGACTATGCTCTCGTTTGCCACGTGGTACTCGGCATAGCTTCCCGATCCGTCGAAGATCTGCGGGGTGTACCAGACCTCGTCTCCAGCGCTGTAGGTCGTGACGCCCGGTCCAACAGCTTCGACAACCCCGGAGACGTCGTGACCGGTCACGGCTGGCAGTGGCACCAGGTTGCGATAGTCACCGCGCCGAACCTGGTAATCCAATGGGTTGATCGACGTCGAATGGACGCGCACCAGGACTTGTCCCGCCTGGGGCACGGGTTTTGGCACTTCGCCAAGCTGGAACGACTCCGGGCCGCCAAATGAGTTGAGTATCATCGCTCGCATTTCAGTTCTCCATTTCGGTAAAGGGAAATATCGCGAAGTCCCGATACATCGGGACAAATTGTCAGAGGTCTTTGCCGATGACCTCGACCAAAGCGCGGATCGTCGCCTCGTTCCGCTTGTAGTAGGTCCATTGCCCGATGCGTCTGACCTCGACCAGCCCGGCCCGTTGCAGCGTTGCAAGGTAATCTGAGACCGTCGACTGTGACAGCCCGACTCCTTCCTGAATGCTGCTTACGCAAACGCCCACGACGTTCACGTCACCCTCATCCTGTCGGGGGAAGTTCTTTTCAGGATCCTTCAATCCCCGCACGATCTCGAGGCGTGTCCGGTTCGAGAGGGCTTTGAATATTTCGAGCAATTCCATACAGCCAAGTTAATCGGCAATTAGCGATATGTCAATGTCGAACAGCTCCCAAGCCCTGCCGCGACAAGCTTAGCTGGCCTGGTCCCTGCCAGGCCATGCAGCCGGCAGTCAGCCCGACACTTCGTGCGCCACCGATCCAGTCGTTGCCTTGCGGATAGCCCGGGCCTCCGCGATGGCCGTGATCTCTGCCATGTTCCGCGATCCCCATTCACAGATCGGTACCATGGCCAGTCCGAGATCGCGACCGAACGCCGTGGTTTCATACTCCACATGAGGCGGCACGGTCTTGAAGTCGATCCGTGTCAGCAGACCGTCCGCGACCAGTTCCTTAAGCTGCTGGCTGAGCATCTTTTCACTGATGTCGCCGACGTGCCGCTGCAACTCGCTGAAACGCAGGCGTTGGTGGCTGAGATAGAACAGGATGACCAGTTTCCACTTGCCGCCAACCAGATCAACCACGGCTTCCATGCCACAACGTAGCGGGGCCTTCAGCATCCAGTCCCTCCTAAAGCTGTACTTACCAAATGGTATGTACTGGCCTAATGTCAATCACCCCCCATGTAAACTTGACAATAGCGCGGTCGGCTTTCGTCAGACCGGGCGGCCCGGCGGGACATCCCGCATCACCACCCCATCCAAGAGAGGAAATGCCATGTCGTCCGACACCCTGTTCCAGCCGATGACGCTCGGCGAAATCGAAATTCCCAACCGCATCGCAATGGCCTCGATGTCCCGCGCGCGGACGGAGAACTCCGGTCTGGTTCCGACCGCGCTTCAGGCCGAATACTACCGTCAGCGCGCCTCGGCTGGGCTGATCCTGACCGAGGGCACCTGGTCAAGCCGCGAGGCGATCGGGGCGAGCAACATTCCCGCACTCTTCAGCGAAGAGCAGGCAGAAGGCTGGAAGCGTGTGACAGAGGCTGTCCACGAGGCGGGTGGCAGGATCGTCGTGCAGCTTGGGCATACCGGGGGTGCCTCGCATCCCGACCTGCTCGGCGGCTCCCGGCCCCTCGCGCCGTCGGCGGTCAGTTTGAACCAGCCGGTGTACACGCCAGGCGGGCTGCGCACCTCGCCCGTTCCCAATGCGATGACAGCCGCAGATATTGCCCGGACAATCGGCGACTATGCCCACGCGACCCGGCTTGCGCAGAAGGCCGGCTTCGACGGCGTGGAGTTGCACGGCACCGTCAGCTACCTGATCCCCCAGTTCCTGAACGACAGCTTCAACCTGCGCGAGGATGATTATGGCGGCAGCGTCGAGAACCGCAGCCGCTTCCCGCTGGAGGTTTTGCAGGCCATGGCCTCCGAATGGCGGCCGGGTCGGGTTGGCCTGAAGCTCAGTCCTGCAGTCTCGATGGGGGATCTTCACCCCACGGCGCAGACCCTGCCGACCTACGAGCATCTCGTGGCGAAGGTCTCCAAACTGAAGATCGCCTATATCCAGTTTCAGGACAGTGGCACCGACCTGGTCGGAACACCTGTCGAAGCGCTGAAAGACGGCGCCGCCCGGCATTTCCGCAAGTTTCATGATGGGCCGGTCATCGCCAATGGCGGCTTTGACAAGACCACAGCCGAAACTCTTCTGCGGTCCGGGGCGGCGGATGTGGTGGCCTTCGGGGTGCCGTACCTCGCCAACCCGGATCTGGTGGAGCGCTTCAGGGGAGACCTTCCGCTTGCCCCGGTCCCGTCGCGGGACACATGGTACGCGGGCGGCAACGTCGGCTATGCCGACTATCCCCGCGCGACTGCGGCTTGAACGAAATGCGACAGGGCTCGCATCAGCAGATGCGAGCCCTGACTGACTTTGGCCTGGCACTCTTCGACCGACCCGTTCAGGCAATCGCGCCTGCGTCTGCGGTGAGAACTGAGCCCGTGATCGCGCTTGCGGCCGGGCTGGCGAGGAAAACCACTGCGTTGGCGATCTCCCCTGGCTCGGCGTAGCGGCCCAGCGATGTCAGGCTGCGCTGGAAGTCGGCCGCTTCGCCGTCCGCCGGGTTTGACTCCGTGTTGACCGATCCGGGCTGCACAAGGTTCACCGTGATGCCGTTCGGGCCAAGCTCGCGCGAAAGACCGCGGGTGAACGAGGTCAGCGCCGCCTTCGACATCGCATAGGCCGTGATGCCGGGGAACGGCACCCGCTCACCAAGGCCCGAACCGATCGAGATGATCCGCCCCCCTGCGGTCAGATGCGGAATGACCGCCTTGGCATACAGGACCGGCGCGCGCACGTTCACATCCATCAGGGTCTGATAGGCGACAACGTCAATGTCTGCGATCGTCCCGTAAAGCCCGACCGCTGCGCTGTTGACCAGAATATCCAGCCCGCCGAGCACCGACACCGCTTCCCTTACCGAGCGAGCGATCGCCTCCGGATCGGCGCTGTCGGCCTGAATGGCAACGGCCCGTCGCCCCTTGTCCTGGACGGACCGGACCACCGTTTCCGCCTTCTCCGCCGAATGCTGGTAGGTGAATGCGACATCGGCGCCGCTCTCGGCCAAAGCCTGCACGATTGCCGCGCCAATGCCCCGGGACCCCCCGGTGACGAGCGCGCGCTTGCCCTTGAGATCGATCATGTGTTGTCCTTTCGTCCTGTGGGTTGCCCGGGCCGGAAACGGACCCGGTACCACCCGTCAAAGTTTGGCGAGGAAACCGATCAGCTCTTGGTTCACGCGATCCGCGGCCTCGTGCTGGATCCAGTGTCCGACGTTTTCCAGCCGGACCTGGCCCACGAGATTGGGTTGAACTTCGCGCAGCGATGCCAGCGTCGGGGGTTCAGGGTGGTAAAGATGGCTCAACCCATCTGCGTCCCCCCAGATGTAGAGCGAGGGTTGCTGGATTGGTTCGTCCTTGTAGGCCACCATAAGCTCGAAGGTCTTGGGGAAGGCGCGGTAGTAATTCATCCCGCCCCGGAAGCCGGTTTTCTGGAACGCATCGATGGTGTGGCGCACATATCCGGCATCCGCCCAGTCTGGCACCGCTACCGGAGAGGGCCGCAGCATGTGCAGGTCCGGGTTCATGGGGTCCCACCGCTTCGCTGGCGGAGGACTTGCTGAAAGCCAGTACAGGATGCTCGGGATCGATGTCGCTGCGTCGGCGAACTTTGCCTCGCTGCCTTCCTTCGCCATTGCGAACACGTAGTAGGCGTCGGCTAGCCCCTTTTCCTGGAGGTAGTCATTCAGATTGACCTCGCCGCGCGGAACGATCGGGATCGCAAGGCTGACGAGGGCCCGGAACCGATCCGGCCGCAACAAGGCGGCCATCTGCGACTGGTAGGCGCCCCAGTCGTGGCCGACGATGACCGCCGTCTCGATGGACAGCGCGTCAAGCACGGCGACCAGGTCGCCGGTCAGGTTCAGCGCGGTGTAAAGGTCGGCCGACTCCGGTGCGAAGCTCTGGCCATAGCCGCGCATGTCGAGGGCCACGGCACGATATCCAGCCTCGGCCACCGCCCGCATCTGGCTGCGCCAGGTCTCTGCCGTATCGGGAAAGCCGTGAACGAACAGAACCGCAGGCCCCGCGCCTTGTTCGATCACATGGAACTGGCCGTAGCCGGCGTCCACCATGTGTTCGTTAACTGGCAGGGCCGCATCGCCGGCACCCGCCCTTGCAAGTGCAGGAGCCAGACCAAGACCCGCCCCAAACATGAGGGAGGTTTGAACAAAGCGACGCCGCGACACGCCGCGGGGGGTTGAGGTATCCATTGTCGTTAACCTTTCAGGGTTGGTTCCGATGAGGAACATCATTCGGAGACAGGTCTGCCGGAAGACAGCCGGGTCGGAGAGGGCACTGGTTAAGAAAATGGGAGTTGCGATTGCAGAGATAATCCGCCGAAACGGGGATGCCTTCTGAACTGCAGGTTCACAATTGCGGCTACAGCGCTCACCCTCTCGCCCTGCGCAACCTGAAAGCCTGACAAATGCCGATGGATCGCGACGTGTTCGACGGGCTGCCGCAGTTCCTGGCCGTGGCGAGGAATGGAAGCTTCTCGGCCGCGGCGAAGGAACTGGGGATCAGCCCGACCGCCGTCAGCAAGACCATCCGCGCGGTCGAGAACCGCTATCAGGTCAAGCTCTTCCAGCGAACGACCCGGCACGTGCGCCTGACCGAGGCGGGCGCGGCGCTGTTTCGGCGACTGGACGGTCCCGTTACCGAGATCGGCGAAGCGCTGCAGGCCCTCAGCGATACGCAGACGATGCCAAGCGGGACATTGCGACTGACTGTGCCGCGCACGTCCTTGCGCTATGCGGTCGAGCCGGTGATCGAGAGGTTCCAGCAGCTTTATCCGAAGGTTGTCCTCGACATCTCCCTGAATGACTCGCTTGTGGACTTGATTGCGGACGGCTTCGACGCGGGCGTGCGTCTTGGGCAATCGATCGACAAGGACATGATCGCCGTCCGGCTTGCGCCGGCGGGCCGATGGGCCGTCGCCGCAAGCCCGAAGTATCTGGATAGGGCCGGGCGACCGACGCGGTTGGAAGACCTGCCGCACCATCGGGCGATCATCCACCGCTTTCCAACCTCGCGGGCCGCCTACGTCTGGGAGTTCGAGCGTGACGGAAAGGCGGTGCGGATCGGGATGCGCCAGCAGCTTGTCGTCGATGACCGAATGGCGCTTCTCCGGCTTGCCAAGATCGGACTTGGCCTCGCCATCGTGCAGGAACTGGAGGTGGTTGACGAAGTGCGGGATGGCGAGCTGGAGCTGTTCTTCGCCGATCAACTGCGCGAAGACGATGGCATGTTCCTGTATTTTCCCGCCGGGATGCAGCACCAGCCCAAGTTGCGTGCCCTGATCAACGTCGTCAGAGAGCAGGCCGCGAAACATCCGCGACCTGCATCTGAATGAGGCACCATCTCGGGGTCACGCCAACGGGCGAAGCGGGCAAGCTGCAGCCCTCCGCCTGCAGATCTCGATCCTAAGCAGCAGACTTTGCCGGATCGACATGGGACTTGCTGAGCGTCCGAAGCAGCGTCTCGAGGTCACGCTCACCCTCGGACGTCTGTGCGCCAGCATTCAAGCCGCCTCGGATCAGGGCTTCCGCCGCCGGACGGGCGAACAGGCCGCCCCAGGCTTGCTCTTCCCGCCGAAAGCCCTCGGAGAAATCGGCGGGCGGCATCGAGGATTTCACGGCCGCAACAACTCCCGGCGGAAGATCGGCAATATGGTGCGCCAGACGGTCGACAAAGGCGTCCAGTTCGGCTGTCGGCAAGGCCCGGTTGATCCAGCCGTAACGCTCGGCCGTGGCCGCATCGAAAAGGTCGGCACCCAGCACCACCTCCAGCATCCGGTTGCGGCCGACACGCTGGTTCAGATACTGCATCCCCCCGCCACTCGGAACGATGCCCATCAGCGCCTCGCATTGCGCAAGGCCAGCCGTCTCGCTGGCCGCGAAGACCATGTCGACCGCGGCCACGAACTCCGCTCCGCCCCCGCGGGCCAGTCCGGCAAGCTTTACGATGGTCACCTGCGGCTGCGTCCGAAGCAACTCGCCCAAGGCTTGAAAGACGTTCAATCCCGCCGGTATCTCGCGCGCGATGGCATCGAAGGCGGTCGGCTGATCGATCAAAGCCATGTCTACATGCGCGATGAAGAAATCGGGGTTGGCGCTTTCAAAGACGATGACCTCCGGGCCACCGTCAGAGCGGGCTGACAGCAGGAAATGTCGAAGCTCGGCCATCAGTGCGGCGTCGAGCACGTTGACTGGAGGGTTGTCGATGCTGACTGTGGCTACGCCTCGATCCGTGGTGACGGTCAGTTTCTTGTAGGCGATGTCGGGCACGGGAAAGTCCTTCACGGTGGGGACGTCAGGGATAGTTTGGAAACCGGCAGCCGCCATAGTCGCAGACCGGCACGGCTTTCATGATCAGGAGATGGGGTAGGGAAGGGCTGGGATAACCCGGTCCAATGAGCATGCCCCTTAAACGTGAGGTTCATAGCGCTTGGGTTGCGGCTCTCCCAAAGACACTCACCCAAGCTTGGTGCCGTACCCCAGCACGACCTTTGTTTTCAGGACGATGGTGCCATCGACAGTCTGCTTGTTGACCTCCACCCGGATCGCTTCGTCGATGCGGGCACGGCCGTCGGCCTCAAGTGCAGCGTAGGCGGGCATGAAGGAATGGAGATCGCGAAGCTCCTCCAGGTAGGCAAGGTCCGTCGGGCCCTTCCACTCTGCTTCTATCTCCTCGACCTTGACGTCGCGCAGCCCGCTGTCGCGCATCGCCGCTTCCATCCTCGCAGGATCCGAAAGTGCCAGGAACCCGGGCGGCGCAGGGGGCGGCGCGCGGTCAGGGAAGACCGCGCGCATCGCCTCCGCCATGATGACGAAGGGTCCCCCGCCCGGCATTGTCCGCCAGGTCGCAAGGACAGCCTTGCCGCCGGGGCGCAGAACACGAACCTGCTCGGACAGTCCGAGAGGCCAGTCCTGAAACATGCTGACGCCGATGATCGAGGCGCTCACATCGAAGAAGCCATCGGCAATGGTTAGTACCTGGCCGTCCATGACCTGCGCTTCGGCATCCGGGAAGGCCGCCAGGCGCTCCGAAAGCAGCTCGACCATGCCAGGGGCGATGTCGACCGCTGTGACCGACGCTCCCGCGTAAGCCGCCGGAACGCTGAGCGCGCCCGCACCGGCCCCGATGTCGAGAAGACGCACGCCCGGACCGATCGGCCCAACGCGATGAAGCGCCGCGACCGAAATCGGGCCAGTGATCCGGGTTGCGGCTTTCTCGTAGCTTCGGGCGAAGGCCAGCATCATGTGTGGGGGTAGGGTTTTGGTCACCTTGCACCACCGGACATGGTTCGTCCCAGAAAGTCGCGCACCAGGGCGGCGATCTCGCTGTGGTGGGTTTCCAGCGCGAAGTGACCGGCGTCCAGCAGGTGAACCTCCGCCTCCGGCAGGTCGTGCTGATAGGCGGTGGCCCCCGCCGGCAGGAAGGCTGGATCGTGGCGTCCCCAGACCGCGAGCAAGTGCGGAAGATGCTTGCGGAAATAGGCCTGGAAGTCGGGGTAGAGCGCCACGTTGCTGCGGTAGTCAAGGATCAGGTCAAGCTGGATCTCCTGCGCACCGGGCCGGGCCATATAGGCGATGTCGAGCTCATACCCGTCCGGTGACAAAAGCGTCGGGTTCGCGCCTGTGCCGTATTGCCAGTCCCGGATCGTCTCGGGCGACAGCGAAGGTCGGCAGGCCTCGCGGTTCTCTGCGGACGGGTCGCGCCAGTAGGCCTCCCACGGACCCCACTGATCGCTGAACCCCTCAACATAGGCGTTGCCGTTCTGCGAGATGATCGCGGTTACCCGCTCAGGATGGCGCATCGCCAGGCGCAGTCCGACCGGCGCGCCGTAGTCGAAGACGTAAAGCGCGTAGCGGGAAAGACCCAGCGCGTCGACAAACCCCTCGACCACCCCGGCTAGCGCGTCGAAGGAGTAGTCGAAGGTGCCCCTCGGCGGTGCCTTCGTCTGACCGAAGCCGGGCAGGTCAGGGGCGATTACCCGGTAGCGGTCGGCCAAAGCCGGAATGACATCGCGGAACATGTGGCTGGCGGACGGAAAGCCGTGCAGAAGCAGGATCACCGGCGCGTCGGCGGCTCCGGCCTCGCGGTAAAAGACATCCACGTCGCCGACGCGTTGGGTGTGATACTGGACGGTTGTCATGGCAATCTCTTTCAGGTTGAGCGGCTCCTTGCGCTGAGCCGGGGGGGGGGCGCTGCGGATAGGGGGTCTGCCCAGCCTACTGCGAGGTCACGAAGCGGCCAATGGCCGCGACAATGCCGGACGCGAGCGGAAAATCGGCAGCGGCATAGGTCGCGGCGTTCGCCTCTAGGTCATCGGACGTGACCTGTTTCAGGACATGGTTGGTACCCGGCAGGATGACGAGGGTCGCACGCGGGGCCGCCTGTTTCAGTCGCTCGGCATCGGCGACCGACACCTGTAGGTCGCGGTCCCCCTGGAGGATCAGGATGGGCAAGCGGCCCTGTCCGGCGAGATCGGCAGGATCAAGCGCGAAGGCGCTGATGAAGAATCCCTGCAAAGCTGGACTGAGCAACGAGGCAAGAGCTGGCGGCAATTCGGCTACATCCACGCGCCGGCCAGCGGATAGTTCCTCGATTGCAAAGTTGGCCACATCAAGGAAGGGCCCATTGGCCGGATTGGCGCGCAATTGCTCGTTCAGTACCTCGCCAAGAGGTCGCCCGGGCGTCGCAACAAGGATCAGGCCGCAGAGGTTCTTCACCGTCTGCACGGCCGCAAGGGCGACAAGGCCGCCTTCGCTGTGGCCAAGCAGCCATATGCAGTCCGCACCCGTGCGCGCGCGGATCGCATCGACCCATGCCTCGGTATCGCTCACATAATCGGCGACGGTGACGGCATTGGCGTCAGGCACCGCGCCCTTGCTACCGAACATGCCCCGCTTGTCGATACGGACGCTGCCGATGCCTTCCGCCGCCAATCCCTCGGCCAGCAAGCGATACGGCGCGGCGCTAACCCCGAGCGGGCTGTTGCCGTCCCGGTTTGTGGGACCGGAGCCAGGTATCATTAGAATGACCGGTGCATCCCTGGCGGGCAGGACCAAGGTTCCCCGCAACGGCCCATCGGGACCGGGCGCCTCGATATCGCCGCCCGCCTGCGCGGAAGCACCAGCGCCAAGCCCCAGCGTGACAGCAGCGGCTGCAACAAGCAGCGCCGTCTCCTGTCGGGCTGCAACGAAACCAAGTTTGCCTTGATCGGAGTAGAGTGACATCGTAGCTCCTTTTTTCATTGGTGCGCCGAAGGGCTAGAGGGTCTGCGTCAAGGGACTAGGATGACGCGTCCGAAGATGGCACCGCCGTCAGCATGGGCATGCGCGGCGGCGGCCTTGGCGAGGGGGAAGCTGCAGTTGATGGCCACCTCAAACTCTCGCGGCGCCACCTGGTCCAGCAGCATTGAAACATTGGCATGGACGTCAGGCTTCTCGAACTGGCTACCCATGAAGACCCCAGCAGGGACTGGTTCGCCTGCAGGGCTGGCCACAGGTTGAGGGCCAGGCTCTGACCCCCGGCGTTGCCGACAAAGACCAGCCGACCCTCGGGGCGCAGGCAGGCCAGCGAGGCCTGCAAGGTTGAGCCGACCGGATCGACCACAAGGTCCACGCCACGCCCCTGCGTGAGCCGCACGACTTCGCTTGCTACATCTGCGGCCCGGTAATCAATCAAATGGTCCGCGCCGATGGCCCGCAGCCGCAGTGCCCGCGCGGCCCCGGACACGGTCGCGATCACAGTCGCACCGGCCCGATGCGCCAGCTGGATACGCGCCATGCCGACGCCGCCGGCACCACCCTGGATCATGACCGTTTCCCCTGCAACCAGTCCGCCGAGCGCGAAAACACAGTGATGGGCCGTCCAGACACCAATCGGCAAAGCTGCCGCCGCGGCCATGTGCACCCCGCCCGGAACCGGCCAGGTCCGGCTTGTGAAGACCGCGCGCAACGCCGCATGCGATCCCGCCAGATCAAAGCTTGTGACCTTCTGACCGATTTGGCGGTCGTCGAGAGCGGCCTTGACCAGCGCGTCGGCCTCGTCCTGCCCAGCCGTCCGACCCGACCCCAGATGCCGTCTGTGCCGCCGAAGGTCATCGCCCCCGAAGCAAAGTTCGGACACGAACAACCCACTTTTTCCGAATTTCCGCGTGCGAATGATGTTTCTCCTGAGTGGCCCGGAAATTGACAAATGACGCGTCGGCTTGCCCCCGTCAGGTTGGGTGCGGCCAACGCGAATTTGCGCTTGTCTCTGGTAGCAGGGTCAGTTTTCGGCGGTCTTGGGACCCCGGCATACTTACCTCAGCGACATGGTGCCCCCCGTCCCGACACGCAAACTGGGCAGGCGCATCGTCGCCTACCGATCCTATCCGGATGGATCGCAGACAACCCCTCGGCGGCTCCTTAACCAGGTCGGGTTTTGCCAGGCATCCCAAGCCTGCGTTCCCGGAACGTATTGATGAAGACCCGCGCTGGGCCTTCGACCGCATAGAAGCTGACAAGACCAAGCAGGACCGCCCCGGACGCCATTGCGATTGATCCGGCCAGGCCAGCTTCGGCCATCTGGTAGAACGGCTGCTGCCACAGGTAGAGGGAGAATGACCACAGGCCGATCTGCCTCAGGACGCCGCCCTCGAACAGCCGCTTGAAGGCCGCCGGGGCGAAATCCATCGTCGCCACCGCAATGGCCAGCAGGACTGATCCCACCCCGAAATCCACCCAGACAGGCGCCCCGGAAAGTTTGGCCGCAAGCCCCGCCACCAGGCAGATCGGCGATAGCCAAGGCCATTGTAGCCAGGCCGCGTTTCTGGACAGAAGGAAGAACGCCCCGCCCAGGAACAGCGGCGCGATCTGGACGTCGCTGCGCCAGGAGACGTCCACGAACCAGTCTCCTGTGATCTGGTGCTGGATCAAGCCGTTGGCAATCGCTCCGGCACCGATGACGAACAGAAGGCCCGTGCCCCAGGCGAATTTCCGGCCGACCAGAAAGGCGAGGACTGCAAGAACCAGATAGCCGTGCTCTTCCACGGACAGCGACCAAAGATGATCCAGCACGCCCGTCGGATGAAAATAGATGACCGCGTAGTTCAGGGTGAATGTCAGGGCCGACCCCGCCGCAAGAAGCCCGAACCCGTAAGGTGTCGCCGCGAAACCGATCCCCGCAAGGAGAACAAAGACCAGAAGCGCCGGATAGACCCTGGAAAAGCGTCTGACGAAGAACTTGGGCAGGGGAACCTGTTTGACGAACAGGATCTCGGCCATCAACCGCCCAGAAAGGACGAAGAACAGATCCACCCCCAGTGTGCTGAGCCCGGGGATGGACGCATCAAGCCAGAAATGGCCTACCAGGACGGACAGAATTGCGGTCCCGCGCCAGCCATCCAGATACAGGATCCGGTGTGAAGTCTGGTCTGCCATTCTGACCCTCATCTCTCGGGATTGGGGCTTGATATCACGGACCCACCTTCAACCCCGTCCACTGCGCCGCGAAGGCCCAGAGGTCCGCCGTCTCGGCGATGATCTTGTCCAGGGGCTTGCCCGCGCCATGGCCTGCGCGAGTCTCGATGCGGACGAGATGCGGCTTCGGCCCGATCTCTGCCGCTTGCAGTGCGGCCACGTATTTGAAGCTGTGGCCGGGCACGACGCGGTCATCGGCGTCGGCCGTCGTTGCAAGAACCGCCGGATAATCCGCGCCCGCTCTGACGTTGTGATAGGGCGAATAGGCCAGCAGGTTGAGGAACGCCGCCTCTTCAGTGGGGTCACCGAACTCCTCGACCCACATCTGCCCGCTCGTGAACTGGTTGAACCGCAGCATGTCCAGGACGCCTACCCCGACGAGAGCCGCAGCGAAGAGGTCGGGCCTCTGGTTCACGACAGCACCGATCAGCAGCCCGCCGTTTGATTCGCCCTGGATGGCAAGCCCGTTGGCCGGAGTGATGCTTTCGGCGATCAGATACTCGCCAGCCGCGATGAAGTCATCGAAGACATTCTGCTTGTTCAGCCGCCGTCCTGCATCGTGCCACGCGAACCCGTATTCGCCGCCACCGCGGATGTTGGCCACAGCTAGAACGCCGCCCTGTTCGACCCACGCGATCTGGGACGGATTGTAGATCGGCAGCATGCTGATGCCGAAGCCTCCATAGGCGTACAGGATGGTCGGGGCGGGGCCGGTGACATCGTCGCGCCGCATGACGAACATGGGCACTTTGGTGCCGTCCGTTGACGTGAAGAACTCCTGCTCGACGACGATGCGGTCAAGTTCGGCCGCGACTTCCGGCTCTGCCCAGACGGTATGGGTATTGGTCGAAACCGAGTAACGGTAAACCGAGGTTGGCGCGTTGAAACTTGTAAACAGGAAGAACGCTTCGTCATCCTCTTGCACGCCGTAGAAGCCACCGGCCGATCCGACTCCGGGAAGGACGACTTCGCCATCGGGCACCCCATCGAGAGTGAAACGCCTGATCTGTGTATTCGCATCCACGAGGTAGGATAGGATGAGCCGATCGCCGCGAAGCCATGCGTTATTGATAAGGTGGTCGCCTTCGGCCACCAGGTCGATGAATGCGGCATCAGCGTCGGCGATATCCAGCGTTACAATCTTCTTACGATCAGCATCCTTGCTGGTCATGATATAGAAAAGTGTGCCGACATTGCCGATGACGCTCCACTGGTTGTTGAAATCAGGGATGATTACCTGAGGTTGCCAATTGTCTTGCGTCAGGTCCACCAGGATCAGGTTCGTGGCCGCATAATCCCCCAGCGACGTGATGGCGGCGTACCGCCCGTCATCGGTAATGTCGAACCACTGCAACTGGTTTGGTTGATCGGGTGCTGCGTAAAGCAGCCGATCCTCCGATTGTGCCGTGCCCAGCGAATGAAAGTAGATGGAGTGGCCGGCCACGCCAGCCTGCGCCGCGGCCCCTGCCGCAGGATCGGGAAAGCGGGAGTAGAAAAAGCCGCTGCCATCACGGGCCCATTCGATTGAGGTAAACCTTGCCCATTCCACCTTGTCATCAAGCACTTCGCCGGTCGCCACATCGAGGACATGGAAGGTTCGCCAGTCCGTGCCGCCCTCCTGCACCGCGTAGGCCACACTGCTGCCGTCGGCCGAAGGCGACCACTCGGCAAGAGCGGTTGCCCCATCGTCGGACCATAGGTTGGGGTCGATCAAGACGCGCTCGGCGCCGCCCTCGCCCTTACGCACCACGAGCAACGCTTGATTTTGCGCGCCGGACTGGCGGAGGAAAAAGTAAAGATCGCCACGCTTGTATGGCGGACTGACGAAGACGGAAGAGTAAAGTGCGGTCAGCCGCTCGCGGAACACCGCGCGCCCGGGCAGAGAGGCCAGATAGTCTTTGGTCACCTTGTTCTGTGCCTTCACCCAGTCCGCAACGCTGGCATCGGTGCGGACATCGGCTTCAAGCCAGCGATAGGGGTCGGGGACGTCCACACCAAAGAACTTGTCTACCAAATCGTCGCGGCGGGTCTCGGGATAGTTCAGTTCTGTCATGGGTGATGGATCCGTCTGAGCAAAAAGGGGTTGGGCCAAAGCCACAAGCAGGGCCAGACCTGCAAAAGGACGGGCCCGCCGCCGCGAGTGATCGATGTTCATCAACGTCTCCGGATCAAGTTGGAAGCCGTAGGCTTCTTCGCGGCTCGGCCCGTTCCACACGGTCCGGTCGAATGGTCTTCAAGTCACACTTGGGGCCTGGCAGGGCATTCGCAACCGTTGCTCGGACTTCGGCATCGCGCGGGAGCCCAAACCGGGGCATCCCGCCGATTTTGTTCCCTTACCGCTCCGCAATGGGCTGGTTTGCGCCCAGGTTGGACACCAGCATCCGGCGCAGGCGGCCCTTCAGCCCGTTGATGACGCTGAACAGCGACGGCACGAACAAGAGAGACAGCAGGGTCGAGAAGATCAACCCGCCGATCACCGCGATCGCCATTGGCGCACGGAACTCACCCCCCGTGCCGTAGGCGAGCGCGCTTGGCACCATTCCGGCGACCATGGCGATAGTGGTCATGATGATCGGCCGCGCCCGCTTGTGGCCGGATTCGAGGATCGCATGGTCGCGGTCCAGACCGTTCGCCATGCCGGTGATCGCGAATTCCACCAGCATAATCGCGTTCTTGGTCACGATCCCCATCAGCATCAGGAAGCCGATGATGACCGACAGGCCGATGCCCGAGCCATGCAGATAGAGGGCAAAGATCGCCCCACCGATGGCAAGCGGCAGCGACAGAAGAATGCTGATCGGCGTGATGAAGCTGGAGAACAGGAGCGCCAGCACGACATAGACGAGCAGGATGCCGGCCCCCATCGCCAGTCCGAAGCTGGTGAAGATCTCGCCCATCACCTCGATGTTGCCAGCTCCCTGGATCGATGTGCCCTCCGGCATCGCCAGCGCAATGGGCACCGAAGCGGCAGCGGCGGAGGCCGGGCCCAGGAGCGCGCCGTCGGCCAGATCAGCCTGGACCGAGGTGCGGTATTGCTGGTCATAGCGTTCGATGGAGCTTGGCCCGCTGCCAAGCGCGAGGGTTGCCACCACCCCGATAGGCACCGGCACCCCGGTATTGGTCGGCACCCGCGTGCCTGCCATGCGTGACAGATCGCGGCGCACGCTTTCCTCGAGGCGCACGATGATCGGGATCTGCCGCTCGCCTGCGTTGAACTTCGCCACATTGGCCCCGCTGTCGCCCAGCGTGGCGATGCGGATGGTCGTGGCAAGGGCTGCTGCCGTGACGCCAAGCTCCGCCGCGACCTGCGGCCTTGGCGTGATCTGGACCTCGGGCCGCGTCAGCGCCGCCGCCGTGCTGGCATTCTCGATCAGCGGCACCTCGTTCATCTGCGCCGACATCTCCCGCGCCGCTGCCGCCGCCGAGGCCTCGCTGTCGCCGAGGACGGAGATGGAAATGTCGCGCTGACCGCTTTCGTTCAGGATGGTCAACCGCAGGTCGGGCACGTCCGCTAGGACGGCGCGGATGTCGTCCTCGATGTCGAAGGATGACCGCTCACGGTCGCCCTTCTGGCCCAGGTTCACTGAGATGCTCGCCTCGGTGATGCTGCCACCGCCGCCCTTGACGAAGATACCCTGAACCTCTGGGATGGTGCGCAGCCGCTCTGTGATATCCAGTGACGCCGCCCGGGTTTCGGCAAGGGTCGATCCCGGCGGCAGTTCGATGGTGATGTTGGCGCGGCCGGTGTCCATCGGCGGCTGGAACTCGGTCGGCAACAGCGTCGCCGAGAAAAGCGACAGGCCAAAGATCGCAAGGCCCCCCACCATCGTCACGGCCCGGTGATGCAGGGTCCATTTCAGAACGCGCATGTAGCTGCACAGGATGAACCCGTCCTCCTCCTCCTCCGGCGCGATACCGTCGCGCAGGAAATAGGCTGCCATCATCGGGGTGATCAGCCGGGCCACCATCAATGAGAACAGCACCGCCACCGCGACGGTCAGACCGAACTGCTTGAAGAACTGCCCCGCGATGCCGGACATGAAGCTGACCGGGACAAAGACTGCTACGATGGAAAAGCTGATCGCGATGACCGTCAGGCCGATTTCTGACGCGGCTTCCTCCGAGGCCTCATAGGCAGGTTTGCCCATCTGGATGTGGCGGACGATGTTCTCGATCTCGACAATCGCGTCGTCCACCAGGATGCCGGTGACCAGGGTTATGCCCAGCAGGCTGACCGTGTTCAGCGAAAAGCCGAGGTAGTTCATGACGATGAAGGTGGGGATGATCGACAGCGGCAGTGCCACCGCCGTGATCAGCGTCGCGCGCCAGTTGCGCAGGAACAGGAAGACCACGAAGATCGCCAGCGCGGCACCTTCATACAGCGTCTCCATCGCACTGTGATAGGTGCCCTCGGTGTAGATCGTCGTGTCGTCGATCAGCGAGAAGGTTACGTTCGGATATTCTGCGATGATCCCCGCCAGCCGCTCCTTCGCGGCATCGGCAGCGACCAGATCGCTGGCCCCGGTTGCGCGGAAGACGGCAAAGGCGACCACGGGCTGCCCGTCGAACATCGCGAACCCGCGCTGCTCCGATCCGCCATCGGTGACCGTCCCAAGGTTGTCCAGTCGCACCGTCCGGCCCGAGGGCATCGCGATGGGCGTCGCGGCAAGCGCCTCCAAACTGTCCGCGCTGCCAAGCGCGCGGATGCTGTATTCCTGTCCCGCCAACTCGCCGCGCCCGCCGCCCACGTCGATGTTCTTCAGGCGCAGCTGGTCGTTCACATCCGCCGCCGTGATACCTAGCGACAGCAGGCGGTCCGGCTCCAACTCCACCAGGATCTCGCGGTCTGCCGTGCCGAGGCTGGAGACGCTGCCCACGCCGGAGGCTGTCGAAAGGTCACGGGCCACGACCTCGTCGACGAAATAGGTCAAATCCTCCGCCGTCCGCGTGGGGTCGCTGACGGCATAGGTCAGGATCGCCTGACCCGTCACGTCCAGCCGCCGGACCACCGGTTCGGTGATCGACTCCGGCAACTCGCCCCGCACGCCCGCGATGGCGTCGTTCACATCGTTCAGCGCGCGGTCGGTGTCGGTTTCCAGCTCGAACTCGATGGTGATGCTGGCGCTGGAATCCGTGGCGGTGGAGGTGACGTGCGTCACGCCGCTGACATCCGCGACCGCGGTCTCCACGGGTCGGATGATTTGGCTCACGATCTCGGACGGGGCGGCGCCGGGTTGGGCGATGGCGATGGTCACGATGGGAATGTCGATGTTCGGCATCTGCGTGACCGGAAGCCGCGCAAAGCTGACCAGACCCACGATGCACAAAGCCAGGAACAGCGCCAGCGTCGGCACCGGCTTGCGGATGGCCCAGGTTGACATGTCCATCGTCAGTCCCCCGCGACCGGCTGCGCGGCCTCCACCGGGGTCACGCGGTCACCGTCGCTGAAGAACGCCCCCGCCCGTGCAACCACCACGTCGCCCGCCGCCAACCCGTCCAGGATCTCGCGTCGGTCCTGCCAGATCAGCCCGGCGGTGACGGGGCGCTTTTCCAGCACCCCCCCGGCGACCACCAGCACATAGGTCCCACCCGCCTCGGCCAGCACCACCGTCACGGGGACCGTCAGACCGTCATGCCGGTCAGTCTCGATCCAGCCGCTGGCGAACAGCCCCGTCCGCAGGCGCGGGTTCAGCGCGGTCTCGATCCGGACGATGCCAAGTCGCGTCGTTGGATCGACCGTTGGAGCAATTAAGCGCACCACGCCCTCCGCCGCACCGACACCAGCGATTTCCAATTCCACCGGATCGCCAAGCTCGATCTGACCAAGCTCGGTCTCGATCACGTCGACTGCGATCTCGATGACGCCGCCGCTGATCATCCGGAAGATCGGCTCGCCGACCGACCCGGCAATCGCCCCGACCTGACCGCTCCGCGCCGAGATCAGCCCATCGGACGGCGCCCGTATCGTGGCCCGCTCCAGGTTCAGCCGCGCGACATTGCGCAGGGCGTCGGCCTGCTGCAACTGCGCCTCGGCCATGGACTGGCCATCCGTCGCGATCGCGAGGGCCGAGCGTGCCGTCTGTGCGGCCGCATTAGCCTCATCAAACGCAGAGGCGCTGATGTTGCCCTGCCGCTGTAACTGGCTGTTGCGTTGCAGAACCGCTTCCGCTTGCGCCAGCGACGCCTTGGCCGACTCGATCTGGCTCAAGGCCTGTCTGACAGCGGCCTCCGCGCCCGCATACTCGGCATCTGCCTGGGCGAGTTGCGCCACCAGCGTCGCGCTATTCAGTTCTGCAAGAACATCCCCGGCTTTCACCGCATCCCCGACATCCACGTGCATCGTCTGGATGTCAAAGCCGCTGACCTGCGGGTAAATGAGGATCTCCGCCCGCGGCACGAGCGTGCCTGACACGGCCACACGGCTGACAACCTCTGCGACCGTCGCGGTTACAACGGTTACAGCCGGCGCTTTGGGCCCTGCCGGTTCTTGCGCGGTGGCCGGTATGGCAAGCAGGCCCGACACCAACAGCGTCAGAAAACCTGCGAAAAGCCGTCGCCCGAGGCCCGCCAAGGGAAGTGCTGTGGTCCGGCGGAGTGATGTGGATCGACGGTTTTCGATGATGACGGTCTCCAATGCCGGAAAGGCCAAGCGTGGGTGGAAAAGACGACGCCGAAGGAAAGGTTCCGCAGCGCCATCAATGATTGTCAAATCAAGTCCTGGGGGGATGACGCCGCCCCGTTTGCGTTCGGCTGCCTTCAATGGTCCTTGATGGCCTCCACCACGGCCGCCCCGATCCGGATCAGCGCCTCATTCCGCGTGTCGAAATCGGTTGGACTGTCAGAAATGTAGATCGCCACCAGATAGGGCGCGTCCCCGGTTGGAGAGATCATCGCGACCAGATTGCGGGTAAAGCCCTCGCCGCTGCCCGACTTGTCCGAAACCCGCCAATCCGGCGGCGTGCTGGCGCGGATCAGTTCGGCGGTCACCCCGCCCTGGCTCATCCAGCCCGCCAGACGCTCACGCGCAGGCCCCGGCAGCACGTCCCCAAGCAGCAGCGCCTCCCAGGTGGCAAGCATGGCAGCGGGGGTTGTCGTGTCGCGCGGATCAGCCGGATCGAACAGGTTCACGTGAGGCTCCTTGCGGTCCAGCCGCGTGACCTCGTCCCCGATCCCGCGCAGGAAGGTGGTCACCTCCTGCGGCCCGCCCAGCCGGTCGATCAGCAGATTGGCGGCGGTGTTGTCGCTCATGTCCAGCGCGGCAAGGCACAGCGCGTCGACGGTCATCGTCCCGCCAACCTGCAACGCGGTGACCGGGGCGTAGTCCAGAATGTCCTCACTGCGGATCGGCAGGGCCTCGTCCAGCGACAGCTTGCCTTCGGTCCCCCGACCCAGCACCGCACCGCACAAGACCGATTTGAAGGTGGATGCCATCAGGAAGCGCTCGTCCTCGCGGTAGCCCCATTGCCAGTCCGATCCGATGTCCAGGACCAGCACCCCAATGCGCCCATGAAGGTCGGCCTCCAGCGGTGTGACCGTCTCTGCCAGCCGCGTTTCGGGATCCTGCGCAGCCCTGACCGCATCTTGATCACGCCGCTTCAGGAACACGGGCAATTACCTTGATCTCGAAATCGAAGCCTGCCAGCCAGGTCACCCCGACCGCAGTCCAGTTCGGATAGGGCGGAGGCCCGATTGTCCGCTCGCGCACGGCCATTATCGCTTCGAACTGATTAGCAGGGTCGGTATGGAAGGTCGTGACGTCCACGACGTCTTTCAGCCCGCACCCCCCGGCCTTGAGAACAGCCACAAGGTTCTCGAACGCCCGCTCTACCTGACGTGCGAAGTCAGGCTCAGGCGAACCATCATCACGGCTGCCGACCTGGCCCGAGACAAACAGGAGGTCGCCCGAACGGATCGCTGCCGAGTATCTGTGCTGCTCGTACAGGGAATGTCGGTTGGCGGGAAAGATCGCTTGGCGTTGCGTCACTGTCGAATTCCTTTTACTTAATCATGGTTTTGCCGACCACGCGCCAGGTTCAGCCAGCGCGTCTCCGAAGGTCCAGGTTGTCGGCTGAATCGGCCCGCGAGTCATGCAAACTCGGCGACCATCATGATGCAAAGGTGGGGCCTGCTTGCAGGTAATGCAACTTGGGTAAGCGCATAGCTGCTCACCATGCGAACGCACAGCCGTTATATCGTCCCAGAGCTACTTGAGCTTCGCGCAGAATGGAACGGCCGCCTTGCTGAGCTTCCGAATAGCTTGCCGCGCGCCTATTGTCAGCCTTCAGGCGTTCACCGCTTGCCCTCTCGGGTGTAAGCCGCCCTCCGGCGCCTGAGTAGGACGCAGCATCTTGAGCAAGACAAGGAACATGCTTTCCCCCTAAGTGCGTGAACGCGCGGTGCGCTAGTGTTTGACAATCAGGGCCAGCATGAATCACGCTGGCAGGTGGCGCCGCCGATTCCTCGAAGATCGGCTGCAATCGCCGGCATCGAACCATCGGTCGGCAGCCTCGGTGACTGGTATGACAATCTTTTGACTAAGACGATCAACGGTCTGTTCAAAACTAAAACTGATCCACCGTCCAGGCTAGTGGCGCTTCGAGGCGTCGCCTCCTTAAACCTACCGGGAACATCCCACCCGCCGAAGCCGACGCAATCTTCTACGCAACTGTGCAAACCGAAGCCACGGCCTCGTAACGTCAATTAGCCTCCGGCCAATCCGGCGCGGTCCACAGCCTTCTGCCGCGCCTGCCGGATCAGATGCACGCAGCCAAGGGCAACTCGGGCACCCAGTCCAGGACCTAAATCGTTATCCCGCTCATAGGAACGCGTCTCGTAGATGATCACCGGTCTGCCAGTACCATTCACAAGCCCTTCATTTTGCGTCGAAATTCGCTGGGGGTGGCTCCGAACCGATCATGAAAAAGCTTGGTCAGGTGGGCGTGGCTCGAGAAACCTGCGGAATAGGCGATCTCCGTGATCGCAAGCCTGCCGGACATCAAAAGATCGCGCGCGTAATCTAGACGTCTTTCCCTAAGATACCGATGCGGCGTACTGCCGGTTGCCGCCTTGAACATCCGTAGAAAATGGGCTCGACTATAGCCACTTTCCGCCGCGAGCACGTCAAGCGAAAGATCGCCGGACAGATCCGATATCATCAGGTCTACGACACGTCGCAACCTTGCGGGCGATAGAGGGTGATGATCGGCATCCATGGATTTGACGGGCAGCTTTTGCGCGTTCGCCACAAACCGTGTCATGATCGCCAGCGCCAGCGAGTCGCCATACAACCGACCCGAATTCGCGTCGAGGTCGGACTCCGCCACCAACAGTCGGATCAAGGTCGTCAACGCTTCATCCTCACTGAGAAGGTGCGACTGAAGCGGCTCGCGGCTCGGGCGGTCCTGTTCTTCGATCATCGCCTGAATGCCGACGGGGTCGATCAGGCAAGCGACGACCTGAAAAGGTGAATTGAAGCGCACCGGCGCAAGCTCACCCGCCAATCCGAGCGACACCGTGCCTGGCATCTTGGTCGCGCATGTCGGGCGGCGACCGTTATAGGCTTGTTCCGTGACAACCGGCGAACGCTCCCACGATAGCAAGTAGTGATGGTCCAAGCTGGCGTTGCCTCGCTCAAGCGCCGGGGCAGCACGCCGCTCAACAAGAACGCCCCCATACACGATAGAGGGGCCGGCACCACGGCCATGCGTCAGGCCGCTGAGAATGGTGTCCACCGGAGATTTGGCGACATTCGGATAAGCCACGGTGCACTCCTTTCTGTTGTGCAAGCTAATGACTGTTTTCTCGTGCACAAGCTGGCGACCAGACATAGGTCGTCACTACAGGCTCGTTTCCGCTAATTTTACAGACAGTTACAATAGCACTCAGATGCCAGCCCGACACGGAGGTGAAAGCCAGATCGTTGAAAACTCGCTTTATAGAGAGGGCTTAGCCATCAACACCTCGGCGTGCTTGGACGCCAAACTGGAGATTAGAATTATGACTGTACTTGAGCCAATCCCCTTGACTGCGGCGACGATGACGAACGGACAATCGGATGTCTCGAATTCAGGCCTGCTGGATAACCTGCTGAAATCACGCCGCTCCATTCGTGATTACAAACCAGTTGAAGTGCCGCGGCATGCGATCGAGGAGATCTTGCGCGCCGCGAGCCTCGCGCCCAGCAACTCCAACACGCAGCCTTGGAAGGTCGACGTGGTGGTCGGTGAGGCCAAGCGCGGTTTGACCGATGCGATCATGGATGAGCACCGTCGAGACGGATCGATGCCGTCTGCGCATTTCCCGACGCCCCTGCCGACCGAGAACCGGAAACGGCAGCAGGAGTTCGGGGCGCTGTTCTACTGTGCCTATGGCATTGGCCGGGACGATCAGCACGCTGCATCGCGTCAATTGGCCACGAACTATGACTTCTTCGGCGCACCGGTGGGTCTGATTGTCAGCATCGATAAAACGCTGTTGAAGCACAGTTGGCTCGATTGCGGTCTGTTTCTTCAATCGCTCATGCTGGCTGCCGTAGCCCGGGGATATGGGACGTGCGCTCAAGTTGTGTTTGCGCGGCATGAGGCAACCATTGTACGCCAACTGGGTCTGCCCGCGGACCGGTCGGTCGTCTGCGGAATGTCTTTGGGAGTGCCCAACGGCGAGGCCGCAATCAACAGAGTAGATTACTCGCGCGCGCCGCTCAGTGCCTTTTGCACCTTCCGGTAACTGAACAAAACAACTCCCCGACGGCAAACCAACGGCGCACCTGGCATGCCAATGGAGATGGCGCGGGCGATTCAGTCTCGCCTGAGAAGCGCCGTTCTGCGTGGCGCGCCATACGCTTAAGCCGGTGCCGGGGAGGACCTTGTGAGACCTGCGCAATTTCTTCCCCCACACCATCCTGTTGGGCTATATGGACAGCTCGCGCAGGAGTCTCCCCGGGTTCCTCGTAACGGAGGACGCCGAGGGTGAGAGGTTCTTGAACTGGTCACTTAAGCAGACCTGCTTCAACCCGTCGCCGTTCCCGACCTTTTCATCGCCAGCCTGCGAAAAGCCTGCACGCCGCAGACCACGTCTTCGGTAACTCTGGATTAATTGAGTTCGACGGCCGGAGGCGCCTAAATCGTGGATTACGCACAGGCCATTCGTAAGCGTCCGGCCTGACCGCTCTGACGCGGTGCTGGTGCGGGATAGTGTCCACCAACGATAGTGGACACTAATGTGCGGGCGTGGCGCGGCGGACGAGGCGACTTTGGACGGATGAGGAGAAGCGGTCGATCTGCATGCAGACGACTGTGCCCGGCGTTTCGGTGGCTCAGGTGGCGCTTCGCTATACGGTGAACGCGAACCTGATCTTCAAATGGCTTCGCGATCCCAAGTATCGCCCCGCGCCTAGAACAGGATCAGAGGAAGCGGGTTTGCGCTTTCTGCCGGTGGAGATCGTCAAGGAAGCGCCCATCGCCCCACCGATGCCTTTTGCAGTGAACCACATCGAGATCGAACTGGCGGGTGGGCACCGGATGCGGAATCAGCGGTGGATATGACCCTGAAGCCTTTGCCCGTCTGATCCGGGGTCTGTCGGTTTGATCCCGGTTCCTGCCACCACGCGGGTCTGGCTGGCGGCAGGCGTCACCGACATGCGAAAGGGCTTTGCGGCGCTGGCAGCGCAGGCCGAGGCGGTGCTGCAGCAGGACCCCTTTGCCGGGCATCTGTTCGTCTTCCGGGGCCGCCGGGGTGACCTGGTCAATGTCATCTGGTGGGACGGTCAAGGGGCCTGCATGTTCATGAAGCGGCTGGAGAAGGGGCGGTTCGTCTGGCCCTCGGCGAAGGAGGGGAAGGTCGCACTGACGCCTGCGCAGTTGTCGATGCTGCTCGAAGGGATCGACTGGCGCGCACCGCAGCGGACGTGGCGACCCTTGGCCGCGGGATAATCTGCGCATCCTGCAATCAACGATTCCCACAAGGAATACAGTGGGATAAACTTCTCTCATGCTGGATCGAACCCTGACACTGCCGGAAGACCCCGAGGAGCTGCGCAGCTTCACCGCGCGGCTCTTGGCCGAGGTGAAGGCGCAGGCGATCCTGATCGAGAAGCTGCGCCACCAGTTGGCCGGGCACCGGGCGCACCGGTTCGGGGCCTCCTCGGAGACGGCAGAGCAACTGCAGTTGGCCCTTGAGACCAGCGAGATTGCGGCCGCCACGATGACAGGACGGATGAAGCTGCCGGACATCGAGAAGAAGGACAAACCGAAGCGCCGCCCGATCCCGGATCATGCCCGCGGATGGAGGTGGAACTGACACCGTGCACAGATGCCTGCGCAGACTGCGGCGGTCGTGCAAACCCATTCGGGGATCTGGGTGGTCCGCGACGATCTGCACCCCGGCGGCACTAAGGCGCGCTTCATCGGGCAGGTGTTCGACGGGGTACAGGAAGCGGTTTACGCCAGCCCGCCCGAGGGTGGCGCACAAACCGCCCTGGCGCATGTCGCCCGGGCGCTGGGCAAGAAGGCCACGATCTTTGTGGCCCAGCGCGCCAAACCGCACGCACGGACGCTGGAAGCGGCCCGCCTCGGGGCGAAGGTCGTGCCCGTCGCGCCGGGGTATCTCACCGTGGTGCAAAGCCGGGCCCGCCAGTATTGCCGCGACAGCGGGGCATCGCTAATCCCCTTCGGCGTCGACATCCCCGGCGCGATCGAGGCGCTCGCGGCGGCTGCACTGTCGACCGGCCTTGAGCCGGACGAGGTCTGGTGCGCAGCAGGATCGGGCGTCTTGGCGCGAGGTCTGGCGCTGGCTTGGCCGAAAGCCCGGCGGCATGTCGTGCAGATCGGGCGGGAACTGGCGCCGAAGGACGTCGCAGGGGCGCGGATTCACGTCTATCCCCGCGCCTTCGGGCAGGTGGCGATCATGGGCGCGCCGTTTCCGGCAGACCCGCATTATGATGCGAAGGCGTGGGAGCTGTGCGTAGCGATGCGCGGGCCGGGGCGCGTTCTGTTCTGGAACGTCGCGCCTATACCTCGCATCTAACAACCAGTTGGAGCTGTACTGTCCGACCAGTTGCGACGAAGCTGTTGGCATGAACAAAAAAACGCCGACGAAAGATGAACTGATCGCGGTCTGCTTGGCGAATTCAGGTGAGTATGTGCCATCAGGGCATCCAGTAACTACCTTTGCAACAACCTACTCGGACCAGTTTGTTCAGGCCGCTGCAGGTCTTTATGAAATCGCGAAAGAGCTTCGTCCTGACCATCCGACCCTCGAATTCTACATAATTCTTCGCGATGCGAGCGTGCCGCCGTGCCGCGGTGGCCTTATGTCATATGAACAGGTCCAGTATCTTGTGAAACGGCGAGTTATGCCCTTTTTATCAAAGCTTTTGGCGGAAAATGACGCTGACTGACCGTGTTGATCAGTGCAGCATATCCCCCAGCCCCAACCCTGCAAACGCCACCTTCATCGCCGGATCAAACCCCGGATCGATCCGCGCGGGACCATATCCGTTCACCCTGTTCCAAGCATCAATCTCGCGCAACTCAGTGACAAACTCCTCGGGTGACGCTGCCTCTCTCAAGGTCGTGTCGCCCTCACAATAGCTGAAGATCATCAACCGGGTCGGGTTGACCCAAGTGCCGAAGTAGGACGCGTCCTGTGCCGTATCGACCTGCGCCCAGCCGTTTTCGTAGCTGCAGAGCCCGAAATCATAGAGGTAGCGATCGGCGGGGGCGAACTCGCGGGTGATCTTCATGCCGTCACTGCCGATCGCGCCGTGATCGCGATCACGCAGAGGTCGCGATAGCGCTCCATCGCCTTGGGGCTGGACGAAACCGGGTTGATCTCGAAAGCCTGCAGGGCGGCGATATCGCCCGCTTCGGCCAAGGCAACGATCTGCGTCAGCTTGGTGCGGAACCGGGCGTGGGTCGGCTTGGAGAAATCCGGCGGCTGCGGCAGCGCGCCGCTTTGGGCCTGATCTCGGATGGCTTGGCGCTTGCCGAAAACCGGGGCGGGCGCTGCCCTTGGTTCTTCTTCCGCCCCCGTAGTCGGCTCGCCGGCAGGACCTGTGTTGCCATAGTCGAGCACCAAGGTCAGCCGGGCCTCGGCCTGCTCGAAAGTCTGGGCGGTCATGATCGACGTGAAGGCAAGGGCGGCGCGCTCGGCGCCGATCCTTGCCGCCAGCAAGCGGGCAAAGTTGTCGCCCGCCTTCTTGGCGCTGGCAGCCGGTTCAATTGGCGTGTCGGAAAGGCGCTGGGCCAGCGTGTCAATCTGCGCGGCAGTGAGAGCTTTGGTTTTCATGGGTTAGTTCCTTCAGGCGTTGGTGATGTGGGCAGAATGCCCGAGGGTGGTGACCGCGTAGATCATGGTGCGGCCGTCGCCGATCGCGGCGCCAAAGGCCTGCGCCTCCGGCAGGGTCGCAAATTGCTCCCGCGTGCGGGTGGTGGGCGTGCGGCCCCGGGCGGCGACAAAGTGGGCGGCGTTCTTCAGGCAGAATTCTTCGTGTGTTGTCAGGGGCTTCATGGCGCTCTCCGTTGCGTTGCGATGGCTGCAGACAGCGCACGGAGCCAAAAGAGAGCAACTCCTAAGTCACTGAATAAATGAGGTTTCGGTCAGAATGGGAGTGTCCCGGCGAAGCTATGCCGCGCAACGCGGGGTCTCGGAAGCCGCCGTGCGCAAGGCGATCGCCACGGGGCGGATCACGACCCTCCCCGACGGCACGATCGATCCGGCGCGGGCAGATTCCGAATGGGGTGCCCAGACCGATCCGGCCAAGCAGCGGGGTCAGCATGCCCGCCAGATGGGCTCGGACACGGCAGCAGGAACAGCCAGGGCGGCGGCGACCAAGCCGGTGCCGCAAGCGGCGATCCGGGCCGTGGCCGACACGCTGCGCGATGCAGGAACCGATCCGGGCAGCCCGGAGGCCACCGGCGGGGAGGTCTCCTTCCTGCGGGTGCGGATGGCGAACGAGGTGCTGAAGGCCCAGACCGCCAAGGTCCGGTTGGAAAAGATGAAGGCCGAGGTGATCGACCGCGCCCGGGCCACGGCGATGGTCTTCGATCTGGCCCGGCGCGAGCGCGACGCCTGGCTGAACTGGCCGCCGCGGGTGGCGGCCAACATGGCCGCGGAACTGGGCGTCGATGCCCATCGGATGGAGCAGGTTTTGGACATCTATCTGCGCCAGCATCTGACCGAGATGGCGGAGGTAAAAATTGAGCTCCGCTGAAAGCTTCGACGGGGCCGAAGAGGTTCGCCGCGCCTGGATGGCGGGACTCGCCCCTGACCCCTCGCTTACCGTCTCGCAGTGGGCAGACCGGCATCGGGTGTTGTCGTCGCGGGCGGCGTCGGAAGCCGGGCCCTATCGTACGGCCCGGACGCCTTACATTAAGGCGGTGATGGACGCGCTGTCGCCGCGGCATCCAGCGCAACGGGTCGTGTTCATGAAGGCGGCGCAGGTTGGCGCGACTGAGGCGGGCAACAACTGGATCGGGTTCTGCATGCACCGGGCACCGGGGCCGTTCCTCGCCGTGCAGCCGACCGTGGATCTGGCGAAGCGCCTGTCACAGCAACGGATCGACCCGCTGATCGAGGAAAGCCCCGACTTGCGGGCGTTGGTGCTGCCGTCCCGCTCTCGGGATGCCGGAAATACGATCCTCGGCAAGCGGTTCCCCGGCGGTCAACTGATCCTGACCGGCGCGAATTCCGCCGTGGGCTTGCGATCGATGCCCGCGCGCTGGGTGTTTCTGGACGAGGTCGATGCCTACCCGGGCGACGTCGACGGTGAGGGCGACCCGATCGCCCTGGCCGAAGCCCGGACCATCAGTTTTGGCCATCGCAGCAAGGTGTTCCTGGCCTCGACACCGACCCTTAAGGGCCTGAGCCGGATCGAACGGGAGTGGGAATTGTCCGATCAGCAGCGTTATCACGTGCCCTGCCCACATTGTGGCGGGCTGCAATGGCTGCAGTTCGAGCGGCTGCGCTGGGAACCCGGCAAGGCCGATACCGTGCAGTATGTCTGCGAGCATTGCGATGTACCGATCGCTGAGCGGCACAAGACGTGGATGATGGCGGAGGAGAACGGCGCCAGTTGGCAGGCCACCGCCCCGCCAGAAGTTCAGGCGGCGGCAAAGGCAGCCGGGGTGGTCGGGTATCACATTTCGGGTCTCTATTCGCCGCTTGGGTGGCTGTCGTGGGAAGACATCGCCCGAGGATGGGAAGGCGCGCTGGGCAATGATGCCGCGCTGAAGACGCTGAAGAACACGATCCTCGGCGAGACCTGGCAGGAACGCGGCGAGGCGCCGGACTGGCAGCGGCTTTATGAGCGCCGGGCAGATTGGCAGCTTGGTGTCGCGCCGGAGGGTGTCTTGCTTCTGACCGCCGGCGCAGATGTGCAGCGCGACCGGATCGAGGTCGATGTATGGGGCTGGGGCCGCAATCTGTGTTCTTGGCTGGTCGATCACGTCGTTCTGGAGGGTGATACTGCCCGGCCCGAGGTGTGGGCGTTGTTGTCGGCCTTCCTCAGCCAGACTTGGGAGCACGCGAGCGGCTGCCGGATGGCGCTGGCGCGGATGGCGATCGACTCCGGCGATGGCGTCACGACCGACGCGGTCTATTCCTGGGTGCGGGCGGCCGGTCGGGGTCAGGTGATCGCGATCAAGGGCGTGGCTGGCTTTGACCGCAGCACGCCGGTGGATGGGCCGACTTACGTCGAAGTGACGGAGGCCGGTCGGAAACTGCGCCGTGGAGTGCAGCTTTGGAAAGTCGCTGGGGCGGTGTTCAAGTCAGAAACCTACCGGTTTTTGCGGCTTATCGCGCCCACCGACGAGGATTTGGCCGAAGGCGCAGAATGGCCCCACGGGTTCGTGCACATCCCAAAAGGCACAACGGCCGAATGGATGAAACAGCTCACCGCCGAGCAGCTGATGACGATCAAGACCCGGCAAGGGTTCCAGCGCTTGGAATGGCAGCAGACCCGCGAGCGCAACGAGGCGCTGGATTGCCGGGTCTATGCCCGGGCCGCGGCTTGGCTCATGGGGATCGATCGCTGGGACAATCACCGCTGGGAACAGCTTGAAGCCCAAATGGCGACGGGAAAGACTGACGCCTTGCCTGCGGGCCAACCCACCCGGCCCGCACCGCCGACTACCGCAAAACGACCCGCTCCCTGGATGGGCACGAGAAAGAAATGGTTCTGACATGGCCTGGACACAAGCTGAACTCGACGCCCTGAAGCGGGCCTATGCCGCAGGCACCCTGCGTGTGACGTCGGATGGCCGCACAGTGGAATATGGCAACGCCGCTGACCTTCTGTCGCGCGTCCGCACTATTGAGTCCGAAATGGCGCAAGCAATCGGTGCACCCCTGCCCATTGCTGGTTTCGCCAGTTTCCGCCGGGGCGCGAAGTGACTAAGACCCCGCCCGTGATCCGCTGGGGCCTCATCGACCGGGCGGTGGCATTGGTTTCGCCGCGGGCGGCGTCCCAGCGCTATGCCGCACGGGTCGCGTTGGGCAATCTGCGCCGGGCCTATGATGGCTCGGCCAAAGGTCGTGGCACCGACGGTTGGACCACCAGCGGAAAGGCGGCCGATGCGGAGATCGGTTTGGCCGCCCCACTGCTGCGCGACCGGATGCGCGATCTGGTGCGCAACAACCCCCTCGCGGCCAAAGCCGTCGCGGTTCTGGTCAACAGCCTTGTCGGCACCGGCATTCGTCCGCGGGCGGCGGGTGCCGACAAGGCCGCGAACAAGCTGGTTGACGATTTGTGGGCGCGCTGGGCGGACCAATGTGATGCCGATGGCCACACGGATTTTCACGGGCTGTTGTCGCTGGCGATGCGTGAGACCATCGAGGGCGGCGATGTCTTCGCGCTGCGGGTCCGGCGCCCGCGATCTGCCGGGCTGGTCGTACCGCTGCAGATCGAGCTGAAAGAGGCCGATCACCTCGATGCGGCGAAGTTCGAGGATCGCGCCGGTGGGGCCCGCATTCGCTACGGCATCGAGCATGACAGCGGCGGGCGGCGCACGGCATACTGGATGTATCCCGATCACCCAGGCGATGCGGCACCGGTGTTTTCACGCCGGTTTGAGTCGGTGCGAATCCCCGCTGACCGGGTGGCGCATCTGTTCGAACGCCAGCGGGTGCAATCGCGCGGCGTCCCTTGGGGCACCCCGGCCATTGCGGCGCTGCGCGATGTCGATGACTGGCAGCGTGCCGAACTGGTGCGCAAGAAAACCGAAGCCTGCCTCGTTGGCATTGTCTTCGGCGATGACGAAACCCAGCAATCCATCGCTCCGGTGGTGCAGGATGCGGATGGCAACCGGATTGAACAGTTCGAGCCCGGACTGATTGCCTATGCCCGCGGCGGCAAGGACATCAAGTTCAACCAGCCCGCCTCGACCGCGGGTGTCTATGAATGGCACCGGGTGCAGTTGCACATCATCGCGGCGGGCTGGCGGGTGCCTTACGAGCTGATGACCGGCGATTTGTCACAAGTGAACTTTTCGTCCAGCCGGGTCGGCCTGAACGAATTCCGGCGAATGGTGGAGGCGATGCAATGGCAGATGATCATCCCGATGTTCTGCCAGCCGATTTGGGCTTGGTTCTGCGAGGCGGCCTTTGCCGCCGGGCTGATCCCAACAGCCGATGTGCCGGTCGAATGGGCACCACCGAAGTTTGACAGCGTCAACCCGCTGCAAGACGCCACCACCGACCTTATGGAAACCCGTGCCGGGTTTTCAACCATTGCCCAGCAGATTGCCAAGCGCGGCTATGATCCGCGCAAGGTGCTGGAAGAATGGCAGGAATTTGCGCTCCTCGCCGATGCGATGAACCTGATTTTCGACAGCGATCCCCGGAAGGTCAGCCGCGGCGGCCAGGTGCAAAGCCAAGACCCCGGATCGCTGGACGCCGAGCCCGGTAAGACGCCACTAGACCCCAGCCAAGCCTGAACGGAACAACTCATGCCGAAAGACATAATCGATCTGCCCCTTCAGGGGCGGATGGCCTCGGTGCGCGCGGGTTCGGTCGACGAGGCCGCCCGCACCGTCGAGATCATCTGGACCACCGGCGCCACCGTCCGGCGCGACCGGTTCTGGGACGAGGCGGTGGACGAGGAACTGTCGCTGGACGGATCAGCGGTCCGGCTGGACCGGCTCAATGGTGGCGCCCCGTTTCTGAACTCGCATGATGCCTGGTCGCTGGACTCCGTGCTGGGCGTCGTCGTCGACGGCTCCGCCCGGATCGCCAACGGCCAGGGCACCGCCACGATCCGCTTCAGCGAGCGGGCCGATGTCGAGCCGATCTTCCGCGACATCGCGGGTGGCATCATCCGCAACGTGTCCGTCGGCTACCGCGTCCATCGCTACGACATCACCAAACGCGACGGCGCGCCCGAACTCTGGCGCGCCGTCGACTGGGAGCCGCTGGAGATCTCCGCGGTGGCGATCGGCGCCGATCCCGGCGCGCGGGTCCGATCTGACACCACGCGCAGCGCCACGATGAACACTTGCACCCTCACCCGCCATGCAACCACAACTTCGGAGGCTCCTATGCCCGACGATATCCAATCTGCGCTCGCACCTGCCGCCACTGTCCGCGCCGTTGAACCGGTGATGATCGGGGCGGCGTTACCTTCCCCGGTGCCTGCCCCGGCCGCACTTAACGCCGACGCGATCCGTGCTGAGGCGCAGCGGGTGGCAGCCGACATTCTGACCCTGTGCCAGCGCCACGGACTCGACAACACCTTCGCCGCGGACCTGATTGGGCGGGGAGTGTCGCTGGATGCCGCCCGCGGCGCGGTGTTGGACCGTTTGGCCGAGGGCGATGCCGTCGGCACACGCACCGGCGCGACGGTCCCCGCGGCGGCACGCGACAGCGGCGCCAGCGAAATCGCTTATCGCGATGCTGTGACGGATGCCCTGTTGCACCGCCATTCCCCTGGGCTGCACAACCTGACCGACGCGGCCCGCGAATTCCGTGGGCTCAACCTACTTGACATGGCCCGCCACGCCCTCGAACGCCGCGGCATCAGCACGCGCGGCCTGTCGCGGATGGAGTTGGCGACCGAAGCGCTGCAAAAGCGCGCGGGGCCGGGATATCATTCCAGCGCGGATTTTCCCTTCATTCTCGCCAACGTCGCCAATAAGACCCTGCGCTCGGCCTATGACAGCACGCCCCGCACCTTTACCGCCTGGGCGCGGCAGGCGACTATCACCGACTTCCGCCCGGTGCAGCGCACCCAGCTTGCCGGCGCACCCGATCTACTCCGCGTGCCGGAAAGCGGCGAGTTCACCTATGGCACGATGGGCGAAGGCCGCGAGGTCTATGCGCTTCTGACCTATGGCCGCATCATCGGCATCACCCGCCAGACGCTGATCAACGACGATCTGGATGCCTTCACCCGCATCCCATCGGCTTTTGGTGCCTCGGCCGCCGACCTTGAATCGGACCTGGTCTATTCGATTCTGACCAACAACCCGCTGATGGGTGATGGCGTGGCGCTCTTTAACGCAGGCCACGGCAATCTCGGCACCGCAGGAGCGATTTCTGAAACAACACTGGCCGAGGCCTATCGCCTCTTCGGCAACCAACGCGGGCTAGAGGCGCGGCAGATTTCGGTTCAGCCGCGCTATCTGATCACCCCGCCGGGATCTCGCTCGGTTGAGGCGCGCAAGAACGTCACCGCCACCACCCCGAATGCCGTGGCGGGCGTGAATGCCTTTGCCGGTCGGCTTGAACCGATCGAGGAGCCGCGCCTGATCCCGGCGGCCGGGGCCGATCCGTGGTTCTTGGCCGCCGATCCGAACCGGATCGACACGGTGGAGTACGCCTATCTCGACGGGAGCAACGGCGTTTACACCGAAACCCGCATGGGCTTCGAGGTTGACGGCATGGAGATCAAAGCCCGCCACGACTTCGCGTCCAAAGCCATCGATTGGCGCGGGCTCTACCGCAACGCGGGCGTCTGATCCTCGCCCATCACCCCTAAATTTCAGGAAACATCTGATGAAGAACTTCATCGGCGTGGGCAACCGCGTCACCCTGACTGCCGCAGCGGTCACCACTTCCGGACAACCGGTGCTGATCGGCTCGCTCTTCGGCATCGCCGAGAACTCTGCTGCAATTGGCGAACCATTGGTGCTTATAATGAATGGCATTTACGATCTGACCAAGACCGCTTCGCAAGCCTGGACTGTCGGCCAGCTGATCTACTGGGACGTCGCCACCTCGCGAGTGACCAACGTGGTGGCGTCCAACAAGCTGATTGGCGTCGCCGTCCTGGCCGTCGGCGCTGGTGCCGGCGAGATCGTTGGCCGGGTGCGCCTCAACGCGGCCAGCACCAATTGACCGCCTTCGATCTGGCCGCGGATGCGCTCTTCGCCGATCAGAACCTGGCCGTTGATGCGCTGCTGCGCCTCGGTGGCAACGGTCCGGCACATCCGATCCGGGTGATCCGGGCAATGCCGGACCAGTTCGCCAGTTTCGGCGAGGGGCGGTTCGTGGTCGACACCGTGCTGCTGAACATCCGCCTCGCCGATGCCCCGGAGCTATCGGCGGGCGATACAGTTGAGATCGCGGGGCAGTTGCACAAGGTGCAAGGCACCCCAACCTGCGACACCAACCGGTTGGTCTGGCGGGCTGAGGCACGGGCGCTGTGAAACTGATCGCGGATATTCAGGGCGATATCCGGGCCATGATGAAGCAGGAGTTGGAGGCCGCAGAACGCGCAGTTACCGCCGGGATTTCTGAGGCCGCCAGCGGCTTGCAAACTACCTGGCGCGGACAAATCACCGGCGCGGCGCTGGGCCAAGGCCTCGCCAATTCGATCCGCAAGAAGCTTTATCCGACCAGCGGAGCGTCCATCCGGGCGGCGGCGGTGGTCTATTCCAACGCCTCCAAGGTGGTTGATGCCTTTGACCGCGGCGCCCTGATCCGCGCGAAGAACGGGTTCTGGCTGGCGGTACCAACGGCAGCCGCAGGCAAGAAGGGAGTCGGCAACAAGCGGATCACGCCGGGCGGCTGGGAACAGCGCACCGGCCAACGGCTCCGCTTCATCTATCGGCGCGGGCAGCCCAGCCTGCTCGTGGCGGAAACCCGGCTGAATTTCAAGGGTCGGGCAGTCGTCTCCAAGTCGAAAACTGGCCGCGGGCTGGCCACTGTTCCGATCTTCCTCCTCGTGCCCCAGGTCAAGCTGCCGAAACGGCTGAGCCTGGATGGCCCGGCGCGAGAGGCGGAGGAGCGGCTGCCGGGGCTGATCCTGGCGAGGTGGCGGGAGGGAACATTAGATTGATGTCAGCAATGCGGACGAAGCAGTCGTTTGGACGTGGGTCTGAACGAAAAGTTTCCGCCAGGCGATGAGGTGGATCGCCCGGCAGACTGCCCTCGGTAGGCCTCGTTCAACCTTCAAACAATGGCGACGTGTCGCCAAAGACCCGAACGGATGTCACAAGGCCTTCCTTGTTCTTGTCGGTGAACGCCACTGCGCGGATCGTGACTTTCTTGCCATCATGGCGCTCGTAGTGGTTGAGCGCCTCAAGAACATAGGCATTGTCGGTTCCGTAGATGTTGGTCAGATCGTGCTCGATGCTCTTGAAGCTTTGCCAGTAGCCGCCAAGCATCCCCACAACGGCTTGCTTTCCGGTCACTGCAGGAGCGTTGCCAAACTGGATCGACACATCATCGTCCAGAAACGCGCCGTACGCGACGATATCCTTGGCGTCGAGGACAGTGAGATACCGCAGATAGCTTTCGTAGGCCGCGGCGCTGAGTTGATTGGTATGAAGGTTAGAGGTGATCATTGGTCAGTTCCTAATGTCGGGCTTGATTGCCCATGACCAAACTTTAGCGGCCGCGCCTCATATCTTCTAATCGACAGAGTTTTCCATTATCATAAGCAAGCATTATGAGCCAAGCCGTCGATCTCAACCTACTGATCGTCTTCGATGCGATCATGGCCGAGCGAAATCTTCGGCTTGCCGCCGAACGACTTGGAAGGTCCCAGCCCGCTGTCAGCCAATCCGTCGCACGGCTCCGCGACCTCTTCGGAGACCAGCTTTTCGAGAAGACACCAAGGGGCGTTAAGCCGACCCAACGGGCAGAGGCTTTGTGGCTCGAGATACGAGATC
>JANPJZ010000071.1:0-5508 GCA_031425795.1 Rhodobacter sp. | reverse complement strand
GGCATCCAGGGCACGCTTCTGGGCATTCGCGGCAATGTGGAGGGGTTCTCCACCTATCAGCTGTCCTATGTGATGGCCGCCTATTTCCTGGGCTTCCTTTTCGGCTCATGGGCCGCACCGAAGATGATCCGGCAGGTCGGGCATGTGCGGGTGTTCGCGGCGCTGGGGTCGCTGATCTCGGCCATTCTGGTGATCTATCCGGTGTTTCCCGACTGGATGGTCTGGACAGCGCTGCGGGTGCTGGCGGGGTTCTGCTTTTCCGGCATCTACATCACGGCGGAAAGCTGGATCAACAACACGGCGAGCAATGAAACCCGGGGGCAGGCGCTTTCGGCCTACATGATCGTGCAGATGCTGGGGATCATCGCAAGCCAGGTGCTGATCAACGTGCCGGACCCGTCGGGCTTTGCGCTTTTCATCATTCCTTCGGTGCTGGTATCCTTGGCCTTCATGCCGATCCTTCTGGCACCCACGCCCGCGCCCGCGTTTGACAGCACGCGCCGCCTGCCGTTCCGCGAGCTGTTCCGCATATCGCCGCTTGGCTGCGCCGGGATGCTGCTGACCGGGGGCGTCTTCTCGGCCATGTTCGGCATGGCTTCGGTCTGGGGCGCACAGGAGGGGCTGAGCGTGCGAGATCTCGATCTTCGTCGGCGCGCTTTATGTCGGTGGGCTGGTTCTGCAATACCCGATCGGCATGGCGTCGGACCGGATGGACCGGCGTATTCTGATCATGGGGCTGTCGGCGACGGCGGCGGCGGTGATGCTGGTCGCGTCCTTCGTGGCGCTGCCCTTCACCTGGCTGATCGTGGTAGCTTTCCTTCTGGGCGGGATCACCAACCCGGTCTATGCCCTTCTGATCGCGTACACGAATGACTTCCTTCCGCGGGAAGAGATGGCCGCCGCCTCGGCCGGGTTGATCTTCCTGAACGGGTTCGGTGCGATCTTCGGGCCGCTGGTGACCGGCTGGATGATGGAAACCGTGGGGCCGCGCGGGTTCTTCCTGTTCATCGGCATTCTCTACGTCGTCCTGTCGACCTATGCGGCCTGGCGGATGACGCGGCGGGCGGCTCCTGTCGTCACCGGGGCCTTCCGGGGTGTCACACCCAGCGCCTCGCCGCTTGCCGTGGGTGCGGTGCTTGACGATGCCTCCACCGGGCCGCAACCCGCCAAGGGGTGACCTGCGCCAAAGATGGCGGGTTGCAGTGCGACGCATTCCCTGAAAGGCTTTGCTTTCACACGCGAGGCAGGCATGTCAGACCCCGTAGAAGTTCTGGAATTCTGGCTGCATGAGGTGGGCCCCGACGGCTGGTATGCGGGGGGCCTCGCAATCGATGCCGCCTGCAGAGAGCATTTCGGCGATCTGTGGCACGCGGCCCGGGATGGCGGGCTTGAGCATTGGGTCGACGGAACCGTGGGGACCCTGGCCTATCTGATCGTCACCGACCAGTTCGCCCGCAACATCCACCGCGACACCGCCCTTGCCTTTGCCACGGACGCGCAGGCGCTGGCGGCTGCACGCAAGGCAGTAGCAGAGGGCTGGGACATGGCCGCACCCGAGCCGGAGCGGCAGTTCTTCTACATGCCCTTCGAGCATTCCGAAGACCCTGCAGATCAGGCCCTTGCTGTCGACTATCTGACGCACCGGCTGTCATCGGACCCGGAGATGGCCCTGCATGCCCGCGCGCATCAGGAGGTGATCACCCGCTTTGGCCGCTTTCCAACCCGCAATGCGGCGCTTGGGCGGGTCGGTTCCAGCGCCGAGCAGGCCTATCTGGACGAGGGTGGTTATGCGGCTGTGGTGGCCCGCCTCAAAAGCCATGCGCCGGACGCATAGGCCTGCGGCGCGGCCTTTGTTGCTTGGCGTTGCGGAATAGTTTAAGGGCGAACTACTTTTTCCAGGGAGGGAAGAATGGCAGGCCAAAGCTTCGATGTCGTGGTGATCGGTGCCGGTCCGGGGGGCTATGTCGCTGCCATCCGCCTAAGCCAGCTGGGCAAGAAAGTCGCGATCATTGAGCGTGAGAGTCTTGGCGGCATCTGCCTAAACTGGGGCTGCATCCCGACGAAGGCCCTGCTCCGCAGTGCCGAAGTTTTCCACCTGATGCACCGCGCCAAGGAATTCGGTCTGGCCGCGACCGGGATAAGTTATGACCTTCCCGCTGTCGTGGCCCGCAGTCGGGCGGTCGCAAAGCAGTTGTCGGGTGGCATCGGTCATCTGATGAAGAAGAACAAGGTCACCGTCTTCATGGGCGAGGCGACGATTCCCGCCAAGGGCACTGTCAGCGTCAAGACGGACAAGGGCACCGAAGAGCTGACCGCGCCTGCGATCATTGTCGCCACCGGAGCGCGGGCGCGGGAGCTGCCGGGGCTGGAGCCGGATGGCGACCTTGTCTGGTCGTATCGCCACGCGCTGGTGGCCAAGCGGATGCCGAAGAGGCTGCTTGTCGTCGGTTCCGGCGCGATCGGCATCGAGTTTGCCAGCTTCTTCAACACGCTGGGCGCGAATACCACCGTGGTCGAGGTGATGGACCGTATCCTGCCGGTCGAAGATGCCGAGATTGCAGCCTTCGCGAAGAAATCCTTTCTGAAGCAGGGGATGAAGATCCTGGAAAAGGCCATGGTCAAACAGCTTGACCGTCGCCCGGGGCAGGGGGTGACCGCCCATATCGAACAGGATGGCAAGGTCACCACGCAGGAGTTCGACACCGTCATCAGCGCGGTCGGCATCGTCGGCAACACTGAAAACCTGGGGCTGGAGGCGCTTGGCGTGAAGATCGACCGCGCCCATGTGGTGACGGATGAATTCTGCCGCACCGGTGTTGAGGGGCTGTATGCCATCGGCGACATCGTCGGCGCGCCCTGGCTGGCCCACAAGGCGAGCCATGAGGGGGTGATGGTGGCCGAGCTGATCGCGGGCGGTCACCCGCATCCGATCAAGCCGAACAGCATCGCCGGCTGCACCTACTGCCACCCACAGATCGCCTCTGTCGGCCTGACCGAGGCGCGGGCGAAAGAGGCGGGGCATGACATCAAGGTCGGCCGCTTCCCCTTCATTGGCAACGGCAAGGCCATCGCGCTGGGCGAGTCCGAGGGGATGATCAAGACCATCTTCGACGCCAAGACCGGCGAGCTTCTGGGCGCCCACATGGTCGGCGCGGAGGTGACGGAACTGATCCAGGGCTACGTCATCGGGCGCACGCTGGAGACGACCGAGGAAGACCTTATGAACACCGTCTTCCCGCACCCCACCCTGTCCGAGATGATGCACGAATCCGTGCTGGACGCATACGGTCGCGCCCTGCACATCTGATGGCCTCGCTCAACCGCGTCGTGATGCAGCAGACCAGCCGCGAGTGGATTCGCGCGCTGAAACCTGCAACGCTCGACGCGGCCGAGATTTCGGGCGAATGGGGCAAGGGCTTTGGCTTCCGGTCCTACACGACCTATCGCTATCCCGCCTTCGACCCCTGCGCCGGACCGTTCCGCGATGCGGACGGACGGGTGGTCAAGGTTGATCTGATCTTGGCGAACCAGGTGTGGGAACATATCGACCGGCCCTATGCCGCCACCCGCAACGTGCTGAAGATGCTGCGGAAGGGGGGATGGTTCTGGGTGGCGGTGCCGTTCTTCATCCCCTACCACGCCGTGCCTGTCGACTGCAGCCGCTGGTCGGCGCGGGGGTTGCACAACCTTCTGGCCGAGGCGGGTTTCAATGAGGCTTCGATCCGGTCGGCGCAGTGGGGCAACCGCGCCGCCGCCTTGCGCAATCTGGAGACCCCCTGGCCACCCGAGCATCGGCCGGAGGATGACCTGGCCGACGACCCGCAGTTTCCTGTGGTTGCCTGGGCGATGGGCCAGAAGACCTGAAACCGACGCGATCTTTTCCTGGAGGACCCCTGGCCGAGAGCCCGTCGCCGCCACTGGCGCAGCATGGACAGAACCGCTACCAAACGCACCATGCGCGCACTTCCCCCGATGGTCCTGGTTCTGCTCCTCTGGTGCGCTGGTCTTGGCGCGGCGGCACAGTTCGGCAAGATCTCGATCCTCTATGACCGGCTCAGCGAAAGTTACGGCGGTCATGGTGAGGTGGCGCTGGGGCTGGTGGTCTCCATCGTCGGGTTGGTCGGGCTGATCTTCGGCACGACGGCAGGGCTTCTGGTGGCCCGGATCGGGCCGCGCCGCGCAATCGTGGCAGCCCTTCTGGCAGGCGGCGCGATGTCGGCGCTGCAATCCCTGATGCCGGCCTATCCGCTGATGCTGGGAAGCCGCATCGTCGAGGGAGTTTCGCATCTGGCCATCGTGGTGGTCGGCCCGACCATGATCGCCACCCTCGCGCCCGAGTCGCGGCGGCCTCTGGCGATGACGCTGTGGTCGAGCTTCTTCGGCGTCACCTACGCCGGGCTGGCGCTGATCGCCCCCTATGCCACGGCAACGGGGGTCTTTCTTGGTCATGCAGCCTACATGACGGGGCTTGCGGCGCTGCTGGCCCTGACCCTTCCCACCGATCCGCGCCAGGCCCCGGTGCCGCTGGACAACCTCTTGGCCCAGCACGCCCGGATCTACGCATCACCCCGGCTGTCGGCTCCCGCAATGGGGTTCTGCTGCTACACCTTCCTTTACGTCGCCGTCCTGACCCTGCTGCCGCCCGAAACACCCGCCACTCATCGCGCGCTGATCGCGGCAGGCATGCCGTTGGTGTCCATCGCGATATCCTTGACGCTTGGAGTGCGCCTCTTGCAGCACATATCGGCGGTGCGGCTGGTGCAATGGGGCTACGCGGGGGCCATCCCCGGCTTCGCGATCCTTTGGGCGTTCTGGGGGAACGGAGCGGGGATGGTGGCCGGGGGCTTCCTGCTGTCGGCCGCGCTTGGCATCGTGCAGGGCGCCAGCTTCGCCTCGATCCCGGAGCTCAACCACGGTCCCGAAGACCGTGCCCGAGCGGCTGGCGCGGTGGCGCAGCTGGGCAATCTGGGCACAACGACCGGGACACCGGCACTTGCGGCACTGCTGGCCTATGCAGGCCCGCCTGGTCTGACCGTTGCCGCTGTCGCCCTGTGTGCCCTGGGCATCGGCATCCACAGCCTTCAATCGCGCCGCCGCGCCGCGGCGGATTGACAGTTCACTTTATGTTCACTTTTTCCGATTGGAGACTCGGCGAATCCATCCTATGTCTCTCTCCTGCAACTGGGGTTAGCCATGGCCGAACAGAAGTTCATCGAGGTGCGGGGTGCCCGCGAGCATAACCTCAAGGGCGTGGACGTCAGCATTCCGCGTGACCAACTGGTGGTGATCACCGGGTTGTCCGGGTCGGGCAAGTCAAGCCTTGCCTTCGATACGATCTACGCAGAAGGCCAGCGCCGCTATGTGGAATCGCTGTCGGCCTATGCCCGGCAGTTCCTTGACATGATGGGCAAGCCGGATGTGGACCACATCTCGGGCCTGTCGCCGGCGATCTCGATCGAACAGAAGACCACCTCGAAAAACCCGCGGTCTACGGTGGGAACGGTGACG
>JANPJZ010000070.1:0-3411 GCA_031425795.1 Rhodobacter sp. | reverse complement strand
GCTTGCCGTCCGCGCTGTGGGGGAAAACCCGGCGGAGGTCGAGGCGCAGGGGCTTTCGGTCACCGGCCTGCGGATGGGGGCGGTGATCGTGGGATCGGGGCTGATGGCAGTGGGCGGGGCGTTCCTGACGCTGTCGGCCTTTTCCAGTTTCTTCTTCGAGATGGTCAACGGGCGGGGCTGGATCTGCGTGGCGCTGGTCGTCTTCGGGGCCTGGAAGCCGGGCAAGGCGGTCCTTGGCGCGATCCTGTTTGCCGCCTTCGACGCCTTGCAGATCCGGTTGCAGCAGACGGACTTGGGCGCGGTTCTGCCCTACCAACTGTTCCTGGCCCTGCCCTTCATCCTGTCGATCCTGGCGCTGATCCTGATGTCGCGCCGGGCCGAGGTGCCAGCAGCACTGATGGTGCCCTACAACAAGGGGGAACGCTGATGTTCGATCTTCTGGTCAAGGGCGGCACGCTGCCGGATGGCACGGTGGCCGATATCGGCATCACCGGTGACCGCATCGCCGCCGTCGGCAGGTTGGAGGCATCCGCCACCATGGTGATCGACGCCACCGGCGACCTTGTCTCCCCGCCCTTCGTCGACCCGCATTTCCACATGGACGCGACCCTGTCCTACGGCCTGCCCCGCGTGAACGCCTCTGGCACCCTCCTCGAAGGCATCGCGCTCTGGGGAGAGCTACGCGAGATGGCGACGGTGGACGAAATGGTCACCCGCGCCGTCACCTACTGCGACTGGGCGGTCAGCATGGGCCTGCTGGCGATCCGCACCCATGTCGACACCACCCCAGACCACCTGCGCGGGGTCGAGGCGATGCTGGAAGTGAAGCGGCGCGTTGCCCCCTACCTCGACCTGCAACTCGTCGCCTTCCCGCAGGACGGCCTCTACCGCACCAGAACCGGCCGCCAGAACGTGCTGCGGGCCCTCGACATGGGCGTGGACGTCGTCGGTGGCATCCCCCATTTCGAACGCACGATGGAGGAAGGCGCCGAAACCCTGCGCGATCTAGCCCGCATCGCGGCCGAGCGGGGCCTCATGTGGGACGTCCACTGCGACGAAACGGATGACCCGATGTCCCGCCATGTGGAAACAATGGCCCGCGAGGTGACGCGGCATGGCCTCGGCGCGCGGGCGGCGGGCAGTCACCTTACCTCGATGCACTCGATGGACAACTACTATGTCTCGAAACTCCTGCCCCTGATTGCGGAATCCGGGATGACGGCAATCCCGAACCCCCTGATCAACATCACCCTGCAGGGTCGCCACGACACCTATCCCAAGCGCCGGGGCCTGACGCGGGTGAAGGAACTGCAGGCGATGGGCATCACTGTGGGATGGGGGCAGGACTGTGTGCTTGATCCCTGGTATTCGCTGGGCACCGCCGACATGCTGGATGTGGCCTTCATGGGCCTTCACATCGCCCAGATGACCCACCCGACCGAGATGGCCCGCTGCTTCACCATGGTGACCGAGGCGAATGCCGCGATCATGGGTCTGCAGGACTACGGGCTCCGCCCGGGCTGCCGCGCCAGCCTTGTCGTTCTGGACGCGGGCAACCCCGTCGAAGCTCTGCGACTGCGGCCCGACCGGCTTGCCGTGATCGCGCGCGGGAAGGTCGTGGCGCAGAAAACCCGCAACGACACCCGGCTTGGGCTGGACGGGCGGCCTGCAACCGTAAGGCGACGCCATGGTTAGGCGGTCCGCCGCGACTCGCTTTCGATCCGCCCGCTCCGCCGCATTCCCGCCATAGTCCAGGTGCCTCAATCCTCAGCAGAGTTAACGGTTTGAGGCCATTCAGAGGGGCGCCGAGGCATTTTTTGTCGATTAACCCGTCGGTTGTGTTAATTCATCCTTCATTATTCCCCTTAAGCGCCCCATTTTCGCCGTCATCCAGAACCATGCATAGCACAATGGATTGGTGCGCCTGCGTGGACGATGCCGGGGGGAGCACGGGAAAAGATGTGGAACCCTCTGCTCCGGACGTCGACAGCCGGGTGATGCGGTGATTGCGGGAAGGACGGGCGAGATGGCACAGCAAAAGGCTGTCGTACTACCTGCCGAAGAACCAGAAGTTCTGGCGGAAGAGCCTCAAGACCTGGTGGAAGAGCTGCAAGACCTTGTGGACGAGCTTCAGCCGGGCACCAAGCTCCTGAAGGGTCAGTATACCATCGTCCGCTACATCAACAGCGGCGGCTTCGGCATAACCTATCTCGCCAAGGACAGCCTCGACCGCAACGTCGTCATCAAGGAATGCTTCCCCAGCTCGTTCTGCCGTCGCAGCAAGACCATGGTCGCCGCGCGGTCGCGGGCCCATACGGCGGAACTGCGGTCGGTCATCCAGCTCTTCGTGCGCGAAGCACGCCACCTGTCCAAGATCGTGCATCCCAACATCGTCGCCGTGCATCAGGTCTTTGAGGACAACGGCACCGCCTACATGGCAATCGACTATGTCAACGGGCTGGACCTGCAGCAGATCATCGAAGGTCAGGGCACGATGCCCGGCCCCGCCGAAATCGTCGCGCTGACCCGCAAGCTTTTGGGGGCCGTCGGGTTCATCCATGCCAACGACATGCTGCATCGCGACATCTCGCCCGACAACGTGCTGATCGACCAAAAGGGCGAGCCGATCCTGATCGACTTCGGCGCCGCCCGTGAACAGGCCAGCCAGAAGACCCGGGCAATGTCGGCGCTGCGCGTCGTGAAGGACGGGTATTCCCCGCAGGAGTTCTACATCGCGGGGTCCGAGCAGGGCCCGTGGAGCGACCTTTACGCCCTGGGAGCAACGATCTGCCACCTGATCTCCGGCGAGGCGCCGGCGAACGGCCAGGCGCGGCTGGCCGCGCTGGCAGAAGACAAGCCTGACCCCTACATCGCGCTCGATGGCCGGTTCGACGGCTATCCGCCGGGCTTTCTTGCCTCGGTCGACAAGGCGCTTTGCACCCTGCCCCGGCAGCGGGTGCAAACGGCCGACGAATGGCTTGCCATGTTCGCGGACGGCGTTGCCACACCCGCACCGGATGCCGACGCGATCGAGGCTGCCGTGGCCGCCATGGTCGCCAGCTCTCGCATCGAACCCGCACCGGCTGCCGACGCTGCGGCCGAGGGCACTGCCGGTCTCGACGCCCCCGCGCAATTCACCCGTCAGGTGTCACAGCCACAGCCCGCCACGAACACGGCAACGCGGGTTTCCGGCCGCAGCGGCCTTCCGGTCCAGATGATGGGCGGCGTGGCCGCAGCATTGGCCCTCGTCGGCGTCGCGATCATGCTGCTCGGCGGGGAAGACGCGGCCGCACCCGCCACCCGCACGACCGATTCTGCCGAAGCGACCTCTGCGGAACCGACCGTTGTGGCAAACAGCGCTGCCGCCCTTGTCCCTCCAACGGCTGAACCAGTGGCCGAACCAGTGGCAGC
>JANPJZ010000069.1:0-46481 GCA_031425795.1 Rhodobacter sp. | reverse complement strand
TTCGTCGACCTGACCAAGGACTTCCGGGGCAAGGAAAACATGCTCGACACCGGCATCCGCTCCAAATGCGTCACCCTCCTGATCGACGGCCCCGCTGACACCGACCCCTGGGGTAAGGAGGCGCTGATCCATGACGGTATCAAGGTCGGCCGCCTCACCTCCGGCGGATACTCCGTCGCCTTCGGCAAGCAGATCGGCATGGGCTATGTCCCCGCCGCCCTGGCGGAACCGGGCCAGAAGCTGAAGGTCAAGATGCTGCTGCGGGAATGGGACGCCACCGTCACCGAAGACAGCCCCTTCGACCCCACGAACGCCCGCATCCGGATCGACGGCTGACCCTCGGGAAACCTGTCTTGAAGCTGTCGCCATCTGTCGCCATCTTGTGCGGATCGGGGACCAATCAGCATGACGCGGCGCGAGCGCAGATTTCAACGGCAGTTTGATGCATTGGGCCGGCTCTTCCCGCCCCTGCGCGGCCCCATGTCGACCCTGCGCGGTGACAGCTGGTTTCCGATCCGCTTCCCGATCGCGCTGGTGCTCATCGTTGGCGGGCTGTTTTCCTTCCTGCCGGTGCTCGGCATCTGGATGCTTCCCTTGGGGCTCCTCCTCCTCGCGGTGGACCTGCCGGTGCTGCGCGGCCCGATCTCCGTCTTCATCATCCGCGGCCGCCGCACCGGCAAACGCTGGCTCCGCCGCTGGCGCGCCTGGCGCGGCCGCGCCTGAAGCGGCGACTACTGCGCCCGCCCGGCCAGCCAACCGGCCCAGGCCGCCTTTGACCCGCCAAAGACGTTGATGTCCACTTGGCCCGCAATGCCCGGCACCACCCCGGTCGAGGTATACTGCCAGAACTTCCACGCCTCACCGTCATAGACCTCGCCCGGATGGTCGGCCACGGCCCGCAGCCAGAACTCCACCCCCTCCAGACGCCACAGCTCCGTGTCTTCATAAAAGTCGACCGAGGTATAGATCAGCGGCCGCTGGCCATAGTGCCGGCCCACGATGTCCATGAAGATGCGCGCCTCCTCGCGGATCGTCGCACCGTCGCGGCGGATCGTGCAGGTGGGCGAAAACGGCGTCCATTCGAGGTCAAGCACCGGGGGCAGGGCGCCCGCCACTCTTGGGACATTCCTGATATAGAACCGGGCCTGCTCCGCGGCCGGACGGCAATGGTAGAAGAAGTGGTAGGCCCCCCGCTTCACCCCCGCCGCCCCGGCCCCGCGCCAGTGGGCATCGAACATGGGGTCCACCAGATCGCCGCCCTCGGTCGCCTTGATGAAGGCGAAGTTCACCCCGTTGGCCCGCGCCGTCGGCCAGTCGACGCTGGTCTGGAACCGCGACAGGTCGATCCCGTGCACAGGGTAACGGTCGGGCGAGCGTCCCGGCCAATCCGTCGGGTCCGCATCGCGGAAGTTCGAGGTGGTCACCGTCACCTCATCCGGGGACGAAGCCCGCTGCGGGGTCGTCCCGCAGGCGGCCAGCAGGAACAGCAAAAGCAATGCGCGTTTCATGAGGCGATGCTGCCGCGCTCGCTGCCTGCTGTCACGCGCAGAATTCCGGTCTCGGCGGAAACCATCACCCGAACCGCGCGGGCGACAGCGCCGCAACCAGATGAGCCCCGATCTCGGGGGTGCGGCCCCCGATCAGGTCTGCCGCCAGCTGGCTGGCCGCCGGACAGGTCTGGAAGCCATAGCCGCCCTGTCCCGCAAGCCAGAAGAACGACGGCTCCCGCACATCCCGCCCGATCACCAGCGCCCGGTCCGGCGCGAACGTCCGCAGCCCCGCCCAACTGGCCAGAAGCCGCGTCACCGGTTCCGTCACCATCTCCTCATAGCGCGCCAACCCCTCGGCCAGCACCATGTCGTCGGCCCAGGCATCATGCGGCTCCATCAGGTGCTCCTCCGCCGGGCTGACGATCAGCGCGCCCGCGTCGGGCTTGGCATACCAGTCCTCCCCCGGGCCGAACAGCATGGGCCAACGGCTGACGTCATGGCCGCCAGGTGCCGGAATTCGCGCCATCGACCGGCGGTAGGGCGTGAACCCCAAAGGCCGTACCCCCGCCAGCTCTGCCACCTGATCCACCCAGGACCCTGCCGCATTGACCAGCATCCGCGCGGTGAAAACTCCCGCCGCCGACGTCACGCGCCAGCCCATCCCTTCCCGCGCAATCACGCTGACCCGCGCCTTCGTCATCACCTGCGCGCCGCGCCCCTTCGCCTCACGCGCAAAACCCTGGATCAGCAGGTCCGTATCCACATCCTCGGCATGTGAGGCGTAGCCGGCAAGCGCCACCACCTCCGGGTTCAGGACCGGCACGATGGCCCGCGCCTCGTCCAGGCTGATCCGGTCGAAGGCCATGGCGACAAGGTCATGCTCGAACGCTTCTTCAGCCCCGGCCTTGGCGACAAGCATCAGCCCGCGCGGGGAAAGCACCCCCGGCACCGACCGGAAATAGGCCTCCGAGGCCAGCGACAACCCCACCACCGGGGGCGCGCCATAGCGTGGTTCAAACAAGGCCGCCGACCGGCCGCTGGCATGGTGCGCCAGGGCCTCCTCCGCCTCCAGCACGATGACCGATCCCAACGTCGACAGCCGCGCTGCCGCCGAAATCCCGGCAATCCCGCCACCAATGATCAGAAAATCAGCGTCCATGAAGCCCACCCCACCCGGAAGAAAAGGGGCACCGCCTCCGATGCCCCTTTCATCTTTGCCCAAGTATCCCACCGGGGTGTGGGGGTGTGAAACCCCCACTTTTCGGTCCGGATCGGGGGGCTTGCCCCCTCGTCCGGGACGAAAATCCCTTACTGGGGAATTTCGCCGGTGATCCCCTCGACGTAGAAGTTCATGCCCAGCAGATCCCCATCCGGAGCCGTGGCACCTTCCGCCAGCCAGGGGCTGCCGTCCTGCTTGTTGATCGGGCCGGTGAACGGGTGATAGGTCCCCGCCGCAATCGCGTCGCGCATCGCTTCGGCTTCTGCCTTGACGTCCGCCGGCACCACATCCGTGATCTCGCCGATCTCGACCTCGCCGCCCGCGATCCCTTCCCAGGCATCCGCCTGCGCATAGGATCCGTCCATCAGCGCACCGACGCGCTTGATGTAATAGGGCGCCCAGTTGTCGATGATCGACGATACGCGCGGCCCGTCCTTGTACTCGGTCATGTCGCTCGCCTGTCCGAAGCCGATCACCGCGCCGTTGGTCTTGGCAGCCTCGGCCAGCGGGGCGGTCGAATCCGTGTGCGACGCAATCACGTCCACGCCCTGATCGATCAGCGCCTTGGCCGAATCGGCTTCCTTCGCCGGGTCGAACCAGGTGAAGGCCCAGACCACCGAAAGCTCGACGTCGGGGTTCACCTTCTTGGCATGCAGGTAATAGGCGTTGATCCCCATGATGACCTCGGGGATCGGGAACGACCCGATGTAGCCGATCTTGTTCGACTTGGTCATCTTGCCCGCGATATGCCCCTGCACAGCCCGGCCCTCATAGAACCGCGCGTTGTAGGTGGACACGTTGGCATGGTCCCGCTTGTAGCCGGTTGCATGCTCGAACTTGATGTCGGGGAACTTGGCTGCAACCGTATTCGTCGCGTCCATGTAGCCGAAGGACGTGGTGAAGATGATGTTGCAGCCGCTCAGAGCCATCTGCGTCAGCACGCGTTCGGCGTCCGCGCCTTCCGGCACGCTTTCCTGGAACGCGATCTCGACCTTGTCGCCGAATTCCTCCTGCACGGCCAGCGCGCCCTGATGGTGCTGATAGGTCCAGCCGCCATCGCCGATCGGGCCGACATAGACGAAGCAGGCCTTCGTCTTGCCATGGCTCTCGGCGAAAGCCGCCCCGCCAAAGGCCAATCCAAGCCCCAGCGTTGCCGTTGCCAGAAGATGTCTGCGTTTCATAGGTAGTCTCCCCATTGTGCGGGGGCTTGCCCCCCGGAGTGTTAGGCCCCTAGCGCGAGGCGTGGAAATTCTGGCCCAGACAGGCCGGAGCGGCCAGTGCGGCTTTCCCACGTCCCGAAGACATGATGACCAGCACCAGGATCGTTATCAGATACGGGGCCATGGACAAGTATTCCACCGGGATCGCCGACCCCGCTGCCTGCAGGTTAAGCTGCAGCACTGAAATGCCGCCGAAAAGATAGGCACCCGCCAGCACCCGCCACGGCTTCCAGGACGCAAAGACCACGATCGCCAGCGCAATCCACCCCGCCCCCGCCGTGATCCCGTCCGTCCATTGCGGCACCCGCACCAGGCTGATGTAGGCCCCGCCCAACCCCGCCAGCGCCCCCCCGAACAATACCGCGAGCATCCGGATCCGCGTCACCTTGTAGCCTAGCGCATGCGCCGCCTCATGGCTTTCGCCCACCGCACGCAGCACAAGGCCCATCCGGCTGAACTTCAGCACCCACCAGACCGCCGCCACAATCACGATGGACCCGTAAACCATCCAGTCATGGCTGAAGACTGCCACCCCAAGGAACGGAATCTCCGCCAACGGCCCCAGGGCCACATCGCCCGTCGCCGGCGGCTTGATCCCGACATAAGACTGCCCGATCAGGCTCGACAGCCCCAGCCCGAACAACGTCAGCGCCAGCCCCGTCGCCACCTGGTTGGTCTGGAGCACCTGCGTCAGCACCCCGAACACCGCCGACAGCGCCATCGCCCCCAAAGCCCCGCCCACAAACCCCAGATACGGATTCCCGGTCGCAACCGCAGTCACAAACCCGCAGATCGCTCCCATGATCATCATTCCCTCAACCCCAAGGTTGAGGACCCCCGCCTTCTCCACCACCAGCTCGCCCGTGGCCGCCAGCATGATCGGAACCGAGTTCACCATCAGCGCCGCAATCAACAGCGCCGGATCAATGCCACCGAACATCACGCCACCTCCCGCTTCGTCAGCCGCACCCGGAAGTTGGTCAGCAGATCCGTCCCGAGCAGGAAGAACAGCAGCATCCCCTGAAACGCCTGGATCGCCGCCGACGGCAGCCCCAGCATCAACTGCGCCAACTCGCCCCCGATGTAGGTCAGCGCCATCAACAGCCCCGCGAACAAGATGCCTACCGGGTTCAACCGGCCAAGGAACGCCACGATGATCGCCGTGAACCCGTATCCCACGTTGAAATCAATGCTGATCTGCCCCGCCGGCCCCGTCACCTCGAACACCCCCGCCAGCCCCGCGAGCACGCCCGATATCCCCAGACACAGCACCACCAGCCGCGACGGCGACACCCCGGCAAACCGCGCCGCCCTCGGTGCCTGCCCGGCCAGCTTGATCTGGAACCCCAGGATATGCCGCTGCAAAAGGATATACCCCGCGATCACCGCCATGAAGGCCGCGACGACCCCCCAATGCATCCCCGTCCCCGCAATCAACTCGGGGTTTGCCATCGAGGGGATCTGGCTCAGGTTCCGGCTTCCCGGAAACCCCCCGCCCTCCGGGTTGCGCAACGCGCCAAGCGCCATCATGGCAAGGATATTCTGCGCCACATAGACCAGCAGCAGGGACACCAGAATCTCGTTCGTCCGGAATACCGTCTTCAACAGCGCCGGTATCATCGCCCAGAGGAACCCGCCGAAGGCCCCCGCGACAATCATCACCGGAAAAATCAGCCGGCTCTCCACCGGATAGACCGCCAGCCCCGCCGCCGCCCCAAAGATCGCGCCCATGATGTACTGGCCCTCGGCCCCGATGTTCCAGATCCCTGCCCGGAACCCCAGGCTCAGACCAATCGCGATCAGGATCAGCGGCGCCGCCTTCACCAGCAGTTGCGGCCGCGAATAGGCCGCGAATTGGTCATTGAACAAGGGGTCCCAGAAGATCGTCCTGATCGCCTCGAACGGGTTCTTCCCCAGAACCCAGAACATGATCCCCCCCGCCACCATCGTCAGCGCCACCGCCAAAAACGGCGAGGCCCGCTCCCAGAACACGCTCGGGCTTGGCCGCCGCTCCAGCCTCAGCATGAAACGCCCCCTGAAGCCCTTTCATCTTTGCGAAAATATCCTCGGGGGGTGAGGCGCGCAGCGACGAGGGGGGCAGACAGCCCCCCTGCAACGCCCGACCCGACGCGCAACGACCCAGACTCGTCACCACCCCTCCCCCCCGTGGGGAGGGGCCGGGGGTGGGGGGCGCCAAGGGCAAGTGCAGGGATCTCACCCATGATGCGCCACCTCCATGCCATGGGTCCCGCCCATCATCAGCCCGATCTCGTCCACCGTCAGCCCTTGCACTGGCCGTGTCGGCGTCAGCCGCCCGCCGTTCAGAGCGGCAAAGTCATCCGCGATCTCCAGAAGCTCATCGAGGTCCTGACTGATCACCACCACCGCGGCCCCTCCCGAGGCGCGGTCGAGGATCGCCTGCCGGATCGCCGCCGCCGCCGCCGCATCCACGCCCCAGGTCGGCTGGTTGATGACGATCACGCTCGGCGTCTGGCTCAACTCCCGCCCCACCACGAACTTCTGCAGGTTTCCCCCCGACAGCGCCCGTGCCGCGACATGCGTCCCCGGCGTCCGCACGTCGAAGTCCTTCACGATCCCCGCCGCAAATGCCTCCGCCGCCGCCCAGTCAATGAACCCCCGCTTCGTCAGCCCCCGCCGCACCACGCCAGACAGCAGTGCATTTTCCACCAGGCTCATGTCCGGCGCCGCCGCATGGCCCAGCCGCTCCTCCGGCGCCGCAACGAGGCCCGCTCGCCGCCGCTCGTTCGGGCCGGCCTCCCCCATCGCAACCCCGGCGATCTTCACCGCGCCCGCAGAACTGCGAAGCTCCCCCGACAGCGCCAGCAGCAATTCGTCCTGCCCGTTGCCCGCCACCCCGGCAATCCCCAGAACCTCACCCTTTCGCACCGTGAAACCAACATCCTTCAACGACGTGCCGAACGGGATCGGCGACGCCACCGAAAGCCCCAAGACCTCCAGCGCCACTTCCCCTTTCGCCCGCCCCGCCCGGACCGGGGGCGTCAGCACCGCCCCCACCATCAGCTCCGCCATCTCCCGCGCCGTCCGGTCGCGCGGAGTGCAGGTCGCCACGACCTTGCCCCGCCGCAGGATCGTCGCTTCATCGCAAAGCGAACGGATCTCCTCCAGCTTGTGGGAAATATACAGGATCGCCGTCCCCTCCGACGCGAGCTGCCGCAGCGTCCTGAACAGGATCTCCACCTCCTGCGGCGTCAGCACGCTCGTCGGCTCATCCATGATCAGCAGCTTCGGGTCCTGCAAAAGACAGCGGATGATCTCCACCCGCTGCCGTTCCCCCGCTGACAAATCCCCCACCATCCGCGACGGGTCCAAGGGCAGCCCATACTCCTGACTGACCTCCCGTATCCGCCCCGCCAAAGCCTTCATCGGCGGCGGGTTCTCCATCCCCAGAGCCACATTCTCCGCCACGTTCAGCGCCTCGAAGAGGGAAAAGTGCTGGAACACCATCGCCACCCCCGACCGCCGAGCCTCGGCCGGCTTGGCGGGCGCATAAGCCGCCCCCCGCAGCGTCATCCGCCCACTATCAGGCCGAACCAGCCCATAGATCATCTTGACCAACGTCGACTTCCCCGCCCCGTTCTCCCCGAGCAGCGCGTGAACCTCACCCTCGCTGATCTGGAACGACACATCGCTGTTCGCCACCACCCCCGGATAGGCCTTCGTCACCCCCTCGACGCCCAACAGCAAAGTCATGCCCGCATCTCCCCCCGCAGGGCCACAGCCCCGCGCAAAAACTCCGCCGCCACCCCGACCGCAATCGCCTGCGGATGCTTGCCCAGCGAGGGGTCGCCAATCGGACACCTGATCCGCGCCACCGCCTCACCCGAGTGCCCCAAAGCCCCCAGCCGAGCCCGAAACCGCGCCCATTTCGTCGCCGACCCGATCAGCCCGCAGGACCGGAACCCGCGTTGCAAAAGTCGGTGACAAAGCTCCAGATCCAGCGCGTGGCTGTAAGTCACCACCAGATGCTCCGCCCCCACCGGCGCATGCCCCACCAGCAGCGCAGGATCGCTGGCCGGCACGACAGTCATCCCCTCCGGCACCACCCCGGGAAACCGCTCCGCGCTCACATCCACCCAGGTCACAGCGACCCCCGGCAACGGCGCCAGCACCGCCACCAAAGCCCGCCCCACATGCCCGGCACCCCAGACCCAGACCTCGCGACCGGCCTCCGCCACCGGCTCCACAAGCCACCCCGCCACCAGCCCGGGCGAGGGCCGCACCCCTTGCCCCCGCGCCGCCACAAGCACCCGCTTCACCGCCAGAGGCATCTCCCCCGGCCCCCGCGCGATCACCCCCGCCTCGCCTACCGGCAACGCATCGAACACCTCCGTCCACAGCGTGACAGCCCCGCCGCAGCACTGGCCCAACGATGGGCCAAGCGCGACACGGTCAACCAATGCCCCCCCAGCCCACCCGTCATCCTCCGAGGCGCCTCCCACCGAGCGCCCCGCTCCCCCCTCTTGGGGGAGGGGGGACGGGGGCCCCCCCGCCAGAGCCTGTCGCGCCCGCGCCGCGGCCTCGAACTCCAGCGCCCCACCGCCAATCGTCCCCGACTGCCCGCTCCCCCAGACCAGCATCGCCGCCCCAACCTCACGCGGGCTCGACCCCTCGACCGACGCAATCACCACCCGGGCCACCCGTCCCTGCGCCGCCAAAGCCGCCGCCAATCCCGAAAGGTCAAACATGCTCCACCCTCCGCACGGCCATCAGCACCCGCTCCGCCGTCGCCGGGGCATCCAAGCCAGGATAGACTGACCCATCCCCACAAGCCGCCACTGCGTCCGACAGCGCATACAGGGCCGAGATCCCCAGCATCAGCGGCGGCTCGCCCACCGCCTTCGACTTGCCCACCGCATCCTCGCGGTTCGGCCTTCCCCACAGGCTGACGTTGAACACATCCGGCCGGTCCGAACAGGCCGGGATCTTGTAGGTCGAGGGCGCATGCGTCGCCAGCCGACCCTTCCCGTCCCAGACCAGCTCTTCCGTGGTCAGCCACCCCGCGCCCTGAACATAAGCCCCCTCGACCTGCCCGATATCCAAAGCCGGGTTCAGCGAGGTCCCCGTGTCATGCAGGATATCCGCCCGCAGGATCCGGTTCTCCCCGGTCAGCCGGTCAATCACCACCTCCGTCACCGCCGCCCCATAGGCGAAGTAAAAGAACGGCCGCCCCACGCCCTTCACCCGGTCCCACACGATCTTCGGCGTGGCATAAAACCCGGTCGAGGACAGAGACACTCGCGCCTGATAGGCCCAGGCCACCACCTGCGCCCATCCATAAACCTCGCCCGCCACGCGAACCTCGCCATCCACGAACCGCACCGAAGACGCCTTCGCCTGATGCTTGTCGGCGATGAACTCCGCCAGCCGCGCCCGGATCGTCTCCGCCGCCGCCTTCGCCGCCATCCCGTTCAGGTCCGCCCCCGAACTTGCCGCCGTGGCGCTGGTATTCGGCACCTTGCCCGTATCCGTCGCCGTGATCTTCACCACCGAAGCATCCACCCCGAAGACCGAGGCGGTAACCTGCGCCACCTTCTGGAACAGCCCCTGTCCCATCTCGGTCCCGCCATGGTTCAGGGCAATCGACCCGTCCTGATAGACATGCACCAGCGCCCCCGCCTGGTTCAGCCAGGTCAGCGTGAAGGAAATCCCGAACTTCACCGGCGTCAGCGCGATCCCCCGCTTCAGGATCGGCGATCCCGCATTCCAGCGGGCAATCTCCGCCTTCCGCGCCGCATAACCAGAGGTCCGCTCCAACTCCGCCACCAGCTCATGCCCGATGAAATCCTCCACCGGCATGTGGAAGGGCGTCGTCTGCACCGGCCCATCCTCCGGCAGCGCATGGGACCCGGTGCCGCCAGCCGCCCCGCGCGAGGTCAAATCCTCCCCGTCCATTCCATGTCCGGAAATATCCTCTGGGGGTCCGGGGGGCGAAGCGCCCCCGGGGGCTGCCGCGGAACCAACCATTGGTCGATAGAAGTTGGCCTTGCGCACCGCCAACGGCTCCCGCCCGAGCGCAAAGGCCACATGGTCCAGAACCCGCTCGATCCCCACCATCCCCTGCGGACCGCCAAAGCCCCGGAACGCCGTGGCACTCTGGGTGTTCGTCTTTAGCCGGTGCGATTCAATCCGGATGTTGGGCAGGTGATAGCAGTTGTCCGCATGCAGCATCGCCCGGTCCGCGACTGGCAGTGACAGGTCCTGTGACCATCCGCATCGGAAGAGATGCCGGAACTCCAGCCCCAGAATCCGCCCCTCGCCGTCCACCCCGGCGCGGTAGACGATCCGCAGGTCATGCCGCTTGCCGGTGATGACCATGTCATCATCCCGGTCATAGCGCATCCGGGCTGGCCGCCCCAGCAGATGCGCCACCACCGCGCAAGCCACCGCCAGCGCGTTCCCCTGGGATTCCTTCCCACCGAACCCCCCGCCCATCCGGCGGACCTCGACCCGCACCGCGCTCATCGGCAGATGCAGCGCATGGGCCACCTTGTGCTGCACCTCGGTCGGATGCTGGGTGGAGGAGTGGATGACCATGTCGCCCCCCTCCTGCGGCAGGCACGCCGCGACCTGCCCCTCCAGATAGAAATGCTCCTGCCCGCCAACCTCGAACGCCCCTTCGACCACTGTCGAAGCCGCCGCAATGGCGCGAGATGCATCGCCCTTCGCCCAGACCACCGGCCCCTGCTCGAACCGGCTCCCCGCCGCCATGGCCTCGTCTACCGTCAGGATAGCGGGCAGCTCCCGGTAGCTGACCTTTCCCAGCCGCGCCGCCTTCCGGGCGGCCAGATGACTGTCTGCCACCACCAGAAATACCGGCTGGCCGACGTAATGCACGGTCCCAACCGCCAGCAAAGGCTCATCATGCGCCGAAGGGCTGCAATCCGGCATCTCGGCGAAATCCCCTGCCGACAGCACCGCGACAACCCCCGGCGCAGTCCGCACCGCGGAAAGGTCCATCCCGGTGATCTCGCCATGCGCCACGGTTGACAGCCCGAAGGCCAGATGCAGCGCGTTGCCCGGCAGGGGGATGTCGTCCACATAGCGCGCTTCCCCGGTCACATGCAGGGGGGCTGCATCGTGGGGCAGGGGTTTGCCCATCGTCATGCCCGCACCCCCAGCACCGAGACGGGCACGCCCGCAAGGTCATGGAAATACCGGATCATCAGGTTCTGCGCCGTGGTCAGCCGGTAAGCGGCAGAGGCCCTCATGTCCGACAGCGGCGTGAAATCCCCCGCCATTGCCTTGGCCGCCGCCTCGACCGTCGCAGTCGTCCAGGGCTGGCCCAGCAAAGCCGCCTCGGCCAGGGACGCCCGCTTCGGCACCCCCGCCATCCCGCCAAAGGCGATGCGGGCCTGGGTCACCACACCCCCCTCGACGCTCACATTGAAACACCCGCAGACCGCCGAGATGTCCTGATCGAACCGCTTCGACACCTTGTAGCACCGCAGGGCGGGCGCAACTTCGGGGAAGGACACCCCCGCCACGAACTCGCCCGGGCGACGGTCCTGCTTGCGGTAGTCAAGGAAGAAGTCCTCCAGCGGCAGCGCCCGCATCTCGTCGCCCCGCCGCAGATGCAGCGTCGCGCCCAAGGCGATCAGCGCAGGTGGCCCGTCTCCGATGGGCGAGCCGTTGGCGATGTTCCCCCCGATCGTCGCCGCATTCCGCACCTGCTCGCTGGAATACCGCCGCAAAAGTTCGCCAAAGGATGGCAACCGCTCCGCCACCGCAGCGCGCAAGGCGGCAATCGTGACGCAGGCACCAACGTGCAACTGCCCGCCCTGCACCTCGATGCCCTTCAGGTCCGCAACCCCCGACAGGAACGCGACCGGAGACAGATCCCGCAGGCCCTTCGTCACCCAAAGCCCCACATCCGTCGCCCCGGCGATCAACACGCCATTCGGGTTCGCCAGATACCACTCCGCCAACTCATCGCTGTCACGCGGGCTGAACGCGCCGGGGGCGCTGCCCCCGGACCCCCGGGATACTTCGGCAGAAAGAAAGTCATGGTCGGCCTTCATCCACTCGGGGACCGCCTCACTGGCAGCCGCCTCTGCCGCGCGGATGATCGGCGCATAGCCGGTGCAGCGGCAAAGGTTCCCGGCCAGCTGGTCGTCATGGTCCCGCGCCCCGTTCAGATGCGCCACCGCCATCGAGACCACGAAGCCCGGCGTGCAGAACCCGCATTGCGAGCCATGATGCGCGACCAGCGCCGTCTGCACCGGATGCATCTGGCCCTCAGGCCCCGCGATCCCCTCGACCGTGCGGACCGCGCGGCCGTCAAGCTGGGGCAGGAACAGGATGCAGGCGTTCAGCGCCTTCGACCCGTCGGTGTCCGTCACCATCACCGTACAGGCGCCGCAATCGCCCTCGTTGCAGCCTTCCTTGGTGCCCGTCAGCCTGCGCACCTCACGCAGGTAATCCAGCAAGGTCCGCGTCGGGTCAACGCCCTCGACCCGCACCGGCGTTCCGTTCAACAGAAACGCTACAGTCATCCGACAACCCGCCGCGGTCTCCCCATTCGAGGCATCCTGCGTGGCCGCCCGATGCGGCGTAAAGCGGGCCACGCGCCCCTTGTTCTTGTCCATTCATCAAGCGCGGCGCGCGGGTTCAAGGCAAGCAGAAACTATCAGGCAAACGGCGAAGCTGCTATGCGGTTTTGCCGCATATCCGGGCAGCTTCTGCTTGTTTTCCAGGCGCTGATGCCGGGTAAGGAACAACTGACTTCACCCTCGGGACACCGTCTCCTATACGCTCCACCCGTTAGCATACACACAAAATGGATTTCCCATGGACCTCGCTTCTCTCCTCAAATTCGCACATGTTCTCGCCGCCGTCCTCTGGGTCGGCGGCGGTTTCGCCACCATCGTCGCCGGCTTCGTTCTGGCCGGTCGCAGCACGGCCCAGACCCAGCTTGCCCTCGTCCAGGCGATCGTGCTGCTGGCCCCGCGCCTCTTCGTCCCGGCAAGCATCTTCACCCTTGCCTCGGGCGTCGCCCTCCTCTACGTCGCCGGCTGGGGCTGGCAGCCGTTCACCGTCCTCGGCCTCGCCGGAGTGATCTTCACCGCCACCTTCGGAGCCGCCATTCTCGGCCCCTCGTGCGAGCGGGCGCTGAAACTGAGCCACAGCCATGGTGCCGAAGCCGCGCTGCCCCTTCTGCGCCGCGTCCAGCGCCTTGCGATGATGGACTATGCCGTCCAGTTCGCCATTGTCTTCCTGATGGTGATCAAACCCGGCTGGCAGGATTTCGCGACCTTCGCCGGCCTTGCCGCCGTGATCGCATTGGCCACCGTTGCCGCGCTTCGTCCGGTGCCCCGGCTGGCATAGACAGCACGCGCCGGGCCGGGTAACTCTGTCCCATGCCCGGCGCACCTCCCCGATTCATCCACCTTCGCACCCATACCGAACACTCGCTTCTCGAAGGCGCGGTGCCGGTCAAGAAACTGGTGGAGCTGTGCCAAAAGGCCCAGATGCCCGCTGTCGCCGTGACCGATACGAACAACATGTTCGCGGCACTGGAGTTCTCCGTCACCGCCATGGGCGCAGGTGTCCAGCCGATCATCGGCTGCCAGATCAGCGTCGCGCATGACCCGGCCCAACCCGGCGAACGGCCCCGCGCGCCCGCGCCCATCGTCCTTCTGGCGCAGGATCAGGCCGGCTACCTCAACCTGATGCAACTGAACACGCGGCTCTACATCGACGGCACCATGTCCACCGCCGCCAACCTGCCGCAGGTCACGCTGGACGAGCTTTCGCAGCACTCCGCCGGGCTGATCTGCCTGACCGGCGGCCCGGATGGTCCAATGGGCCGCTTCCACGCCGCGGGGCAAACCGCCAAGGCCCGCGCCCTCCTTCAACGCCTTGCCGCCATCTATCCCGACCGGCTCTATGTCGAACTGCAGCGCCACCCCGGATCGTCCGGCCAGCTGTCCGAGAACGAGACCCTCGCCGAACGGGGCGCGGTGGAACTCGCCTATGACCTGAACCTCCCCCTCGTCGCCACCAACGACGTCTATTTCCCGAAATCCTCGATGTATCTCGCGCATGACGCGCTGATCTGCATCGCCGAGGGTGCCTATGTCGACCAGCAGCAGCCCCGCCGCCGCCTGACGCCGCAGCACTATTTCAAGTCCGAGTCCGAAATGTGCGCCCTCTTCGCCGACCTGCCCGAGGCGCTGGAGAACACCGTCGAAATCGCCCGCCGCTGCGCTTTCGCGGTCAAGAAGCATGCGCCCATCCTGCCAAGATTCGCCGATGACGAGGTGGACGAACTCCGCCGTCAGGCCAACGCCGGCCTGCAGGCCCGCTTGCAGATCATCCCCCATTCCGCCACGCCCGAGGAATACCAGGCCCGGCTGGATTTCGAGCTTGGCATCATCGAAAAGATGGGCTTTCCCGGCTACTTCCTGATCGTGGCCGATTTCATCAACTGGGCCAAGGATCACAACATTCCCGTCGGCCCGGGCCGGGGTTCGGGTGCGGGCAGCCTCGTCGCCTATGCCCTGCGGATCACCGACCTTGATCCCCTGCGCTATGCGCTTTTGTTCGAACGCTTCCTGAACCCCGAGCGCGTGTCGATGCCTGACTTCGACATCGACTTCTGCATGGACCGCCGGGAAGAGGTCATCACCTACGTCCAGAACAAATACGGCCGCGACCGGGTGGCGCAGATCATCACCTTCGGCGCCTTGCTGTCGAAGGCTGCGGTCCGCGACGTGGGCCGGGTGTTGCAACTTTCTTACGGGCAGGTCGACAAGCTGTCGAAGATGATCCCGGTCGAAGGCGTGAAACCCGTCAGCATCACCAAGGCCCTCGCCGACGAACCCCGCCTGCGCGAAGCCGCGAAGGAAGAGGTCGTGGGACGCCTTCTCGACTACGCCAAGGAAATCGAAGGCCTCTACCGCAACGCCTCGACCCATGCCGCAGGCGTCGTGATCGGCGACCGCCCGCTGGACCAACTGGTGCCTCTGTATCGCGATCCGCGCTCGGACATGCCGGCCACCCAGTTCAACATGAAGTGGGTCGAAGCGGCGGGCCTCGTGAAATTCGACTTTCTTGGTCTCAAGACCCTCACCGTGATTCAGAACGCGATGGACCTCCTCGCCCTGCGCGGCATCAGATTTGACATCAACCTGATCCCCTTGGACGATCAGCCCGCCTATGACCTCTACGCCGCCGCCAAGACCGTCGCCGTCTTCCAGGTGGAAAGCTCGGGCATGATGGACGCGCTGCGGCGGATGAAGCCGACCTGCATCGAGGATATCGTCGCGCTCGTGGCCCTCTACCGCCCCGGCCCGATGGAGAACATCCCCGCCTATTGCGAGGTGAAGAATGGCCTAAAGGACCTGGAATCGATCCACCCGACGATCGACCATATCCTGGCCGAGACGCAGGGCATCATCGTCTACCAGGAACAGGTGATGCAGATCGCCCAGGTCATGGCCGGCTACTCCCTCGGCGGCGCTGACCTGTTGCGGCGGGCAATGGGCAAGAAGAACCCCGAGGAAATGGCCCGCGAACGCCCGAAGTTCATCGAAGGCGCGCAGACCACCCACGCCATCGGCAAGGAAAAGGCCGGCGAGGTGTTCGACCTCCTGGAGAAATTCGCCAACTACGGCTTCAACAAATCCCACGCCGCCGCCTATGCCGTGGTCAGCTACCAGACCGCCTACCTCAAGGCGAACTACCCCGCCGAATTCATGGCCGCCGTGATGAACTGCGACCTCCACCTCACCGACAAGCTCGCCGTCTACAAGCGTGAGGTCGACAAGCTTGGCCTGAAAACCATTGCCCCTTGCGTCAACGCCTCCCTCGCCAGCTTCACCGTCCGCGACAACGCCCTCGTCTACGGCCTCGGCGCGCTGAAGAACGTCGGCGTCGACGCGATGCAGCTGATCGTCCAGGCCCGCCGCGCCACCGGGGCGGGGAAACTTGCTGCGCCGCAAGGCACCTCGGCCAGCTCACTTCCTGCCGGCTGGGACGAGGGTCCGACGAAAGCCGCAAGGCTTGAGGAGGACCACGAGGACCGCCCCTTCGCCACCCTCTTCGACTTTGCCCGCCGCGTCGACCTCAAGCGCATCGGCAAGCGCCCACTCGAAATGCTCGCCCGCGCCGGTGCCTTCGACGCCCTCGACCCCAACCGTGCCCGCGTGTTCGAGGCGCTCGACCCCCTCACCGCCTATTCCGCCGCCATCCACGAGGCCACCGCCTCCGCCCAGAACTCCCTCTTCGGCACCGCCGGGGCCGACATCCCCGAACCGCGCCTCCCCTTCCGCGACGACTGGCTCCCCGTCGAACGCCTCGCCCAGGAACATCAGGCCATCGGCTTCTACCTCTCCGGCCACCCGCTCGACGACTACATGTCCGCCCTCAAGCGCCAGAAGGTCGAGACCCTCGCCGAAGTTACCGCCCGCGCCGAACGCTCCAGCCCCATCACCGCCAAACTCGCCGGCTCCGTCTCCTCGCGCCAGGAACGCAAATCCGCCCGCGGCAACCGCTTCGCCTTCATCCAGCTCTCCGACCCCACCGGCCTCTACGAAGTCACCTGCTTCTCCGAAGTCCTGGAAGCCTCCCGCGACCACCTCGACCCTGGCTCCAACGTCGTCCTCACCGTCAAGGCCGAGCTTGAAGGCGACACCCTCAAGCTCCTCGCCCAGGCCATCACCCCCATCGACGCCGCCACCGCCTCGGCCGGCGCCCAAGCCCTCCGCATCCACCTCGCCCGCCCCGAGGCCGTCCCCTCCCTCGCCTCCCTCCTCGCCCGCGTCGCCCAGCCCGCCAACCGCACCCGCGCCCAGATCACCCTCTGCATCACCGACCCCTCGGGGCGTGAGGTCGACATCACCCTTCCCGACCCCTATCCCGTCACCCCGCAGATCAAGGGCGCGATCAAATCCCTCCACGGCGTCCTCGCGGTCGAAGAGATCTGACCCGCACGCCCGCCAAACCCCACCTTAACCCCCATGCGCTTCCCTCCCTGCCAAAGGAGCACCGCCCATGGACCCCCTCCACCACCTGCCCATTGCCCAGATCGACCCCGCCGCCCTCCTGCGCGACCGCACCACCCTCGCCCCCGACGCGCTCGCCGACCTCCAGCGCTCCATCGCCGCCGAAGGCCTCCGCCTCCCCATCGAGGTCTGGCGCCTCTCCCAACCCCGGCCCGCTGAAACCGGCATCCCCCACCTCTACGGCCTCATCTCCGGCCTCCGCCGCCTCACCGCCTGCGCAGCCCTCGGCCACACCACCATCCCCGCCTTCCTCCGCTCCCCCGGGTCCGTCGCCCTCGCCCTCGCTGCCATGGTGAGCGAGAACGAGAACCGCGCCCAGGTCTCGCCGTGGGAGAAGGGCACCCTCATCCTGAACGCGGTCGACGAAGGCCATTTCGAGACGACCGACGCCGCCATCGCCGCCCTCTACCCGACAGCCACCCGCCAGACCCGCACCCGCCTCCGCGCCTTCGCCGAGGTCGTCTCCGCCCTCGACGGCACCCTCGCCACGCCCGAGCGTCTGTCGATCGAGCGGATGGAACGCCTCGCCACCGCCCTCCGCCTCGGCGGCGAGGATCTTCTGACCCATACCCTGGTGGAGACGAAACCCTCCGGCCTGACCGCCCAATGGCAAAGCGTCGCCCCCCTGATCACCGACCTGATCGCCTCACCCCCCGACCTGACGATCCCCAAACCCCGCCCCCGCCGCCTGCTGCAGCTGAGACAGGGCCTGACGATAAGAAGGGAGGTCATCCGCGGCGGCTACCTCCTCAAGTTCACGGGACCAGAGGCCCGCGACGGCGGGATCATCGACGACGTGCTGGACAAGGTGGAGGAGTGGTTTGGGAGGGGGTGAGGCGCTGCGATGGGTTGGATGCGGCGCCGCTCCGATCTAGACTGGAAAATTCCGCTACACATTTGGTCTCCAATGTAGCAAGAATGCTTGAGCCAACTATATGTAGTAAGGGCACTCACGAGACCGTCTCGTGGGCCGGCGATAGAGGAAAGATGCGTATTCGTTTCGACAACCCACCAATAAACGAGTTGGTGATTGCCACTTACTTCAATCCACCGCTCTTTTCCTTGCGGAGCGAGCATATTGGTTTGTTATGGGCAAAGTTTCGCGAAGAGTTCCCGGTTGTTGAGCAGCAGTCGCCAGTTGGCGGAGCAGAGGTCTTTGAGGCGGCAAGCGGCGAGTTCTTTCCTCTGCCTCGTTATTGGTTTATTGCTGAAGACAAAATAAACTTACTGCAGGTCCAAAAGAATTCTTTTATGCTCAATTGGCGCAGGAAAGGAGAGGACTATCCTCACTTTTTTGAGAACCTTAAGCCCTCCTATGATCGATACTTTAGGATATTCGAGGACTTTGTCAGAACGGAGACGTCTGAGGAAGAAATTAGAATTGATCTGTGCGAACTAACTTATATAAATCTAATTGAAGTGAGTGATTTTTGGCGCGGCCCTGAAGACACTGGGTCTGTTATAGCTGGTTTCTCTGTTCCGCCTGTCGGCACGGAGTTGATTGCTCCGCCTGGCTTCAGTTGTACCTATCTTTACACCATAGAGTCCAACCTGCAGTTGAGAGTTGCAATTAGCAATGGAGAAAGAACGGAACAAGAGGCAGATAGAGAAAGTGTTTCAGCATTGATAGTCGAAATTCGTGCAATGGGGCGCCTGGGCCAAGCAACTAAATCAGAGGCTGACATATGGTTCGACAAAGCACATGATGCGATTATTAAATGCTTCTTGTCTATGACAAGGCGTGAAGTTCAAGAGCAATATTGGAAACCCGCCAGGCATGTCAAATGAACGTGTTGCTAAAGGCTAAATCGTCGTCATTTTCTGATGCCTTTGCAATCCCAAATGATTTGGGACCGTTTGAAAGCTCATCAGCTTTTTCGCAAGCGCCTCGCAAGTCGTCTGGAGAGAAGAGGATCTACAAGGGGTTTAGATTGGCCAGCAGCCAATCAATTACGCTCACGGATAACTTGGTTAGATTTTCTGCGCCCGATCAGATGCTTGCAGCCGAGTACCAACAGAAAGCCGCGCAGTCCAAAGCTGATAGGCAGCATTATGTGAAGCGCATATCGGCGCTTATGCAGGATGCTCTTCACGATGGTTATACTGTAAGGCCGACATCAGAGCTCGGATTCTGGCAATTTGTTCGCAAAGAGCCAATGCTCCGGCGTGGGAGTCTTGTTTTGCTTGACAACGGTAATTTGCGACTTGTCTGGAAGGACGCCCATGGAAGCCATGTGGGTCTTCAGTTTCTTGGATTACAGACCCTGCAGTTTGTGATCTTCAAAAGGCGTTCTGGTTCCGCAGCAGTTTCACGGGTGGTCGGAAGAGACAATTTTGACGGGTTGCGGAAGCAAATTCAAGCTTTTGACCTAAGGGGTCTAGTCTACGCATGAAAGGCGATCTCTTGCCGGATGGAGACCATGTTGTTCGGTACGTGAAGCCGAGCATGATAAGGGAAGATGGAACTGTGGATGGAGGCGACTTCCGGCTTCGTCCAAGTAAACCCGATGAGACGGGTTTGTCAGTAAACTGGTTAGAGATTTTGGAAGGTGAGAGACAGCAACAGCTCGAAACGATACGGATGTTGTCCAGGTTGGAGAGAAAGCAGCGCGGTCGACTAGCGGAGCTACGAGTTGGTGACATGCGTTCTAGTATCGCGGAGTTGTTGGTTGAATTTGCGGTTGTTCACGACCCACTCGAGTCAGAGGGTGCGTTTGATGCCGATCCTTCTCATGCTGAGATCAACGGACTTCCCGCTGGAGATTCAGACATAGCTATGCTTGTCGGGGATGTGCTTGCTGAATGTGTTGTTGCAGTACATCCAGCGTTAAGTGGAAGTTAAACCACACCACCCGTTAACAAATCCCTAAAACACAAACCTAACCCCTTGATATGCCTACCCTGACCCCCCTGTCCCTGCCCGGGACACTACCAGTGCGGCGGGCGGACGTTGGGGGGTGCGGAGTCTCCTGCGGCCTCCCGCTCCGCCTCCCTCTCGGCCAGCATCCCCACCAGCCGGGTCAGCCGACCCACCTCGGAGGCCTGTGCGGCCACCACGTCCGACAGGTCCTCCACCGCCCGCATCAGATGGGCGACCCTCTCCTCCAGCATCTCCAACCGATCCATCCCACCCCCCGCTTGCCCGTGACCCTCCCAAGGGATACACGGACCCCGACCAAAAGCGAAGGCCACCCCATGGACAAACCCCGCCGCCCCCGCGCCGAGACCCCCAAGGGCTTCCGCGACTATTTCGGGTCCGAGGTGACCGACCGCAAGCGCATGCTGGACCAGATCGCCGAGGTCTACCACCGCTACGGCTTCGACCCCCTGGAGACGAGCGCGGTGGAGACGGTCGAGGCCCTCGGCAAGTTCCTCCCCGACGTGGACCGCCCCAACGAAGGCGTCTTCGCCTGGACTGACGAGGACGAAGGCTGGCTCGCGCTGCGCTACGACCTCACCGCCCCCCTGGCGCGGGTCGCGGCGCAGTACCGCAACGACCTGCCATCGCCCTACCGGCGCTACGCGATGGGACCGGTCTGGCGGAACGAAAAGCCCGGGCCGGGAAGGTTCCGCCAGTTCTACCAGTGCGATGCGGATACGGTCGGGTCCAGTTCGGTGGCCGCGGACGCCGAGATCTGCGCGATGCTCGCCGACGCGCTGGAGACGGTCGGCATCCCGAGGGGCGACTATGTGGTGAAGGTCAACAACCGCAAGGTCCTGAACGGCGTGATGGAGGTCGCGGGGCTGGCGGGAGACGACAGGCACGCCGAACGCGGCATCGTCCTGCGCGCCATCGACAAGATCGACCGGCTGGGGCCGGAGGGGGTTCGGGCGCTGCTGGGAGCAGGCCGGAAGGACGACAGCGGGGATTTCACCAGGGGGGCGGGGCTGTCGACGGAACAGGCTGAGGTCGTGATGGGCTTCACCTCTGCCAAGCGCGACGGCGGGGCGGCGACCATCGCCCGGCTGCGGGAACTCGTTGGTGCCTCGACCGTCGGGTCGGAGGGCGTCGACGAATTGGAGAGTATCGCGGCCCTATTGGAGGCCCAAGGCTACGGCCCCGACCGTATCGTCATCGACCCCGGTGTCGTCCGGGGTCTCGGCTACTATACCGGGCCGGTTTATGAGGCGGAGCTGACCTTCCAGATCACCGACGAAAAGGGCCGTCCGCGCAATTTCGGCTCGGTGGCCGGCGGGGGGCGCTATGATGGGCTCGTCAAGCGCTTCACCGGGCAGGATGTGCCGGCGACGGGGGTGTCGATCGGGGTGGATCGCCTTCTCGCGGCGCTTCGCGCGAAGGGGCGCGTCGCTGGTTCGTCGGAAGGGCCGGTGGTCGTGACCGTCATGGATCGGGACCGGATGGCGGATTACATGGCGATGGTCGGGGAGTTGCGGCAGGCGGGGATCCGGGCTGAGGTGTATCTCGGCAACCCGAAGAACTTCGGTAACCAGTTGAAATATGCGGACAAACGGCAGTCTCCAGTGGCGATCATCCAGGGCGGCAACGAGGCGGCGGAGGGCAGGGTCATCCTGAAGGACCTGATCCTTGGCACCAAGATTGCCGAAAGCGCGACGCTGGAAGAATGGAAGGACCGGCCGGCGCAGATCGAGGTGCCTCGGGCAGATCTGGTGGCTGCGGTCAAGCGGATGCTGGGGCAATGATCCTGCCGGCGTGCTCCCCACCCCCCTCCCCTCCCCACGGGGGGGGAGGGGAGGCGCTGGACGCCTTCCGTGGGCGCGGTGGGGCAACCGGTGGCGAAGGGCGCTTCCCTCCCCCGCGTGGCGAGGGAGAGGGTGGGGGGCTGCCTTTCCAAACCCGTGCCGAGGGCCGGGCATGACCGCCAGGGCCGCCATCCGAGCCGAGGGGGAGCGGCTGCTCGCCCGGTTCGTCGCGGCGGGAGCAGTGACAGTCGAAACTGATCTTCTGCAACCCGCCGGAACCCTCTTGGACCTTTACGGCGAGGATATCCGGGCGCGGGCCTATGTGACCGATGATCCTGTCCGGGGCGAGATGATGCTCCGGCCCGACTTCACCGTGCCGGTGGTTCAGGCCCACATGTCGCATGGGGCGGAACCGGCGCGCTATGCCTATCTGGGCGAGGTGTTCCGCAAACAGGCGCGTGGCTCGGGGCGGGCCAGCGAATACCTGCAGGTGGGGTATGAGGTCTTTGACCGGGCCGCGCCGGAAGCGGCGGACGCCGAGGTGTTCGCCCTGTTCCGTGATCTGCTGGACGGGTTGCGACTGCGGCCCGTCACCGGCGACATCGGGATCCTGATGGCGGCGGTCCGGGGCTTGGAGACGACCGAGCGGCGGCGCGCGGCGCTGTTGCGGCACGTCTGGCGGCCGGTGCGGTTCAAGGCGCTTCTTGACCGGTTTGCGGGCCGCGCGCCGGTGCCTGCAGGGCGGCTGGCCCTGCTGGAGCGGTTGCAGGCCGGATCTCCCGCGCAACTGATCGACGAAGCGGGGACCTTCGTCGGGCTGCGCAGCGCCGAAGAGATCGCGGCGCGCGCCGAGGCATTGGTGGCCGATGCGGGCACGCCGCCGATCAGGGCGACGGAAGCGGCGCTGCTGTATGACCTGCTGAGCCTGGAGGCTCCTGCAGCGGCAGCGCTGGCGCATCTGCGCGGGATCACCCCGATGCTGCCCGCGATCAGCCCGGCGGTGGACCGGTTCGCGGCGCGGCTGGACGCGCTGGCGGCGCGGGGGGTGGATGTCGACAGTCTGGCCTTCGAGGCAAGCCACGGGCGGACGGCGCTGGAGTATTACGACGGGTTCGTCTTCAGCTTCCTCGGCGACGGGATGCCTCCGGTTGCCAGTGGGGGGCGTTATGACGCGCTGACGGCGGTGCTCGGAGCGGGGGCTTTCATCCCGGCGGTTGGGGGCGTGATCCGGCCCGGTTTGGTGGCGCGGCTGCGGGGGCTGACATGATCCGGATCGGGGTGCCGTCCAAGGGGCGGCTTATGCAGGATACCTTCGACTGGTTCGGGGCGCGCGGGCTGACGATGCGGCGCACGGGGAACGAGAGGGAATACGCCGGCGCGGTGGAGGGCATCGAGGGCGTGGTCCCGGTGCTGCTGTCCGCGGGCGAGATCCCGCGTGAGCTTGCGGCGGGGCGAATCCATCTGGGGGTGACCGGATCCGACCTCGTGCGGGAGCAGTTGGGCGAGGATGAGGTGACCGAGCTTGCCCGGCTGGGGTTCGGGCAGGCAGACCTGATCATCGCGGTGCCAAGCGTCTGGGTCGACGTGGAGACGGTCGACGATCTGGATGCGGCGGCAGCGGGGTTCCGGGCAGCGCACGGGTTTCGCCTTCGGATCGCGACGAAGTATCACCGGCTGGTGCGGGAGTTCCTGCAAGCCCAGGGGGTCGCGGATTATCAGCTGGTCGACAGTCAGGGGGCGACCGAGGGCACCGTGAAGAACGGGACCGCCGAGGCGATTGCCGACATCACCAGCTCGGGCGAGACGCTGCGGGCCAACCATCTGCGGGTGCTGTCGGACGGGCTGATCCATTCCAGCGAGGCGGTCCTCTGGGCCAGCCGCGCGGCAGAGTGGAGCGGAGAGGACCGGGCGGTGATGGGGCGGCTGGCGGGGCTGCTGGGGGTCCGCCTGCCGGTTTGAGGGCGGGGTGCCCCGCTGGGTCGCTCCGGACAGCCATGCGGCTTCATTTGGTTGACAGCGACGTCAGGGATTTCGTCAATCGGTGTCAGTGGTGGGTTGGCACCCACCCTACGGCTGTTTCCATGGCTTCGGCTTTGAAATTACGGATCGTCGATCTATCTTCGGCGCAACCACAACAGGGGAGCCCGTCATGTCTGCCATCCGTCACCTTGCCATTCTTCTTGCCACCATTGCCCCACACGTCGCGCAGGCGCAGGACCTTGCCACGGGCGATGCGATCCGGGCCGCCATCTCGGGCAACACGGTGCAGGGCAGCATGACCGCCAGCGGGGCCTACACCGAGTTCTATGCCGAGGATGGCACGATCAAGGGCGATGGCTATGCCGGCAAGTGGACGGTCGAGGGCGATACGATGTGCTTTGCCTATGACGCCGCCCCGGATTGCTGGAACGTGCGGATCGACGGTGAGGCGGTGACCTGGGTGCAGGGCGGCGTGGACGGCGGGACCGGGACGACCGTCGCCGGCAATCCGAACAGCTACTGACCTTGTCAGGCTGAGACGGCTTTTGGCGTGCTGCGGGCGAGCATGACGCCAAGCGCGGCCAGGGCCATGCCGGCCCAGGCCAGCGGGGGCATGACCTCTCCCAGCAAGGGCCAGGCGAAGAGGGCGGAGAGCGGCGGGACGAGGTAGAAGAGGGCGGAGACCCGAGCGACTTCGCCGGCGCGGATCATCGCGAGGAGGAGGGTGATCGAGATCAGTGAATTGCCGATCACGAGGTAGGCGAGGGTGTAGAAGAGCTCGGGCGTCCAGTCGGCCTGCACCCCTTCGACCGCAAGGGCGAGGGGGAGGGCGAAAAGCGCGCCGACGCCGTACTGGATCAGGTTTGTGGGGACCGGATGCTGGGATGCGCCAAAGCGCTTTTCATAAAGCGTGCCGGCCGTGATCCCGATAAGGCCACCCACGGCGGCAAGGATGCCGAGCGGCGGCTCTGCCGCAATGCCGGAGCGGGCGAGGATCACCGTGAGCGCCCCGGCCAGCCCGAGGCCAAGCCCGAGCCAGCGCAGGCGGCTGACAGCCTCGCCCACCAGACGGGGGGCGATCAGGGTGACGAGGATGGGCTGCAGGCAGACGACGATCGCCACCCCGCCCGCCGAGACGCCTGACCTGAAGGCGATGTAGCACAGGCCGAAGTACAGGACCTGGATCAGGAATCCGGTGACCGCGATGTCAAGCGCGGCGCGGCCCCTTGGCAGCCTGGGCTTCAGGATCGGGATGAGGGGGAGGAGCACCAGCACCGCGATGCAGTAGCGCAGCGCCAGCAGGGTGAAAGGCCCGGCGTGCATAAGGCCGATCTTGGCGACGGCAAAGCCTGCCGACCAGAGGAGAAGGAAGACGAACGGGGCGACGAGGATCAGCGTGCGCGGCATGCGCCTTGTCTGGCGGGTTTCCTCGGCGAAGAATAGTCACAAACCCGGGCGGTTGCGCGGTGGGGGCGTGGGGAGCGAGGGGTTTCACACCCCTCGCGCTCCCCGTGGGATACTTTCGCAGAAAGAAAGGTGAATTTCAGACAGTGGGTCTGTCGGAGGGGATCGGCCCAGCGTTTGGGGGGGGCGGTTCTTGCAAGGTGCGCCCGCCCGCGGCGGGCGAGGACTGCATTGCCGCGTTACGGGACGTGTCCTCAGGCCGCCGGGTAGGTGGTGAAGACTTCGGTGCTGCCGTCGCGGCGGAGGAGGTGGACGGCGTAGGCCTCACGCTCGGTTTCCGGGCCCATGCCGGGGGAGCCATAAGGCATGCCGGGCACGGCGAGACCGATGGCGTCGGGACGCTCGGCCAGAAGGCGGCGGATGTCGGCAGGGGGGACGTGGCCCTCGATGACATAGCCGTCCACATGGGCGGTGTGGCAGGAGACCATCTGCGCCGGGATGGCGCTGGCAAGCTTGTGAGCCTGCAGCGCGGCGGGGTCCAGAAGCTCGACCGTGGCAGAAAAGCCGTCGGCGGCCAGAACCTCAACCCAGGCGGTGCAGCAGCCACAGTCGGGGTCTTTCACCACGCGGATCGGGACGGGGGCTGCCTGGGCCAGGAGGGGGCGAAGGCCAAGGGCGAAGCTGGCGGTCAGGGTGGCAAGAGCGGTGCGGCGGGTCAGGGTCATCGGGGTGCCTTTCGTTCAAGGGCAAGATAGGGCGTCAGGCGGTCTTCGGCCAGCGGCGGTGGAGATCGTCGATCACGAAGGGGTGGGTGTGGTGCGGATCATGCCCGGCCAGATGCGGGTGATCGGGGGGCAGGTCGGGATGGTCGTGGGGCAGGGTGGCCCGGTCAGTGGCGGGCCAGATCCGCAGGACAGCGACCAACCCCAGGGCGCCGATGCCGGCCAGAACCAGTGCGGCCGCCGAGAGGCCGGCGCCAGCGCCGATCCAGCCGGCCAGCGGGTAGGTCACCAGCCAGCAGGCGTGGCTAAGCGCGAACTGGGCGGCGAAGACGGCGCCACGGTCGCCTTCGCGGGCGGAACGGTTGATGATCCGGCCGATGGGGGTTTGTGTCAGGGAAAAGCCGAAGCCGATCACCGCCCAAAGCGCCATCAGGGCGGGCAGACTGCCGATCAGCGGCACGAGGGCGACGCCTGTGACCATCAGCGCGGCACCGCCGATCATCACCGGACGGTCCGCCAGCCGGTCAAGGAGGCGCGGCAGCAGGACCGCCGCGAGCATGGACCCGCCGCCGAAACCGGCGAAGGCGAGGGCCACGGACTCTGCCCCCAGACCCAGCCGCGCCTGCACCAGCACCACGGTGTTGACATAGACCATGGCCCCGGCGGCGGCGACGGCGGCCTCCATCACCATCAGGCCGCGCAGGCGGGGGGTGGCGGTGTAGATCCGGATGCCTTTGGTCACGTCGGACCAGAAGGGGCTTCGTCCGGCCGGCGCCCGGCCTGGCAGGTCGGCGGTGAGGACGAGAAGGGCCGAGGCCATGAAGCCCGCGACCGTGCCTGCAAAGAGCAGGGGAAAGCTGACGACGGTCAGCAGAAGTGCGGCGAGGATGGGGGAAGCGAGCTGTTCCAGATCCTCGGTCAGGCGGAGGAGGGAGAGGGCGTTGGTGTAATCGTCTTCGGCTTTCAACACGTCGGGGATGACGGCCTGGAAGGCGGGGGTGAAGCCGGCAGAGGCGGCCTGAAGCAGGAAGATCAGGAGATAGACCTGCCAGACCTGATCGACGAAGGGCAGGCATGCGATGACGGCGGCGCGGATCAGGTCAAGCACCACGAGAAAAGCGCGGCGCGGCAGACGCTCGGCAATCGCGGCAGCGATCGGGGCAAGGGTGACATAGGCCACCATCTTGATCGCCAGCGCCGTGCCAAGGACCGCGCCCGCATTGTCGCCGGCCAGTTGCCAGGCGAGAAGGCCAAGCGCCACCGTGGCAAGCCCGGTGCCCAGAAGTGCCACGAGCTGGGCCGCGAAAAGGTGGCGGAAGGTCGGGTTGCGGAGGGTCTTCAGCATCTAGAGGAGCTTTGTCAGCGACTTGATCTCGGCCAGGTCATCCGTGCCGGTGCTGGTCAGGCAATGGTCGATGTGGTCGTGGATCAGGGCGCGCTTCGCCTCGGCCACCGCGCGTTTGACGGCGTGGAGCTGGGTGGCAAGATCGACGCAAGGCCGCCCCTCCCCGATCATCTCGACGACGCGGCGAAGGTGCCCCTCGGCGCGTTTCAGCCGGGCGGCGATGGCGGGGTGGCTTGCGTGGATGTGGGGGTCTGGCATAAGGTGAGGGTATCCCCCAGGGGGGGATCAGGCAAGCGGGGAACAGGGGCCGGATGCGGGTTTTGGCGGCAGTGGGCAGATTGCGGGCGCTGGGCGCGACGCTGGTCATGGTCCTCGCACTGGCCATGGGCCCTGCGGTAGAGGCGGCAAAGCATGGACCGGCAGCACTGGTCGCCGAAGCAGAGCACAGCGCCTTTCACGCCGGGCACGGCCATTTGCATGATCTGGCGGCAGGCTACCATGAGTCCGGCGACCACGACCACATCGCGACGGTCCTGCTTGCCGCAGCCGGGGCCGAGTTTCACCCGGTGCCAGCGCGCACGTCACGCCCGGAAGGGGTGGCGGCCGACGGCATGATCCGCGACGGCCCGCGACGGCCGCCGCGCCTGACGGCGGTCTGAACCGCCGCCCGCCTTGGGTGGCCTGCCCCGTCACGTCAGTCAGGATTCACGAGAATGACCTATGCTTTCAGGGCGTTGTTGCGCCCGACAGTGCCGTGGCTCGCGCTTGGTGCCCTTGGCACGATCCTTGCCGCGCTACTGCTTGCGGGGGCGGCTCTTGCCCACAACGTCACCGAAGGCGATGCGGGCTATGTGCAGGAGGTGACGGGCTTTCGCCCCGCAGCCTTCATCTACCTTGGGGCCAAGCACATGGTCACGGGCTATGACCACCTGCTGTTCCTTGCCGGGGTGATCTTCTTTCTCTACCGCGCCAGGGACATCGCCACTTATGTCAGCCTGTTTGCCATCGGCCATTCGGTCACGATGATCGCGGGGGTGTGGTGGTCCATCTCGATCAACGCCTACATCATCGATGCGATCATCGCGTTTTCGGTGGTTTACAAGGCGCTGGACAATCTGGGGGCGTTCCGGCTGTGGTTCGGGGTGCAACCCGACACCAAGGCCGCGACGCTGGTCTTCGGCCTGCTGCACGGCTTTGGCCTTGCGACCAAGATCCAGGACTACGAGATCTCGCCCGACGGGCTGATGGGCAACCTGATCGCGTTCAATGTCGGCGTGGAGCTGGGGCAGATGATGGCGCTGGCACTGATCCTGTTGGTGATGACCCACTGGCGGGGGCGTCCTGCCTTCGCGCGGCAGGCCTATGCCGCAAATGTCCTGATGATGGTGGCCGGCTTTGCCCTGATGGGCCTGCAGATCACCGGCTATTTCGTTGCCTGAAAGGGAAACAGCATGACCAACCGTTTTGACACCCGGGCCGACGCCGTGCAGTCCGTTCCCGCCACGCCGCGCGGCCTGATCCGGTCGACCCTCTTCGCAGCCGGGGCAGCTGGTGCTGTCCTGGTCCTGTTCTGGTTGCCCGCCGAATACGGGATTGACCCGACGGGGGTGGGTGCGCTTGCAGGTTTGACCGAGATGGGCGAGATCAAGCAACAGCTTGCCGCCGAGGCCGAGGCCGATGCGGCGGCAATTGCTGCGGTTGCTTCACAGCCACCCCCCGCCGCCGCTGCGCCTGAGGTCCTGGCCCGGCTGGACCGGATCGACGCGCAGCTTGCGGCGCTGGTTGCGCTGGTCGGGGCGCCTGAAGCAGCCTCGGTGGGGGTAGAGGCGCCAGCGCCCGAAGCGGTCAGCGCGACACCCGACCCGGTGGAGGCTGCCGTGGCCGAAGCCACCGCGCCGGAGTGGCGTGATGAGGTCAGCTATACCCTCGCCCCGGGTGAGGGGATCGAGGTGAAGCTGGCGATGGAAGAGGGTCAGACCGCCCGCTTCTTCTGGAGCGCGAATGGCGGCGTGGTGAACTTTGACCTGCATGGCGACGGGGGCGGGCAGAACCTGAGCTATGAACAGGGCCGCGCTGTCCCGGAACAGAGTGGCGAGCTGGTCGCGGCCTTCACCGGCAACCACGGCTGGTTCTGGCGCAACCGCTCGGACGCGCCGGTGACCGTGACGCTGCGCACCGGAGGCGAGTATGCCGAACTGCGTGCGCCCTGATGGCGGCGTGAATCGCGGACAAGAAAAGGGTAAGGGTGAGAGGCTGGACAACGACCCAAGCGGGGCTCGTTACGGCTGCTTCCTTCCGGACCTGACCGGGTTGGCGAGGCGCTCGCCCGCGCCAACCTCTCACCCTGCGATATAGGGGGAAAGATCGGGGGCTGCAAGTGCGGCCCATCGGGCGCGGAATGCGGTAGTCTGAGGGGACGGCGTGGACTAGGCTACCAGTCAGGGAGGACCGCCACCATGACGCGACTCATCCGGATCGACTGGCCTGACAACGGCACGCCCGACCTGCCCCCTGCCCTTTCCCTTCCCGAATGCGAAGCGCGGCTGAGGGCGCTGCGCGGTGCTGCGGTGGAGAAGGGTTACGAGGTGATCGTGGTCTACGGTGACCGCGAGCACGCGGCGAACCTGCATTGGCTGACAGGATTCGACCCCCGCTTCGAAGAGGCGGTGCTGGTGGTGACACCGGGCGACGCGCTGCTGCTGGCGGGCAACGAGTGCCTGGCCTACACCGCCGTCTCGCCGCTGGTGCAGGCGGGGCTGGTGCGGGTGGGCCACTGCTCCAGTCTGTCGCTGCCGTCGCAGCCAAGGGGCGGGCGGCGGTTGGCGGAGTGGCTGGCCGACATGCTGGCGCTGGATGACCGGGTCGGGACGATCGGCTGGAAGTGGTTCGGCGCGGATGAGGTGGACGATCCGGCCACGGCGCTGGACATTCCGGCCTTCCTTGCCGATCCGCTGCGGCGGCTGGCGGCACGGGTAGAGAATGCGACCGGTCTGATGATGCACCCGGCCGATGGTCTTCGGGCGCGTGTCGACGCGGCCGAGGTCGCGCGGCTGGAGTTTGCCAACCACATGGCGGCGGCGGCGCTGAAGCGGCTGATCTTCGCCCTGCGGGAGGGGATGACCGATTTTCAGGCCTATGAGGCCGCGCGGGTGGGCGGCCTTCCGCTGGGCTGCCACCCGACCTTTGCCATCGGCGGCGCCCCCGGCCTCTGCGGCCCGTCGGGGCAGAGGGTGGTCCTGGGTCAGGCCGCCGGGTTCAACATCTGCCACTGGGGCGCAAACATCTGCCGGGCGGGATGGCTGGCGCGGTCTTCGGCGGACCTGCCGGTCGGCGCGCAGCACTATGTCGAGGCCTTCGTCGCGCCCTACGTGACCGCCATGTCCGAGTGGTGCGCGATGATGCGGCCCGGGGTTTCGGGGGGCTATGTCTGGCGGCACATGATGGCGGCGTTGCCCGCCGAGGTGTTCGGCGTGACGCTTAACCCCGGCCACCTGATCGGGCTGGACGAGTGGGTCTCGTCACCGATCCGGGAGGGGTCGACGGATGCGCTGGCCAGCGGCATGGCGATGCAGATGGATGTGATCCCCGGCCATGCGGTCTATGGGTCCACCCGGATGGAGGATGGCTATGTCATCGCCGATGAAAGGTTGCGCGCCGACCTTGCCGCCCGCTTTCCAAACGTCGCCCGCCGCTGCGAGGCGCGGGCGCGGTTCATGCGTGAGGTGATCGGGATGGAGGTGCCGGAGACGCTGCTGCCCCTGGCCGACACCTGCGGGATCGTCGCCCCGTTCCTGCTGGACCCCGCGCAGGTGGTGGTCTGCTGAAACGGTGTCCCTGCCCGGGACACGTCACCAGAGTGAGCCTTTCCAATGGGTTGCAAATCCAGTTTCAGGAAGCATTAACCTTTGGATGGTCCCCCATCCTGCTTCTGACCTCCCCTGACCCGCGATCGGCGAGGGGGTGTCTGCGGACGGTGCCTGCCCGAAGCGCAGGGTGAACCGGGCCGACAGGGATCGCATCAGACAGGCTCGAATGTCCTAGATCAGCCCGGCCATCCGTGCGCCGGTCAGAAGGTCAGGGGCGAGGTGGTGCGCCCAGCGGCCCTCGCTGGGCACGACATCGGGGACCTGCACCACGGTGCAGCCGGCGCGGTGGGCGGATTCGGCGCCGGTCTCGCTGTCCTCGAACACCAGGCAGCGCGTGGGGTCGAAGCCGAAGAGCGAGGCGGCGAGGAGGTAGGGGTCGGGCGCGGGCTTGGGAGCGGTCACATCGTCCAGGGTGACGACATGGGCAAAGACCTGCGCGATGCCGGCGATGCCGAGCTTGCGATGTGCGCCGACGCGCCCGGTGGAGGTCACGATGGCCATGGGCTGGCGTATGGCGGCCAGCAGTTCGGCCGCTCCGGGTTTCAGCTGCAGTCCGCGGTCGACCCCGGCGGCGAAGCCTTCGCGCCAGTGGCGATTGACCGCCTCATGGTCGGCATGGGGCAGGGCAGCGCGGATAATGCGGGCGGCGGTCGGTTCGTCCTTGCCGACAAGCGCGTGCATGAAGGCATCATCCACCGGATGGCCGTGGGCTGCAAAGGCGGCCATGCCGGTGGCAAGCGCGATGCTTTCCGTGTCGATCAGGGTTCCGTCAAGGTCGAAGAACAGGGCGTCGTACATGGGGGCCTCCGCTGGTGGAGCGCCTATAGCCGATCACAGGTGCAGCCGGTAGTGCAGGAAGCCGCTCTCGGCGCGTTCGATCAGCTGGGGGCGCATCGCCGCTATATCGGTCAGATGCGCCTCGGCGCCGATGCCGGTTTCGACCCGGACAGAGGTGCCGGGCATCGGCAGGAAATGCCAGTTGCGGTGTGGTGGCGTGCCGACGACACCTTGCCTGCTGATATGGTCGCGAAGCACCGTTTGCGTGCGCGCGCCATCTGCCAGCACGACCGTGGGCTTGCGCGGGCAGGGCGCGGCCGCGGCCCGGCTGGCGCGGTGGTTGTTGGTGACCAGAAGCACGGTTTCGTCGGGCTGGAGCAAGCGGCCGCCCAAGCTGAGACCGACGATCCGGTGGGCATCGGGGTTGATCAGCCGGGCTTCGGGATCAAAGCGCGCAGGCTGGCTGAGGTCGATGGCATATGACAGGTCGGGAATCACCTCGTAGGTGAAGGAGGGCACGGCGACGTCAAGGAGCGGGGCATCCACCTCGCCCGGGGCGATCTGGTGGAAAAGCGCGGCCGATTGTTCCAGCCAGTCGGTCACTTCAGCCCCGGTCATCTCAAGGGTGACGAGCGTGTTGGGGAAGATGTAAAGATCAGACAGGTTGCGCATCCGCACCGGGCCGGCGGGGATTTCGGTGAAATTCGCGGCCCCGCCACGCCCGCCGGCCCGGAACGGCGCGGCAGACGAGAGCAGCGGCAGCCCGGCCCAGCGGGTGCCGGCCAGCGCCGTGCGGGCATAGTCGGCCTGGGCCTGCGCGATGAGTTCCATCGCGGCGTTGGGCGCGATTGTGGCGAAATGGGTGCTGAGCGGGACCCGGCTTTGCCCGACGATCCGGCGCGACCAGGCGAGGGCGGCGCGGTGATCGGGTCCGATCGCCTGCAGCAACGGAGGGACATCCCTGGGCGGTGCTGCCGAGGGGCGGGCGCCCAGCCGCGCCGCGGCGGTCGAGACGATCCAGCGGCGTTTGCCTTGTGCGGTGCGCGACAGGCGCAGGTCGATGATGCCGAGGTGGCTCCCGGAATGGCCGGGCATGACCGCAGGTTTGCCGGCTAGAAGCCCGCGCACAGGATCGACCCCCGGGGCGGCGCCGATTTCGGGGCCGGGAAAGGCCTGGTGGCAGTGACCGGCAATGACGGCGTCGATCTCGGGCAGGGCCGCGAGGGCGGTGGCGGCGTTCTCCATCCCGTCCTCGGCCTGAAGCGAACCGATGCCGGAATGGGCGAGCGCCACGATGACATCGGCGCCGCCGGCCCTGAGGCGGGGCAGCCAGGCCTTGGCCGAGGCGATGATGTCCCGCATCCGGATGTGACCTTCAAGGTGGTCACGATCCCAAACCTCGATCTGCGGCGGGGCAAAGCCGATGACGCCGATGCGCAGCAGGTGCGACCGGCCGGACTGGTCGACGACGCGGCGCCTGAGGATGGTGAAGGGCGGCACGAAGGTCTTGTCGCGCGCGGGACTTTTGCCAAGCATGGTGGTGATGTTGGCCGACACGACGGGAAAGCGGGCCTGCGCCAGCGCACAGCGCAGGAAGGTGAGGCCGTAGTTGAATTCGTGGTTGCCAAGTGTGACGGCGTCATAGCCCAGCGTGTTGAAGGCCGTGATGACGGGATGCGCCCGGCGCCGGCGCGGAGCGGCGGCGACATAGTCGGCCAGCGGATTGCCCTGCAGGAAATCCCCGTTGTCGAGCAGCAGGGAGTTCGGCACTTCGGCCCGGGCGAGGGCAATGTGATGCGCGATGTCGCTGAGGCTGCCCCCCGATACGCGACGGTTGGCGCAGTAGTCGTAGGGCAACAGGCAGGCGTGCAGGTCGCTGGTGGCAATCAGGCGGAGGGAAATGTCGCTTTCGGCCAGGGGCGCCATCCACGCCGGGTCCCGGGTGGCCTTCGCCAGATCCTGGTTGGCTAGTGGCAGTGCCGCGCCGATTGCTGCAAAACTCACTGGAAAAACACCACTTGTAACTGGCACTGCGTCGAAGCCTTCCTGCGTTCCGCGGTGGGCAAGTCCCGGCGGGCAGTTCCTGCGCCCTTGGGTATCAATACAATCGAAAGCGGAGTTCAACTCTGATGTTGGGCGCACCATTACCGTGCAAGTTGTGACGACGATAAGGCGAAATGGAGAAAATCAAGCCATGGTTGCTTTTTGGGCGCAGGTTCGGGGAACAGACTGCCGTTGCATGGCCGGGCGCCAGGCCATGGGGTGGAGTTTTCCGGTCTGAAGTGGCAAGGCGGGGCCGGGATCACGGGTGGGGCGAAGATGCGGTGGGCTGAGACGGTGACATTAGGCGGGTCGGCGCTGGACCGCGCGGCGCTGATGCGGAAGGACCAGGCGGCGCTGGACGCGGCGCTGCAGGGCGGCTGGGTGCTGCCGGTGTGGCGGGGCAAGCCGCTTCTGGCGGGCGAGGGGCTGGGCTGGCTGCAGGTCAGGCATCCGGCGCTGGCCCATGGCGGGCCGGTGGTGTTTCTGGGGCTGGATGACGGGGTGGCACGCTTTGCCACCGACATCTCGGACTGGTCGCCCGAGGCGGGGGCCGAGGCGGTGGAGGCGGGATTCTTCGACGCCTCGGTCCAGCGGCACCCGGCGCTGGATGACAGCCATGCCTTCGCCGAACTGCGGGGGGTGATGACCACGCTGACCCCGCGTGAGGCAGAGCTTGCGGCGACGGCGAAGGCGGTCCTGCACTGGCACCGCAGCCATGGGTTCTGCGCGGCCTGCGGGGCGGCGTCCGAGATGAGCCACGGCGGCTGGCAGCGCAGTTGCCCGGCCTGCGGCGCGCATCACTTTCCACGCACCGACCCGGTGGTGATCATGCTGGTCACCCATGGCAACGCGGTGCTTCTGGGCCGCAGTCCGGGCTGGCCGGAGGGGATGTATTCGCTGCTGGCGGGATTTGTCGAGCCGGGGGAGACCATCGAGGCGGCAGTGCGGCGCGAGGTGTTCGAGGAAACCGGCGTGCGCTGTGGCGCGGTGGGCTATCTGGCCAGCCAGCCCTGGCCCTTCCCGGCCTCGTTGATGATCGGCATGCGCAGCGAAGCGCTGGGCCGAGAGATCACCATCGACCCTGAGGAGATCGAGGCGGCGCGCTGGGTGACGCGGGAAGAGCTGGCGAACGCCTTTGCAGGCCTGCATCCCGAGATCAAACCGGCGCGAAACGGGGCCATCGCACATTTTCTGTTGCGCAATTGGCTTGCTGACCGGCTTGATTGACCCAATCTGGCACAAGGCCCCCCGAAGCTGATCCTGACCCTGCGGAGTAGCAATGAAACTGACGGCGAAAACGGATATCGAGGCGCCCACCAGCTTTGTCTACGCCAGTCTGCTTGATCATGCGTCCTGGGAAAGCGAGGCGCTGCGACGGGGGGCCGAAGTCGAGCGGCCCGCCGACATGCCCCTGACCGGCGTGGGCGCGGGCTGGCGGTTGCGGGTGCCGTTTCGCGGCAAGGTGCGCAAGGTCCTGGTTAGGATCGACTCGGTGGTCCAGGACAGTCTGCTGGTCTGCGGGATCGAGGGTCAGGCGATTGAGGGCAGCTCGACGATGGAGATGCTGGCGTTGTCGCCCCGGCGCACCCGGCTGCGGGTTCAACTGGAGATCAAGCCCAAGACGCTTGCGGCCCGCCTGTTCCTGAACACGCTGCGCCTGGCCAAGGGGCGGGTGCAGGCGCGGCTGGAAAAGCGGCTGCGCCAATTGGGCCAGCGCATTCAGGACAAGGCTGAACGCACCCGCGAGCCTGCGGACAAAGTCTAGTCAGCCGCGTTCGCGGTCGGCGGGATAGACGCCCAGGATGCGCACCTCGGAGGTGAAGTAGTCCAGTTCTTCCAGCGCGCGGGCGACATTGGCATCCTGCGGATGGCCCTCGATGTCGGCGTAGAATTCGGTTGCGGTGAAGGACCCGCCCACCATGTAACTTTCCAGCTTGGTCATGTTGACGCCGTTGGTCGCAAAGCCGCCCATCGCCTTGTAGAGGGCGGCCGGAATGTTGCGGACGCGGAAGGTGAAGGTGGTGATCATCTTTCCGGTGCCGCGGCGGCTGTGGTCGGGGTCACGCGACATGACCAGAAAGCGGGTGGTGTTGTTGGCCTGATCCTCGATCTGCGGGGCGATGACTTGGAGCCCGTAGATCGATGCGGCAAGTTCCGAGGCGAGCGCGGCGCGGGTCTTGTCGCCGGCCTCTGCCACCTCGCGCGCGGCGCGGGCGTTGTCAGAACTGACCTTGCCCATGATGCCGTGCTTGCGCAGGAAACCCGCGCATTGCGGCAGGATGACCACATGGCCATGCGCCTCGGTCACGTCCTCCAGCCGGGCACCCGGCACGCCGAGAAGGTTGACATGCACGCGCACGAACGCCTCGTCCACGATGTGGAGGCCGGACTTCGGCAACAGGGAATGGACATCTGCGACCCGGCCATAGGTGGAGTTTTCCACCGCAAGCATCCCCAGATCCACCTCGCCGCGTGCGACCTTGTCGACCACATCCTCGAATGTGGTGCTGGGCACGGCCTCCATTTCCGGGCGCGACTGCTGGCAGGCCTGGTGCGAATAGGCCCCGAGTTCCCCCTGAAACGCGATGCGTCCGGTCATTTCCTGGCAACTCCGTCGCGAAACCCGCAAGAAGGGGCGTTTGGTCGCGCGTGTACACCTTGAATCCCGAGGGGGGAAGCGGATACATACCGCCCGAACGAGACCCCGGGATAGGTGCACCATGTTCGACACGATGAAGATGACCAAGGCAGTAGGCGCGGTCTGCGGCTCGCTTCTGGTGTTCCTGCTGGCGGGCTGGGCGGCCGAGTCCCTGTACACCGTCGGCCATGGCGGCGCGCACGGCGAAGGGGAAGAGGTGGCTCAGGCCTATTCGATCGACACCGGAGAGGAAGAGGCCGCTCCTGCAGGGGAAGAGGCCGCGCCGGAGGACTTTGCCGTCCTTCTGGCCTCGGCTGATGCCGGCGCCGGCGAAACCGTGTTCCGCAAATGCAGCGCCTGCCACAAGGTGGACGGCACCAACGGTGTCGGCCCGCATCTGGACGGCGTCGTCGGGCGCAACCACGCGGCAGTCGAGGGATACGCCTATTCCGAGGCGAACATCGCCCTGGCCGCCGAAGTCTGGACCCCGGAAGCCATCAGCTCGTTCATCGAGAACCCCAAGGGCTACATGCCGGGGACGAAGATGAACTTTGCCGGCTTGCCGAAGGCGGAGGATCGGGCAAATCTGATTGCCTACCTCTCTGCGCTGCCCTGAACCCGAACAAGACAATGCCTTGCAAAGCCGCCTTCCGGGCGGCTTTGTCCATTTCGGGGCATTCACGAATTTGCGCTGCCAGTCGCAACTTTGTTGCCTCGACAAAGCGGAATTTAGCATAAATGAATGGGATGCGTGAGGTTCGACGTGGCGGGCAAGGAGGGGTTGACCGATGCAGACAGGGACGCGTGTGGTAGCGGCCGAACAGGGCAAGCTTGACGGCATGACCGGGGGCGGGGCGGGGCGCTGGCTGGCGACCGGGGCGCTGATACTTGGCTTCGCGGCACAGACGCTGGCAGCCCGGGCCGAGACGGTCATCACCTCGCACGGGATTTCCACCTTCGGCGATCTGGCCTTGCCTGCGGACTTCACCCATCTGCCCTATGTGAACCCTGACGCGCCGAAAGGTGGCGAGATGAGCCAGTGGGCGCCGGGCAGCTTTGATTCGTTCAATCCCTACGCAATTGCCGGCAACTCGGCCGCGTTGTCGTCGATCTTCTACGAATCCATCCTTGCGGGCACGCTGGACGACGTCAGCGCCGCCTACTGCCTCCTGTGCGAGACGATGGAGTATCCCGAGGACCGCTCCTGGGTGATCTTCAACCTGCGCAAGGATGTGACCTTCTCGGATGGCTCGCCCTTCACGGCCGAGGATGTGCTGTTCAGCCACAACCTCTTCATGGAAAAGGGCATCCCGGAATACCGCAGCGTGGCGGGCGGCAAGTTCGAGAAGGTCGAGGTGCTGGACCCCTACCGCATCAAGTTCACCTTCACCCCCGGCACGCCGTTCCGCGACATGCCGGCGCAAGCGGGCAGCGGGGTCATCTTCTCGAAGAAGCATTACGAGGAGAACAGCCGTGATCTGGAGAAATCCAGCCTGGAGCCGTTCCTGGGCACCGGCGCCTATGTGCTGGAAAGCTTCAAGCCCGGCCAGCAGGTGGTTTACGCGCGGGACCCGGACTACTGGGGCGAGACGCATCCGCTGAACGTCGGCCAGAACAACTTTGACCGCATCCGCATCGAATACTTCGGCGACGACAATGCCGCGATGGAGGCGTTCAAGGCGGGCGTCTACACCTTCCGCAACGAAAGCGACCCGAAGCGCTGGGCCAACAACTACGATTTCCCCGCGGTGGCGGCTGGCGACGTGGCGAAGGAAGTGATCCCGTCCGGCAATATTGCCGGGGGACAGTCGATCATCTTCAACCTGCGGCGCGCGCAGTTCCAGGACCCCAAGGTGCGTGAGGCAATCGCCCTGATGTTCAACTTTGAATGGTCAAACAAGTCGCTGTTCTTCGGGCTTTTCGCACGCGTCAATTCGATCTGGGAAAACTCTGAGCTTGCTGCAACCGGGGTGGCGACACCCGAGGAGGTGGCCCTGTTGCAACCCCTCGTGGACGAGGGCCTGCTGCCGGCCAGCATCCTTACGGATGAAGTGGTGATGGCATCAATATCCTCCGAGGACACGGCACTTGACCGCCGCAACCTGCGCCGCGCTTCGGCCCTGCTGGACGAGGCGGGCTGGCAGGTGGGGGACGACGGCATCCGCCGCAATGCTGCGGGGCAGACGCTGAAGATGGCGATGGTCCATGCCCGCACGGACCTGTTGCCGGTGATGAACGCCTACGTCGAAAACCTGCGCGCCCTCGGCATTGACGCAAGCTTTGACATCATCGACGATCCGCAGCTTCAGGAACGCGCAAGCCCGCCGAATTTCGACTTCGACGCTCTGCCGACCACGGTCGTCAATGGCGGGCTTGAACCAGGGGGCGTGCTGAAGCAGGCCTGGGCCTCGATCGCGAAGGACAACTCCAGCCGCAACCGCATGGGCTATGCCGACCCGGCGGTGGACAAGCTTCTGGACGTGGCCGAGGCGGCCAAGAGCAAGGAGGAACTGACGGCGGTGATCCGGGCGCTGGACCGGGTGCTGCGGTCGCAGTTCATCATCGTGCCGCGCTACTACAAGCGGGACAACTGGGTGGCCTACTACAACATGTACGAACGGCCGGAGGTTTTGCCGCCCTACGCTCTGGGCGAACTGTCGATCTGGTGGTACAACGCCGAAAAAGCCGACGCGCTGAGGGCTAAGGGCGCGCTTTAAAAAACGGACGGGCAGGGACTTTGGGCGCCTATATCCTTCGCCGCTTGTTGCTGGTGATCCCCACGCTGTTCGGCGTGATGCTGATCAACTTTGCGCTGACCCAATTCGTGCCGGGCGGTCCGATCGACCAGATCCAGGCCCGGTTCGAGGGTGAGGGCGATGCGATCCAGAACCTTGCCGGCACCGAAGGCGGCGGGGTCCAGGAAGAAGGCGGGACCTATGTCGGCGCGCGCGGCCTGCCGCCCGAGTTTCTGGCCAAGCTTGAGGTGCAGTTCGGCTTTGCGCGCTTTGTCTGCGCCGAAGGGTTCACCGGCACACCGTCGCTCGACGCGCCGGAATGCGTGAAGGAGGCGATCCCGGCCACGGAACGCTTCATCATCATGATGAGCAACTATCTGAGCTTCGATTTCGGGGAAAGCTACTTCCGGTCGATCTCGGTCGTCGATCTGGTGCTGGAGAAGATGCCGGTGTCGATCACGCTCGGCCTGTGGTCGACGGTGATCGCCTACCTCATCTCGATCCCGCTGGGTATAAGGAAGGCGGTGCGCGACGGTTCGAGTTTTGACACATGGACCAGCGGCATCATCATCGCGGCCTATGCGATCCCGGGGTTCCTGTTCGCGATCCTGCTGATGGTGGTCTTTGCAGGGGGCAGCTATTTCCAGTGGTTCCCGCTGCGGGGCCTGACCAGCGACGGGTGGGAGACCTTTCCCTGGTATCAGAAGATCACCGATTACCTGTGGCACATCGTGCTGCCGGTGACGGCGCAGCTCATCTCGGCCTTTGCGACGCTGACGCTGCTGACGAAGAACAGCTTTCTGGACGAGATCAAGAAGCAGTATGTGATGACCGCGCGGGCCAAGGGACTGTCCGAGTCCCGCGTGCTTTACGGCCATGTCTTCCGCAACGCGATGCTGATCGTGATCGCCGGGTTTCCGGGGCTGTTCCTCGGGGTGTTCTTCGGGTCTTCCCTCATCATCGAATTCATCTTCTCGCTGGATGGCCTTGGCCAGCTTGGCTACCGCGCGGCGGTCGAACGCGATTATCCGGTGATCTTCGGCACGCTCTTTGCGTTCGGGCTGATCGGGCTGATCGTCGGGATCATCTCGGACCTGATGTATGTGCTGGTGGACCCGCGCATCGACTTTGAGAGGCGCGGGTGATGGCGCTGTCCCCCCTGAACCAGCGGCGCTGGCGGAACTTCAAGGCGAACCGGCGGGCCTACTGGTCGCTGTGGATCTTCCTTGTCCTTTACGGGCTGTCGCTGTGCGCCGAGTTCATCGCCAATGACCGCCCGATCCTGGTGCGCCACAACGATGAATTCTACACCCCGGTCTTCAGCTTCTACCCCGAGATCGCCTTCGGCGGCGACCTGCGGACAGAAGCCGATTATTCCACGGTCGAGGTGCAGTGCCTGATCATCGCGGCGGGATCGCTGGACTGCTGGGATGACCCTAATGGCATCATTGCCGAGGTGGAGGCGTCGGGCACGGCTGCCGGCGCGCCGGTTGAGGCAGGGTGGCTTCTCTGGCCGCCGATCCGCTACAGCTACAACTCCATCGTCAACACCGGCGGTGTCGCTCCGGGGCCGCCAAGTGCGCAGAACTGGCTGGGGACGGATGACACCAGCCGCGATGTGGCGGCGCGGGTGCTGTACGGTTTCCGGCTTTCCATCACCTTCGCGCTGATCGTTACTTTCGCCACCTCGGTCATCGGGATCGTGGCGGGGGCGATCCAAGGCTATTTCGGTGGGCTGACCGACCTGATCTTCCAGCGGGTGATCGAGCTGTGGTCATCGGTTCCAACGCTGTATGTCATCATCATCCTGACGGCGGTCTGGTCGAAAAGCTTCTGGCTGATGGTGGGGTTGATGGTGCTTTTTGGCTGGACGGGTCTGGTGGGCGTGGTGCGGGCCGAGTTCCTGCGGGCGCGGAACTTCGAATACGTCCGCGCCGCGCGGGCGCTTGGTGTGCCGGACTGGCAGATCATGTTCCGCCACGTCCTGCCGAACGCGATGGTGGCAACACTGACGATGCTGCCCTTCATCATCACCGGCACGATCGGCGCATTGGCTACGCTCGATTACCTGGGCTTCGGGTTGCCCGCCTCGGCACCGTCGCTTGGCCAGTTGTCGCGGCAGGCGCAGCAGAACCTGCAGGCGCCTTGGCTGGGCTTCACCGCCTTCTTCACCTTCGCGATCATGCTGAGCCTTCTCGTCTTCGTCTTCGAAGGCGTGCGCGATGCCTTCGACCCCCGGAAGACCTTTCGATGAGGATGGGTCGATGAGCGTGCTCGAGGTCAAGGACCTGCGCGTCAGCTTTCGCCAGGACGGGCGGCTGATCGAGGCGGTGCGAGGGGTCAGCTTCCGCGTCGACAAGGGTGAAACCGTGGCGCTGGTCGGCGAAAGCGGGTCGGGCAAGTCGGTCACCGCGCTGTCGACCGTGGGCCTTCTTGGTGACACTGCTGATGTTACAGGGTCGGTCACCTATGCCGGCCGCCAGATGATCGGCGTCAGCGAGCGAGAGTTGCGCCGCGTCCGCGGCAACGACATCAGCTTCATCTTCCAGGAGCCGATGACCAGCCTCAACCCGTTGCACACCATCGAAAAGCAGATGGCGGAAAGCCTTGCCCTGCACCAGGCGCTGACCGGGGCGGCAGCGCGGGCTCGGGTGATCGAGCTTTTGCAGAAGGTCGGCATCCGTGAGGCGGAAAGCCGGCTGGGGGCCCATCCGCACCAGCTTTCGGGTGGGCAGCGCCAGCGGGTGATGATCGCCATGGCGCTGGCCAACGGGCCGGAGCTTCTGGTGGCCGATGAGCCGACAACCGCGCTGGACGTGACCATTCAGGCGCAGATCCTGGACCTGCTGGCGGACCTGAAACGCTCCGAGGGGTTGTCGCTTCTGTTCATCACTCATGATCTTGGCATCGTCCGCCGCATCGCCGACCGGGTCTGCGTGATGCAGGGCGGCGAGATCGTGGAGCAGGGCACGGCAGCGGAACTTTTCGCCAACCCGCGCCACCCCTATACCCAAAAGCTGCTGGCGGCGGAACAGAAGGGCGGGCCGGACGCGGTGCCGGACCGCGCGCCCGAAGTGGTGCGGACCGATGGCCTGCGCGTCTGGTTCCCCATCCACAAGGGCTTTCTGCGCAAGACCGTAGGCCATGTGAAGGCGGTGAACGAGGCCAGCCTGACCGTCCGCGCGGGCGAAACGTTGGGGATCGTGGGTGAAAGCGGGTCGGGCAAGACCACGCTGGCGCTGGCGATCCTGCGGCTGATCGACAGCACCGGGACCGTCGCCTTTCTGGGCCGCGAGACCCGCAGCGCCAAAGGGGCCGCGCTGCGCGCCCTGCGGCGCGAGATGCAGGTGGTGTTTCAGGACCCCTACGGCAGCCTCTCTCCGCGCCTTACGGTCGAGCAGATCATCGCCGAGGGCCTTGGTGTCCACGGTGTCGACCCCGGCCGCAACCGGACCGAGATGGTCGCCGGGATCATGACCGAGGTGGGGCTTGATCCTGCCACGATGGCGCGCTATCCGCACGAATTCAGCGGCGGGCAGCGCCAGCGCATCGCCATCGCCCGGGCCATGATCCTGCGGCCAAAACTGGTGGTTCTCGATGAGCCGACGAGCGCGCTCGACATGACCGTGCAGGTCCAGATCGTGGAACTGCTGCGGGCCCTGCAGCGGAAACACGGGCTGGCCTACATCTTCATCAGCCACGATCTGCGGGTGATCCGGGCGATGGCCCACAAGGTCATGGTCATGCAGAACGGCGATGTGGTGGAAAGCGGCGATTGCGCGTCGGTGTTTACCAAGCCTCAATCCAACTATACCAAGGCTTTGATGGCAGCCGCCTTCGGACCCTGATGTGAAGCTTCTCTTCGTTCACCAGAACTTTCCCGGCCAGTTCCTGCATCTGGCGCCGGAGATGCAGCGGCGTGGCCATGACGTGCGGGCGCTCATGGATGGGGCGAGCCGGCAGGACACCCTGGATATCCGCACCCTGCGCTACAGCTTCAAGCCCGAGCCGGTGGCGGCTGGCCCAACGCGCCTTGGCCGCAATTACACGCGGATGAGCGACCGGGGCGTGGTCGTCGCCCGCTTTTGCCGGCGGATGCGGGACGAGGGCTATGTGCCCGACGTGATCGTCGGCCATTCCGGCTGGGGAGAGACGCTGTTCCTGAAAGAGGTCTGGACCGAGGCCAAGCTGCTGGTCTACGCCGAATTCTACTATCGCGGCCTGGGGGCGGATTCCGGTTTCGACCCCGAGTTTCAGATCTCGAACTTTGACCAGGTCATGATCGCCCAAGGCCGCTCTGCCTATATGGCGCAGGCCCTGGCCCATGCCGACCGGGGGCTCTGCCCGACAGAGTGGCAGGCCAGCACACACCCGCCCTTGCTGCGCAGCCATCTGGAGGTGATCTTTGACGGGGTGGATTGCGACCGGCTGGCCCCGAACGAGGCCGCAAGCTTCACCCTCCCCGATGGCCGGCATCTCAAGCGCGGCGACGAGGTTCTGACCTTCGTCAACCGCAATCTCGAGCCGTATCGCGGCTATCACATCTTCATGCGTGCGCTGCCGGATGTGCTGGCCGCCCGGCCTGACGCTCAGGTGGTGATCGTCGGCGGGGATGAGGTCAGCTATGGCCAGGCGCCAAAGCAGGGCAAATGGAAGGACATCTTCCTGAACGAGGTGAAGGACCGGCTTGACCTGTCACGGGTGCATTTCACTGGGCGGCTGCCCTATGACCGGCTGGTCGACCTGATCCATGTCGCCCGGGTCCATGCCTATCTGACCTATCCCTTCGTGCTTAGCTGGTCGATGGTCGAGACAATGGCGGCAGGGACGCTGGTCATAGGCTCCCGCACCGCGCCAGTGGAGGAGATGATCAGTGATGGGGTGACGGGGCGGCTGGTCGATTTCTTCGACGTGAAGGGCTGGTCGGAGGCGCTGACCGATGCGCTGGCCCGGCCAGAGGCGTATCTGCCGATGCGCGCCGCCGCGCGGGCCATGGTGCAAAAGCGCTATGACCTCCGGTCCGTCTGCCTTCCCCGGCAGATCAACCTGTTGACGCGGCTGGACCGCGACTGACCAAAATCCTTCGAAGGATCTTGCGATAGTTCTCGAAACTATTGCGCGCTACACGGCCGAGGAGTGGCGGGCCTGGGCCGTGTCATAGGCATCAAACACCCGGGCAATCATCCGGGTCAGCGGTCGGCCGCGCTCGGGTATCGACAGGCCCGCAGCATTCAGGTCCAGCATGCTGCCAAATTCGGACTTGGCGGCCTGGAACAGCGTTTCGATCCGGGCGGACGAGACGTCGAAACTGGACAGCAATTCCGACCGCGATACGAAGAAATCACACATCAGCGCTTCGATGATGCGGGCGCGCAGAGTGTCTTCGCCGCTGAAGCGGTGGCCGCGGTGGGTGGCGAATGCGCCGGCGCGGACTGCCTTGGCATGGTCCGCCGTGCCGGAGACGTTCTGCGCAAAGCCTTGGGGAAACCGACTGATCGAGGAAGCCCCCAGCCCGATCAGCACCGGGGCCGGGTCATCGGTGTAGCCCTGAAAGTTGCGCTTCAGTGTGCCTTCCCGCAGCGCCCGGGCCATGCCATCCGTCGGCTTGGCGAAATGGTCGATGCCAATCTCCTGATAGCCGTCCCAGAGGAACAGTTGCCGTGCGGCTTCGAAGAGCCCCAGCCGTTCTTCCGGCGTTGGCATTGCGTCCAACGGGATCATCTGCTGGCGGCGGCTCATCCACGGCACATGGGCGTAGCCGTAAAGGGCCACACGGTCCGGCGACAGCGTCAGGAGTTTCTGCACCGAATCAGCGATGCGAGGGCCGGTCTGGTGCGGCAGGCCATAAAGGATATCGGCGTTCAGGCTGGCCACGCCACGCGCGCGGAGGCGTTCGGCCACGTCGCGCGTCAGGCCGTAGCTCTGCTCGCGCCCGATGGCTTTCTGGATCAGCGGGTCGAAATCCTGCACCCCGATCGAGGCGCGGTTCATTCCGGCCGCGGCAAGTGCGTCCAGCCGGGCATCATCGATCTCGTTCGGGTCAATCTCGACCGAGAACTCACCATCCGGGGCCATTGGCGCCACGTCGAAGATGGCCGCCGAAAGCTCCTCCATCAGGGGGGCTGACATGAGGGTGGGCGTGCCGCCGCCCCAATGCAACCGGCTCAGACTGACACCGCGCGGCAGGTGGCGCTTCAGAAGGGCCAACTCGGCTTTCAGCGTCTCGACATAGGCGATGACGGGTGCGTCGGTCGTGGTGCCCTGCGTGCGGCAGGCGCAGAACCAGCACAGCCTGCGGCAGAAGGGCACATGCAGGTAAAGCGAGATCTCGCTTCCTTGGGGCACGGCGGCAATCCAGTGTTCGAATTCCCCCGGTCCTACGGCAGAACCGAAGTGCGGCGCGGTGGGATACGAGGTATAACGCGGCACGCGCGCGTCAAAAAGTCCAAGTCGGGCGAGTTGCGGGTCATGTGTCATTTCGATAGCGTGTGTCAACTTGGCGTGACGGGCATTGACGCAGATCAAATGACAGGACCCCCGATGCAAGATCATACTGTCCATGTCCAGTGTTCGGGCTGCCCCATCCGGCACCGGGCGGTCTGCGCCCGCTGCGAGACCGACGAATTGCTGCGTCTGGAGCAGATCAAGTACTATCGCAGTTTCCAGGCGGGCCAGCCGGTGATCTGGTCGGGCGACCGGATGGAGTTCGTGGGTTCGGTCGTGACCGGCATCGCCACGCTGACCCAGACGATGGAGGACGGTCGGCGGCAGATGGTCGGGCTTCTTCTGCCGTCTGACTTCGTCGGGCGGCCGGGGCGGGCGACCGCGGCCTATGACGTGACCGCGACCACCGATCTGGTGATGTGCTGTTTCCGCAAGAAACCGTTCGAGGAGATGATGGCGACCACCCCCCACATCGCCCAGCGGCTTCTGGAGATGACGCTGGACGAGCTCGACGCCGCGCGGGAGTGGATGCTGCTTCTGGGCCGCAAGACCGCGGAGGAGAAGGTGGCAAGCTTCCTGTTAATGCTGGCCAGGCGTAGCCTGGTAATCGGCTGCAGCCACTCAAAGGCCAGCGGCGTGCCGAGCTTCGAACTGCCGCTTACCCGCGCCGACATGGCCGATTTCCTTGGGTTAACCATCGAAACCGTAAGCCGGCAGATCACCAAGCTCAAGACCTCCAAGGCGGTTAGGCTCGTCGCCAACCGGCTAATCCAGGTTCCCGACATCCGGCGTCTTGCCAAAATCGCCGGACAGGAGGAATTCAGCCTATAAGCGGCGTCAAGGACGCGGGACCGGTTCCCCGGCGCCCGAACCGGTAAGCTGAACCAGGC
>JANPJZ010000068.1:0-8333 GCA_031425795.1 Rhodobacter sp. | reverse complement strand
GTCGAAAGTGCCGTAAGCGGCCTGGGCGATCGAGCCCAGTGTGTCGCCGTCCTTGACAGTATAGGTGGTGCAAGCTTCCTGGGCCGAGGCGATGACGGGCAATGCGATCATGGTCGCCGTCAGGACGGTCAGCCTCTGTACGTGCTTTGCGGTTCTCATGGGGCGAGTATCCTTCTGAAGGCCATATACGCTGCAAGAAACCAGCAGATACCGAAACAATACCAAAGGTCTCGCACCATATGGTTGTAGTGATGGCACGAATGTGGCGAAGCCGTGGTCAATCAATTTCCGGGTCGGCGACACCGCCCGATCCAGGGACAGCACCGCAGAACCTGTTGCAAAGCGGTTGAGGCACCTGGAAATCACGGCGCGGACCGCGCCCGGCAGCGCAGAGGGTCCCTGTGGTTTTGTTGCCAGCATGGAAACCCTACTCCTGCGGGCGATCATGCTGGGCGAGGGACGTCGAGACGATCTCGTACCATTCGCCGGACTGGTACATCTCGATCAGGCCGGTATCGAGCTGTCCGATCATGTCCACGGCGCGGGCGTTCGACTTGTGCGCGATCACATGCAGGCTGAGCAGCGTCGCCAGGTGCGGGTTCTGCTCGACCCGGGCGGTCAGGCCCAGCCGGGCCGCGGCCGCATCGCCCACTTCGGCGTCGATCGAGACAAGGTCAACCTCGCCCGCCGCCAGAGCCTTGAAGCAGTCGGCGGCCAGCGGCAGACGGACCAGAGTCACGACCTCGGCGGTCAGCCCCGTCGCGTCCAGCACGCCGGTGGTATAGCCCTCGGGGCGGCAGATCCGCTTGCCTTCGTACTCGGCATAGCTGGTGACGGCACCAAGACCGCTGTCGCGCAGGGCGAAGAAGCCGTCGACGATCTCGTAGAAGGGGCCGGAAAAAACGAAGTCGGCGCAGCGCGTCTGATCCCCGGGCGAAAGCGTTTCGGGCGCTTCGCAGTCGGGGCGGATCCAGGGGAAGCTCAGGTCATAGGCCCCCGAGGGCAGCAGCGCATCGATATGGGCCTGCCAGTCGTTGATGAAGGTCAGCGTGTAGGGGATGTTCGGGTCGGCGCGGAACACCGCCATCTCGGCCAGCTGCGTCATCATCCCGCCGCCGGGCAGCGTCTCGTCGGCAAAGGGGGCGTAGCCGTTGCCGGTTACGAACGAGATCGGCTTGGCGGCCGGTGCCGGGTCGGGCGTGGCGGCGACGGGGGTGATCTCGGCCTCGGGCGTCGCGGAGGCTGCGGGGTCGGCCACGGCTGGCTCGGCCACGGCTGGCTCGGCGGCGGACGCCAAAGGAGCCGTCGGATCGTTGGGATCGCAGGGGATGACCAGTTTGGTGCCGATCTCGATCAGGTCCGCCTTTTCGCCAATGGTGGCGACATTCGCCTCATAGATCACGCGGTAAAGGTCCGCGTCGCCATAAGCCGCCCGGGCAATGAAGCGAAGGTTGTCCCCGGTGGTGACCGTGTAGGTCGAGCAGGCTTCCTGCGCCAGAGCGGCCGCGCTGGTCAGCAGGACCGCCGTGCAGCCGAAGGTGAAGGTCCGCGCAAATGCCATCTCTCTCTCTGCTCCTTTGGCCGGTCGGTGCGGTTGGGCGGGGTGCCGCCCGAGCACGGGGATCGGGGTCGATTTCTGTTCAGTCTCATTCACCGGCCCCAGGTCGGGCCCCCGGGGCAGGAAAGGTCAGTCCGTGGTGTCCGGCTTTTGGTCGCTCGGCTTTGCCGGGCCGGACCGCCTGGCCGCCTGCGACAGCGCGGCGATCAGGGGATCAAGCGGTCTGACATTGGCCGGACGCGGCGTCACGATCTGCCCTGAGAGATGGTGCGCCGGCACGACCGGGTCCTGCAGAGCGGCCCGCGACCCCATCACTGGCCCCCGTCCTGGGCCAGCTGCATCGTCGCCGAGGCGACCTTGCCGTCGCGGATGATCGAGAATTCGGTAGCCGTCACGCCTTGGTCAACCAGCGCGCCAAGGATCTTTTCCAGCGACGTCGCCTCATCCAGCGGTGTCGTGGTGGTCTTGTCGCGGAAGATCGTGTCACCAGGTTTCAGCGTGGTCGTCTCGGGCCGGGCCACGGCAGTGACCTCGGTCGTCCAGGCGCCATCCACAACCGAGGTGCGCGCGCTGACGCCGTTTGCCAGGGTGACGATCCGGACGGCGTCGACGGTCAGAAGATCAATCTTCCGCTGCAGATCGGACCCGGCGTATTCGACCACAACGCGGGCCTTCCCATCGGGGTCGACCTGCATGGCGTTCAGAATGGCCGTGGTCAGGACTTTGGCGTTGGGCGTGGGCTTGCCGTTGACCGAATAGATCAGCAGGCCCTGCTGCAACCAGGCGCCGGCCGAAGCGCGGTCCAGGCCCGGCGAGAGCCGCTGGACGATGGTCAGGGGCTGCCCGCCGATCACGCGGTCATCCGCAGTGAAGGGCAGCTCGACATCCCAGACCGCGAACGCAACCTGAGCTGCGGCGGGGGTCGGTCCGGTGGCGTCGGCAGGTGCGGCCCCGGTCTCTGCGGCGGCGACCGGCTCGGCCACAGGCGACGCGCTGGCCTCGATCACCTGCTCGACAGGATCGGCCGCGGGATCGGCTGCGCTTGCGGTTTCGCTTGCAGGTTCCGTCGGCTCGGCAGCCTCCACGACCTCGGTCGCGGTCGTTTCGAGGGGCGTTGCGGCGGGCGTTTCGGGCGCGGCTGCGGGCGCAGACTCGGATTCGGCCAGGTCGGCGGGTTGCGCCTCGGCGGCAGGCTCGCTTGTGACCGTGGCAGTGGCGGTCTCTGCCGAAACGGGTTCAGAGTCAGTGGCCGCTGGCCCAGACGCATTAGGGGCGACCAGCGCGGCAGCAGTTGTCTCGGGCAGGGCAGGCTCGGGGGTGGCAGCTTCGGGCGTCTGGGCCGCTGTCTGGGACGATCCCGCAGCCGCCGCCGTGTCGCCCCCGGGAGCGTCGGACTTGCCCAACATCACATAGCCGCCTGCGACCACGACAAGCGCCACCGCGATACCGGCCACCAGTTGCACCGGGCTGCGCCCGCGCGCGGCTGGGGAAGGGGCTGGGGAAGGGGCTGGGGCCGCTTCCACGGGCCGCGACATCGCCTTGGCAGGCAAGGCTGCATCCTCGACCTCACCGCTTTGGAATTCGCGGACCAGCTGTTGCACCGCATCATCGACCGAGGCGGCAGCACCCGGCGCACCGGGCACCTTGTGATACATCGCCAACCAGTTCGCCGCCGTCTGCACCCGCTGCTTTGGCAGTGCGCTCATCGCGCTGTCGATCGCTTCCAGATAGCCCGCCGGATAGCCCGCAAAGCGGCCGGTCAGCGGAATGTAGGGGTCGGGCCGTTCCTCGGCCAGCGCCGCAAGCCGCGCCTGTCCATTCACCGGAGCCTCGCCCGAGATCAGGTGATATAGCGTGGCACCCAGCGCATAAAGGTCGCTCCACGGGCCCTGCTCGGACCCCGCGATGTAGAATTCCTGCGGCGAGTAGCCGTCCTTGACCACGCGCAGCGCCGACATGGCGCGGGTGGTCTTGGACGATGTTCCCGCGCCGCGCCAAAGTCGATCAGGATCGGCTCACCGGCCTTGTTGATCAGCACGTTGTCCGGCGAGATATCGCGGTGCAGCATGTCGTTGTCATGGATGAACCCGACCGCCGCCAGAAGCTTGTCGGTGATCCGCACGATATGGTCCGGCTGCAGCATCTCGCCTTCGCCGTCGATGATCTGCTGCAGGTCCAGCCCGTCGATGAAGTCGATCGCCATGTAGGCGGTGCCATTGTCCTCGAAGACCTGGTGGACGGCGACGATGTTCGGATGGACGATCTTCGCCAGGTTCCGCGCCTCACGCACGAAAAGCTGCACGATGGACCGCAGTTCCGCACTGTGCGCCCGCGACCGGGCGGCGACGACGACTTTCGACCGCCGGCAGACCGAAGAGGGGAAGCATTCCTTGATCACGACATCGCGGTCCAGGCTGTCCTTGGCCAGATAGGTGATGCCAAACCCGCCCGAGTTCAGGTAGCGGGTGATCGTGTACTGGCCCTTGAGAAGCTTTGCGCCGGGCTGCAGTTCGTCGATGAGGTCGTCCGCCTCTTCCACGGGATCGGCCACCTTCTGCTGCGCCATGTCGTTCACCTTTCCCAAACTGGTGCGACGTCAATTCGGCTTTTGCCAACGCCTGTCAGCACGCTCGGGCGGCCGGTCCTGCGGGCAGGGGGCATCGTCCACACAAGCGCACCAATCGTCTGGTTCCGTGATGGTTGTGGAACGGGGCGAAAATGGGGCGATGAAGAGGAGATTTGAAGGATGGCCTGCCACAACCCCTGCGGAGGGGGCTTCCTGCCCGCCGCTATGGCGGCTCCGCCCGATCCTGCGGCACATTGGAAAATCCCGGTCGAAATGGCGGGATTGGGGCTGGTGGCGCGACGATCCGGGCAAAGGTCAGGCTTTTGGCGGCAGCCTGCGGCGGACACTGTCGGGGCGGCCGGCCAGGGCAAGCCGGGCATCATTGCGCTGACGCTGGGCCACGACCTTGCCCTTTGACACAACCGCAAGGCGGTCCGGCCGCAGGCGCAGCGCCTCGATCGGGGTGCCCGCGTCCAGCACGACCAGGCTGGCAAGGCAACCGGGGCGCAAACCATAGTCCGACAGCCCCAGGATCTGGGCATTGGTTTCCGTGACCATCGTGAAACAGCGTGCCATTTCCGCGGGATGCGTCATCTGGGCGACATGCAGCCCCATGAAGGCCACGTCCAGCATGTCGGCCGTCCCCAGCGAATACCAAGGGTCCAGCACACAGTCCTGCCCCCAGCCCACGGGGATGCCTAGGGCCTGCATCTCCTTGACCCGCGTCAGGCCGCGCCGCTTGGGGTAGGTGTCGTGGCGGCCCTGAAGCGTGATGTTGATCAGGGGGTTCGGGATGGCGGTCATGCCGCTTTCGGCGATCAGCGTCAGCAGTTTCGAGACATAGTAGTTGTCCATCGAATGCATGGAGGTCAGGTGACTGCCCGCCGCACGTCCGCCCAGGCCATGCCGCGTCACCTCGCGCGCCATTGTTTCCACATGGCGGCTAAGCGGGTCGTCAGTCTCGTCGCAGTGGACGTCCCACATCAGCCCGCGCTCGGCCGCCATGCGGGCCAGATCGCGCAGCGACTCGGCCCCTTCCTCCATCGTGCGCTCGAAATGCGGGATGCCGCCGACGACGTCGACGCCCATGTCCAGCGCCCGCTGCACATTCTGGCGGCCCGTCTTGGTCCGATACAGCCCGTCCTGCGGGAAGGCGACCAGTTGCAGGTCGAGGTAGGGTGCCACCCGCCGCTTGACCTCCAGCATCGCCTCGACGCCCCGCAGGTGGTCGGGCGTGGTGTCGACATGGGTGCGGATTGCCAGAAGCCCCATGCTGACCGCCCAGTCGCAATAGGTCACCGCGCGGTCGACCATTTCCTCGACCGTCGCAAGATCGCGCAGTTCGCCCCAAAGGCTGATCCCCTCCAGCAGCGTGCCGCTCGCGTTCACGCGTGGCAGCCCGTAGCTGAGCGTTGCGTCCATGTGGAAATGCGGGTCGACGAAGGGCGGAGAGACGAGGTCGCCCGTCGCGTCGATCACCGTGGTGGCGGATGCCTCCAACCTGCCGACGGCGGCGATGCGGTCACCGGTGATGCCGATATCGGCCACCGTGCCATCCGGCAGCGTCCCGCCCTTGACCAGAAGATCGAACATCAGCGTTCCCCCTTGTTGTAGGGCACCATCAGAGCTGCTGGCACCTCGGCCCGGCGCGACATCAGGATCAGCGCCAGGATGGACAGGATGAAGGGCAGGGCAAGGAAAAGCTGATAGGGCAGAACCGCCCCCAGTTCCGTCTGCTGGAGCCGGATCTGCAGCGCATCTAACCCGGCGAAGAGGATCGCGCCCAGGACTGCCTTGCCGGGCTTCCACGCACCGAACACGACCAGCGCCACGCAGATCCAGCCGCGCCCGTTGACCATCTCGAAGAAGAAGCTGGAGAAGGCCGAGAGCGTGAGGAACGCCCCGCCAACCGCCATCAGGCCCGATCCAACGATGACCGCCCCCATCCGCAGGGCAGTGACGGACAGGCCCTGCGCCTCTACTGCCGCCGGGTTCTCGCCCGCCGCGCGGACGGCAAGGCCCAGCGGCGTGCGGAAAAGGACCCAGGCGGTCAGCCCAGCGACCGCGAACGCGGCCCAGGTCAGAGCGGTTTGCTGGAAGATCGCCTCTCCCAGCCAGGGGAGATCGCTGAGGAGGGGGATGTCGAGCGGCTGGAAGGGATCGATCTTTGGCGGGCTCGTGACCTCGGGCAGCATGAGGCGGTAGGCGAAGGAGGCGGTGGCGGTGGCCAGAAGCGTGATGCCAAGGCCGACGACATGCTGGCTGAGGCCGAAGGGCACGGTCAGGGTGGAATGGAGGAGGCCGAACAGCATCCCCGCCGCCATGGCCACGCCGACCCCGCCCCAAAGCGGCAGGCCCTGCCAGACCGCCATCCAGCCCGCGAAGGCTCCGATGACCATGATCCCCTCGATCCCGAGGTTCAGCACGCCGGCGCGTTCGCAGATCAACTCGCCCATCGTGGCGAAGATCAGCGGTGTGGCGATGCGGATCACAGCGGCCCAGAAGCTGGCGGAGATCAGGATGTCGAGAATGTCGGTCATCCGCGCACCACGCGGACACGGGTCAGAAGGATCGCCAGCACCATGAAGAGGAGCGAGGTCGCGAGCAGCATGTCGGCGATGTAGGTCGGCACGCCTGCGGCCCGGCTCATCGCGTCCGAGCCGACGAAGATGCCCGCGACGAAGATCGCCGACAGGACCACGCCAAGGGGGTGCAGCAGTGCCAGCATGGCCACGATGATCCCGGTATAGCCAAATCCCGGCGAGAGGTCCTGGCTAAGGTGGCCCTTCAGGCCTGCGACCTCGGACCAGCCCGCCAGCGCGGCGAGGCCACCCGACAAAAGCGCCGTCTTCACCAGTACCGCGTTGACCGGCATGCCGGCAAAGCGGGCGGCCTCGGGGTTCTGGCCGACGGCGCGGATCTCGAAGCCGAGGGTGGTGCGGGTCTGGATGATCCAGACAAGGACGGCGGCAAGGATCGCCAGCGCAAAGCCCCAGTGCAGGCGGAGGCCCTCGACGATGCGGGGCAGGCGGGCCTCGGGGATCAGGGCGGGGGACTTGGGCCAACCCATGCCCATCGGGTCCTTCAGCGGCCCTTCAAGAAGGTAGCTGACGAAGAGGAGCATGATGAAGTTGATCAGAAGGGTCGTGACCACCTCATCCACCCCCAGCCGGGTCTTGAGGAGGACTGGTCCCAGCAGCACCAGCGCCCCGGCGAGCATCGCGGCAAGGGCGCTGACGGGCAGGACGAACGGGCTTCCCAGCGCGCCGGTGCCCAAAAGCACGGCCGCGATCGCGCCTGCGTAAAGCTGCGCCTCGGCGCCGATGTTCCACAGCTTGGCGCGGAAGGCGACGGCGACGGCAAGGCCTGTGAAGATCAGCGGCGTGGCGCGGTTCAGCGTCTCGAGGATGGCCAGTCTTGACCCCAGCGCGCCGGTGGCAATCTGGCCCAGAATGGCGAAGGGGTCGGCCCCGGCCAGCAGCGCCAGCGCCATCGCCACGCCCAAGGTCGCGACCAGCGCCAGCGCGGGCAGGCCCAGACTGCGGACGGCAGAGGGGTTGGCGATGGGCTCAAGCCGCATCGCGCGCCCCGAAGTTCTGGCCGGCCATCCAGAGGCCAAGCTCGGCCGCCGTCATGGAACCGCGGGCGAAACCGGGCGATAGACGACCTTCAGAGATGACATGAATGACGTCTGACAATCCCATGATTTCATCCAGGTCTTCCGAGATCAACAGGACGGCCGCCCCCCGGTCGCGCGCGGCGATGAGCTGGCTTTGGACATAAGCAATGGCACCCACGTCAAGTCCCCGCACCGGCTGATTGGCAAGGATTACATCCGGCACGCCCGCCAGCGCCCGGCCAAGGATCAGCTTTTGCATGTTGCCGCCTGACAACAACCGGATGCGCGTGTCGGGCCCCGGGCAGCGCACATCGTAGCCTGCGATGATCTCGCGCGCAAAGGCGCGCGCGGCGGCCCAGTTCATCCAGCCCCGGCGCGAGAAGCGGGGGGTGCGGTAGGCCTCGATCACCGCGTTCTCGGTCAGGTCGAAGTCGGCGATGCTGCCCTGGTGGTGGCGATCCTCGGGGATCCGGCCGATACCTTGGGCGAGGGCGACACGCGGCGTCCAGTCCGTCACCGCCGCGCCGTGCAGTGTCAGGGTTCCCGTCCCGGGCCTGGAGAGGCCGGCGATCAGGTCGGCCAACGCGCCC
>JANPJZ010000067.1:0-24442 GCA_031425795.1 Rhodobacter sp. | reverse complement strand
GCGCCGATGGTCACCTCGTGGTTCAGCAGTTCCAGGTTCAGCCCGAAGGCGATGGGCAACACCCCAAGGATCGCCGTCAGAGCCGTCAGCACCACCGGGCGCGCCCGTTCGCGGCAGGTCTGCAGGATCGCCTCGATCTTCGGCTTGCCCTCACGTCGGAGGGTGTCGAAAGTGTCGATCAGCACGATGTTGTTGTTCACCACCACCCCGGCCAGCGCGATGATGCCGATTCCGGTCATCACGACGCTGAACGGCTGCCCCATGATCATCAGCCCCAGAAGCACGCCAATGGTCGACATGACAACTGCCGACAGCACCAGCCACACCGAGGTGAAATTGTTGAACTGCGCCAGCAGGACGACGAAGATCAGGAAGATCGCAGCCGCGAAGGCATTGGCAAGGAACGCCATCGCCTCGGCCTGCTCTTCATCCTCGCCGGCGAGCTTCCAGCGGATGCCGAACTGGTCAAGATCCGCTTCTTCAAGCGCGGCTGTCACCGCCTGACGGACGGTGTCGGCCTGAACGCCCGCGCGGATGCCGGCTTCGACCGTGACGGTGCGCGCGCTGTCGAGCCGGGTCAGCGTGCCCGTGGTCGGCGCGGCCGAGCGGGTGACGAAGTTCGAGATCGGAACCGACCCATCCGCCGTCTGGATGCGCAACTGGTCAAGTGCGGCAATGGTGCGTTGGTCGGGCGGGAGGCGCAGCACGATATCCACCGCGTCATCAGACCCCGCAGGCCGGAAGTCCGACAGTTTCAGCCCCGATGTGACGAGCTGCACCATCGCCCCCACGGTCGAAGGCGCGATGCCATAGCGGGATGCGGCGGCCCGGTCGACCTGCAGCTCCCAGTCCACGCCAGGTGGCGGCAGGCCATTCGAGATGTCGATGACGTCGGGCACGGTGGCAAGTCGGTCGGCAACCGCGCTGGCAACACTGTTCAGGTTCGCCGGATCGTCGGCCGACAGCTGGATCTGGATCGCCTTGCCGGTGGGCGGGCCGGCTTGCGGCACCGAAACCTCGATCTCGACGCCCGGAAGCCCGACCATTGCGGCCCGCAGGTCGGTCAGGATGGCGTTGGCTTCCTTGCGCTCACGCCAGTCCAGGAATTCGTACTGGATCGTACCGATCACGTCGGCACCCACCTCGTTGCCCATGCCACCCCCACCCCCGGTGCGGGTGTAGACGCTGGCCACGCCGGGCCAGCCGAGAATCCGCGCCTCTGCCAGACGGACCAGCGCGTCCTTCTCCGCAATCGACAGGTTGCCGCGCGCCTTGACGTAGAGGAGGCCGAACTCGGGTTCGACGTTTGGAAAGAACTCCATCCCCTTGCCGAACTGGGTATAGGCATAGGGGACCGAAAACAGCAGACCCATCGCCGTAAACAGCATCAGGACCGGGTGGCGGACGGCCTTGCCGACGATCCACATGTAGCCGCCGTCCTTGTGCACGGGCGCATGCTTCATCGGTTTCGCGATCAGTGCGCCCAGCGTAGGCACGAAGATCAGGGCATAGACCAGCGAGGCGGACAGGGTGACGATCAGCGTGATCGGCAGGAACTTCATGAACTCGCCCACGATGCCGGGCCAGAACAGCAAGGGCGAGAAGGCGGCAACGCGGGTCAGCGTGGCGGCGGTCACCGGCCCAGCCATCCGGTGCGAGGCCATGGCAAAGGCCTCGCGCTTGTCCATCCCCTCGGCCATGCGGCGTTCGGCGAATTCGGTGACGATGATGGCGTCATCGACCAGCATCCCCACCGCGAGGATCAGCGAGAAGAGGACGATGATGTTGATCGTGAAGCCCCAGAGCGACAGCGCCAGCATCCCCATCAGGAAGGACGCAGGGATCGCCAGGCCGATCAGGATCGAGGCGCGGGCGGAAAGGGCGTAGAGGATGACGATGAAGACCAGGATCACCGCCGTCAGCACCGAATTCTGCAGATCGAACAAGAGCTGGCGGATGTCCTTCGACTTGTCCTGACTGAAGCTGACCTCGGTGCCTTCCGGCAAGAGGTCGCGGAACTCTTCGGTGATCGCTTTCACCTCGTCCACCGTCTCGATCAGGTTCGCACCGGACCGCTTGGACACTTCGATCGCCACGGCGGGGCGGCCGTCCAGACGGGTGATCGTCTCGGGTTCCTTCAACGTCGGCAGGATGGTGGCGATGTCGCGGACCCGCACCGTCGCCCCGGGCGTCGAGATGACGGGCAGGTTCGCCACGTCCTCGGCGCTTTCCAAAAGCGAGGGGAGCTTGATCGCATAGCGCCCTTCGGCGCCCTCCAGCGCGCCTGCCGCGACCAGCTGGTTGCCGGCAGCAAATCCCGCGATCAGCATGTCGGGACGCAGGCCATAGCTTGCCAGCTTGCCGGGGTCGATCACGACCTCCACCAGATCATCGCGCACGCCTTGCAGGTTGGCGTTCAGCACCGGGGGCAGGTCTTCGATCCGGTCGCGCAATTCCCGGCCCGCTTCGGCAAGCACGCGTTCGGGCACGTCGCCCGACAGGGTGATCACCAGGATCGGAAATTCCGACAGGTTCACCTCGTTCACCGTCGGCTCGTCCGCACCATCCGGCAGTTCAGGCCGGGCCTGCGCCACCTTGTTGCGCACATCCTCCAGCGCCTTGGCAAGGTCGGCCCCGGCCTGGAATTCGATCAGCACGTTGCCGCCGCTCTGATAGGCCGAAGCGGTCATCTTCTTGATGCCGCTGATGGACTTCAGCGCCGACTCCATCGGCCGCAGCAGCAACCGTTCGCTGTCCTCGGGAGAGATGCCGTCATAGTGCAGGCTGACATAGAGAATCGGAATCTGGATATCCGGCTCGGCCTCCTTGGGGATGTTGATGTAGGCGATCGCTCCGGCCACCATCAGGAAGATGAGGACCGAAAGCGTCAGCCGCGCGTTGGCAATGGCGGTTTCGACGATCTTCATTGCCCGATGCCCTCGGCTGCGGTGACTTCGACCGTGTCGCCGTTGCGGACCAGGTCCTGCCCCGCGACGATGATCCGCACGCCTTCCGGGACGCCCGACACGACCAGCCCGTCCGGCGTGTCGTCGATGATCGTGACGGCCGCGAACTGCGCGATGTTGTCAGGTCCGACGACGCGCAGGCCAAGATCCCCCGTCTCGGCAAGGGTGATGACCGACCGGGGCACCCGCACGGCGCGGACCGGGGCGGCGGCAAGCCGAACCTCCGCCGTCATGCCCGAGGGGATCGCGTTGCCAGGATTCGCCAGCGCGATTTCCACCGGAAAGGTCCGGGTCTGGGCCGAGGCTTCGCGCGCCACAAGGCGGACCGTGCCCTCCAGTTCCGTTCCGTTCACCAGGTGGATGCTGGCCTTTGACCCCGGTGCGATGCTTTCGACGTCGACCTCACTCACCTCGGCCCGCACGAGGATCGGGTCCAGCGACAGGATCGTGGCCACCGGCGTGCCGGTCTGGACCCACTCGCCAAGCTCCACCTCTACAGTGTCGACGATGCCCGAGAACGGTGCTTTCAGCTCTTGCCGGTCCACCGCTGCCCTTGCGCGCGCCAATTCCGCCGCCGCCGCATCGCGGGCGGACCTTGCGTTGGTCAGCTGGGTCTCCGGCGTGTTGCCGCCATCGAACAGCCGCTGGGCCACCTCAAGCTCACGCTCGCGCTGCTCCAGGGTGATCCTGGCAATCTCCGCCTGTGCCACCGTCTCGGGCCCCTCCAGCGTCAGCACGACCATCCCCTCGGCCACCGTGCCGCCCTTGACCAGTCCAAGCGCCGAAATCACCCCGTCAGCCCGGGCGGCCAGCGCCACACGTTTGTCTGCCGCTGTCGTGCCGGAAAGCCGGATGCTGCGGGCATGGTCAATGAAGTCAGGCTCCACCGCCGCAACCGTGCGGAGCAGCGGTGCTGCCTCGGCACCACCTTCGGCTGAAGTAGGGATTTCCTGACCCGCGGTTTCCTGCGCGCTCCCGACCGAGGAAAATTCACCCGTCGCAATCCAGGCCGTGGCGGCCACCAGAACGCAAAATGCGGCAATACGGTGCAGTCGGGGCATGGTCGGCTCATTTCATAAGATATTGATTCGGATAAACTTTAATGAGGAACGATCAGCTTTCGCCGGACTGGTCACCCATGACGCCCAAACAGGCGCTGCGGCCGGAGTAATAAACCCAGACCCGTGCGACGTCCAGACGCTGACTGCCTCACCGTCACCCGTCGGCAGGATTGACCTCGCACGGAAATCCATCGCCCCCGGACGGCACCGCCACATGCCTTCATACTTGACTTGTTACCCGAAAGGCCCCATGTGCCCCCTGTCCGACGGTTGTGCCGCGTGAGCACCGAAAGCCCCGGATCAAGGTTCCCAAATTCACGCAGGGGCGCCGCTTGCGGCACGGTCACGGGCATTGGCCCGGGGCGAGGGTCGTAGGCCCTCTGTCGATACGGGACCATCCCATGACCACTTTTGCCGATCTCGGCCTTTCGCCGAAAATCCTGAAGGCGCTGGAAAAGACCACGCTTCAGACGCCCACGCCGATCCAGGCGCAGGCCATTCCCCATATCATGCAGGGCCGTGATCTGATGGGCCTGGCCCAGACCGGCACCGGCAAGACCGCTGCCTTCGGCCTGCCGATCCTGCACCGCCTTCTGGACCTCGGCCACCCGCCGGGGCCAAAGAACGTGCGCGCCCTGATCCTTGCGCCAACGCGTGAGCTGATCGCCCAGATCAAGGACAACTTCGAAGTCTTCACCAAGGGCACCGCCGTCAAGGTGACGATGGTCGTCGGCGGCGCGTCCCTCTTCAAGCAGGCGCAGGCGCTGTCCAAGGGCACCGACGTTCTCGTCGCGACCCCCGGCCGCCTGATCGACCTTCTGGAACGCGGCGACGTGAAGCTGGACCAGTGCGCTTACCTCGTGCTGGACGAAGCCGACCACATGCTCGACATGGGCTTCATCCACAGCTTGCGGAAGATCGCCAAGCACATCCCGCTGAAGCGCCAGACCCTGCTGTTCTCGGCCACCATGCCGAAGGACATCTCCGAGATCGCCGACACCTACCTGCGCGATCCCGTAAAGGTGCAGGTCGCAACCCCCGGCAAGCCGATCGAGAAGATCGTCCAGGGCGTCCACTACATCCCGAACGGCGACAAGGCCCGCCTGTTGGAAGAATACCTCAAGAAACACCCGACCGAGCAGGCCCTCGTCTTCGGGCGCACCAAGCACGGGTCGGAAAAGCTGTCGAAGCTGCTGGAAACCTGGGGCTTCAAGGTCGGCTCGATCCACGGCAACAAAAGCCAGAACCAGCGCGACCGCACCCTGGGTGAATTCCGCGCCGGACAGCTTGACGTGCTGGTGGCGACCGACGTCGCCGCGCGCGGGATCGACATTCCGACCGTCCGCCACGTCTACAACTTCGACATGCCGAACGTGCCGGAAAACTACGTCCACCGCATCGGCCGCACCGCGCGCGCCGGGGCGGAGGGCACCGCGGTCGCCTTCTGCGCCCCGGCCGAGATGGGAGAATTGCAGGCGGTGGAGAAGCTGCTGAAGAAACCGATCCCGGTCCTTGGCGGCGCGCCTTGGTCGGCGGAAATGGTCGCAGCTGCTCCGAAAGCCGGTCAGAACCGGGGCCAGCGTCCCGGTGGCGGTGGCGGGCGGGGCGGCCAGAAGGCGGGCTCCAAACCCCCGGCGCAAGGCCAGCGTCCCGGCGGTCAGAAGCCACGCAGCGGTGGTGCGCCAAAGCCGCAAGGTGGCAGCTTTGCGCCCCGTCGGGCTGAAGGCGGCACCGGCGGCGGCGCCAAACGCCGCCCGGCCTGAACCGTATCGGGGGGCGGGCTCAGCCCGCCTCTTCCTCCAGGTTCAGCTTCATCTCCAGGATGACCTGCTGGATTGCCAGCGTCTCTCGCAAAAGCCGCTTCGCCTCGTTGATCGAGATCTTCCCGTCCCCGATGGCCTGGTTGTACTCTGACATCAGCAAGGCAAAGCGCTGCGCCAGGTTCACGACGTCGTGGTTCACCCCCTTCGTCGCCGCGTTGCGCTTTTCCGAGTCATACGACAGCGTGATCCCGCGCAGGTCTGCCAGCGCCGAGGTCACATGCGGAAACCGGCTTGCCGCTTCCAGCTGGGCCACCACATCGACCGGCATGAAGCGGTCATCATGGTCGTCACTGTCGGAGTAATAGCGCCCAAGCGTCGCCTTCGACCGTCCGGTAAGCTCGCAGGCCGCTTCCAGCCCGACGTCCTTGACCAGCGCCTCGCTGTGCTTCTTCAGGTAGGACGCAACCGACATCACAAACTCCACACACCACAAGCCATCGGCAATCCGGGGAACTGGCATAGTTTTTTCCCATTAACCGTCTGGCAACACTTTGTCATTCACAAAGAGGTTCCGGTCGGGCGACCTGTCTCTGCCGGCACGTTAGCGAGTGTGCCGATGTCCCCAGCATCGGCTGTGGGTGGGTCCGTTGCGGCGGTCCGGCAGTGCCGGCCGGCGACGCAAGTCAACTGTGGCGGACCCGGCCCGTCTGCCCCCGTAACAGGCTCCGGCTTGCAAGACGGCGCGGGAATGGTTTAGGGCATCGTCATCATGGCAAAGCTCTACTTTCACTATTCCACCATGAACGCGGGGAAATCGACCTCGCTTCTGCAAGCCTCGCACAACTACCGCGAGGGGGGGATGGTCACCTACCTCATCACCGCCCAGTTCGACAACCGCGCCGGTGAAGGCCGCATCGCCAGCCGCATCGGCATTGGCGAGGCCGCCGACACCTTCGGCCCTGGCGAGGACCTTTTCGCCAAGCTGCAGGCGCGCTTTGCCCAAGGCCCCGTCGCCTGCGTCTTCATCGACGAGGCGCAGTTCCTGTCAAAGGAGCAGGTGTGGCAGCTGGCCCGCGCCGTCGATGACCTGGGCGTGCCGGTCATGGCCTATGGGCTGCGGGTGGATTTCCAGGGCAACCTCTTCCCCGGCTCGGCCGCCCTCCTCGCCTGGGCCGACGAGATGCGTGAGGTCCGCACGATCTGCCACTGCGGCAAGAAGGCCACCATGGTCGTCCGCAAGGGCCCGGACGGCAAAGCCCTCAAGGATGGCGACCAGGTGGTGATCGGCGGGAACGAGACCTACGTCAGCCTCTGCCGCCGTCACTGGCGCGAGGCGGTGGGCGATACCGCCGGGGCCTGACGCGAAATCAGCACCCCCGCCAGCGCGATCAGCCCCATCCCGGCCACGGCAAGCCAGCTCAGGGTTTCATCCCACAGGACGAACCCCCAGGCGGCCGAGGCCGGCAGGATGATGTACTCGAAGACCGACACCTTCGACGCATCGGCGATCTGGTAGGCCTTGATGATCATGCCCACCCCCAGAAGCGACCCCGCCGCCTGAACGAAGGTCCACCACAGGAAGCTTGCCGTAGGCCAGACCGGCCCGCGCTGCAGAAACCCTTCCGCACCGGCGGGCACCGGCAGCGGGGCCAGCCAAAGCACCGCCATGCCCACCAGCCCCATCACCCCCAGCATCCCGAAGAACCCGGCCACCAGCGTCTCGGCGCTTTCGCCTTCGCACCACGCCCTGGTGGAGATGTTGCCCATGGCGTAAAGCGCCCCGGCGACCACGGGCAACAGCGCGGCAAGGGTCGCCCCCGACATCGCCTCGAGCCCCAGCACCATCACCACCCCGACGAACCCCACCGCCACCGCCAGCACCTGCAGCCCGCTGATCGGCATCCCGTAGGCCAGCCGCTGGATCAGAAGCACGAAGATCGGCGCGGTGAACAAACCTGCCGCCACCTGCGCCACCGGCAGGAAGGCCAGCGCGCCGAAATAGATCAGCATCGCCGCGCCGTGGATGGCCGACCGGGCAAGGACGCCGCCAAAGCGGCGCGGGCGCAGCCGCAACCCAAGCGGCACCGCCAGCACCGCCAGCAGCATCACCGCCATGCCTGTGCGTGTGGCATGGAACTGCCAGAGCCCCGCATCCTGCGCGATGACACGGACATAATTGTCGGTGAAGGCAATGACGCAGGCATAGATCAACACTGCGCCCGCAGCGGCCAGGGTTCGGTTCGGGGTATCGGTCATCTGTGCCTGATCTGCCTCGCTTTCCTTCGTTGATGCCCGCCCGACCGATGCGCCGCCTGTCTGATCGCGACGCCACGCCCTCCGTTCCGGTCGCCGGTGGACAGAACCGCACGGCGGCCCGCTCGGCGATTGTGAACACCGCGCGCTACGGCTAGACTGACCGGCAAAACAGGCAGAGACACCGCAGCCGATGACGGCGCTGAAAAAGTATCAACGGCTGGAATGTCCAGGTCTGTGGCGCGAGACGCCGCAGGACCAGCGCCGCGAGGTGCAGGTCCGCTTTGGCGAGGCAACGCTCATCCTGTCCGACCCGAAAAGCGGAACCGCGCTCAGCCACTGGTCGCTTCCGGCGATCGAAAGGCTGAACCCCGGCGAAGACCCGCCCCTCTTCGCCCCCGGTCCCGACACCGGCGAAAGCCTGGAGATGACGGATCCCGACATGGTGGCCGCGCTGGAAACGGTCCGTGCCGCGGTCAAGGCGGCAATTGCCCGCCCCGGTCGGCTGCGCGGTCTGATCCTCGGCGGCGTGGCGCTGGTGATCGTGGCCGGCGCCGCGCTCTGGCTGCCCGGCGCGCTGGTGACGCACACCGCCTCGGTCGTCCCGCTCGCCTTGCGGGCCGAGATCGGCCAGTACGCGCTGGACGACCTCGCCCGCGTGACCGGTGCGCCCTGCGACAACCAGCTTGGGCTGCAGGCGCTGGCGGGGCTGTCGGAACGGGTTTTCGGCCCGGTCGACACGCCGATCCTCTACGTCATGCCGGAAGGTGTGGAAAACCCGCTGCACTTGCCGGGCGGCGTGATCATCCTCCCGCGTCGGCTGATCGAACAGTCGAACGGCCCCGAGGCCGCCGCTGGCGCTGCACTTGTCGAACGGCTGCGCTCAAGAGAGCGGGACTCGATGGTGCCGGTGCTCGACCACGCGGGCCTGCGCGCGACCTTCCAGCTTCTGACCACCGCCGCCCTGCCGGTCGAGGCCCTGCGCGGCTATGGCGAGGCGACGTTGCGGGCGTCCCCCACGCCTGTTGCCGATGCCACCCTGATCGCCGCGTTCGAGGCGGCACAGGTTCCGGCCACCCCCTACGCGCTCGCCGTCAGCCCCGACGCGCCGCAAATGGTGAAGCTCGCCTCGGAGGACCCCTACAAGGGCCTCGCCCCGACGCCGCTGATCCCCGACGAATCCTGGGTCGCCCTGCAAGGCATCTGCGGCGGCTGAACCCGCCAGGACGGCAAGCATCACTGGTCCGCCCCTGCGTCCTCTGTCTCGCCACTGACCGGCACCCGCTGGCCGGACGGCGGGTGGTCGCACATCGGCGCACCCCCGCGTGTGACCCTGGGCACCCAGACCGTCTGCTCCGCCGGTCCCGCCCGCAGGAACAGGCAGCCCGCGCTGTCCACATATTGCTGGCCCCGATACTCCGGCGGCGGCAGTTCGGCCGGCTGGCCCAGACCCTCTGCCGCCCCTTGCCCCGCGCTCAGCACGCCTGCCAGTGCCAGGTAAGGAAACACCCTCCCGCGCATCACTTCGTCCCGAACATCCGGTCGCCGGCATCGCCAAGCCCCGGCACGATATAGCCATGGTCATTCAGGTGGCTGTCCACCGCCGCCGTGACGATCGGCACATCGGGATGCGCCGCCTTCATCCGGGCAATCCCTTCGGGGGCCGCCAGCAGGCACAGAAACCGGATCTGCTTAGCCCCCGCCTGTTTCAGCAGCGCCACCGCCGCCGCGCTGGAGTTTCCCGTCGCCAGCATCGGATCGACCACGATGCTGATCCGGTCCTCCAGATGGTCCGGCAGCTTGCTGTAATACTGCACCGGCTGCAGCGTCTCCGGGTCGCGGTAAAGGCCCACAAAGCCCACCCGCGCCGCCGGGATCAGCTCCAGAATGCCGTCCAGAAGGCCATTCCCCGCCCGCAAGATCGACACCAGCGCCAGCTTCTTGCCCTCGATCACCGGGGCGTCCATCGGCTCCAGCGGGGTCTCGATCCGCTTGGTCGTCATCGGCAGTTCCCGCGTGACCTCATAGGCCAGCAAGAGGCTGATCTCCCGCAACAGCTTGCGGAAGCTGGCGGTGGAGGTGTCCTTCTCCCGCATCAGCGTCAGCTTGTGCTGGACCAGAGGGTGAGACACGACGGTCAGGTGATCCAGCATTCAGGCCTCCAGAAGCTTGGCGATCTTCGCCTTGGTATCGGCGTCACAAAAGGCCGCGTCAAGCGACTGGCGGGCGATCCGCCGGAATTGCCCCTCGTCCCAGTCAAAGGCCTTGTGCAACTCCGCATACTCCTTCGCCATCGTGGTGTGAAAGAACGGCGGATCATCGGTGGAGATCGTGACCTTCACCCCCCGCCTGTCCAGTTCCGCAATCGGATGCGCCTTGAAGCTCGGGTAGATCCCCAGCGTGACGTTCGATCCCGGACAAACCTCAAGCACAATGCCCTTCTCCGCCAACTCGTCCACCAGCGCGAGATCCTCGATCGCCCGCACCCCGTGCCCGATCCGCTCGACCCCAAGGTCACGCACCGCATCCCGCACGCTGTCCGGCCCGCCCCATTCGCCCGCATGGGCGGTCAGCCGCAGCCCCGCCTCGCGCGCGCAGTCGAAGGACCAGCCAAAGTCCTTCGGCTCCCCCACCTTCTCATCCCCCGCGATCCCGAAACCGACAATCCAGTCCCCTGCCGTCTCCGCCGCACAACGCGCAGTCTCCCGCGCCTTTTCCGGCCCGAAATGCCGGATGCAGGTGATGATCCCCCGCAGCGTCACGCCCATCTCGCGCTCGGCCTGATCCGCCGCCTCCTGCATCGCGTGCAGATACTCCTTCCACGCCCCGACATCCCGCCCGCCGCAGAAATCGGGCGACAGGAACGTCTCGGAATAGACCACCCCCGACGCCGCCGACTGCTCCAGCACCGCCAGCACCAGTCGCTGATAATCGCGCGGGGTCTTCAGCGCAGACGTCGCCGCCTCATAGACCTTCAGGAAATCCCAGAAGTCCTTGTATCGGTAATTCCCGCGCTCATCGAACACCCCGGCTATGTCCAGATATTTCTCTTTCGCCAGCCCTGCGATAAAGGCCGCCGGCGCCGCCCCCTCCAGATGCAGATGCAGTTCGACCTTCGGCAATCCGTCCACGAAACACTCCTGATTTCATCTTTGTCCAATTATCCCAGGTAGCCATCCGGTTACGCCACCGGTTCAAGGTACCGGATGGCTGGGGGCTGGCCCCCGGTCCGCAAAGGGTCAAAGGAAACTCCGCCCCGGCCCCTGCGCCCCGACCCCCAGATGCGCGGCAATGCTCGCGCCCACGTCGACGAACCCGCGCAACCCCACCTCGCGCCGCCCCGCCCCCCAGCCGACCACCGGCACCCGCTCCCGCGTGTGCTCCGTGCCACGCCAGGTCGGATCATTGCCGTGGTCCGCCGTGAAAATCGCCAGATCACCGGCACCCAAGGTCGAGAGAAAGCGCGGCAAGCCCGCGTCGAACCCCTCCAGCGCGCGCGCATACCCCGCCACGTCACGCGGATGGCCGTAAAGCGAGTCAAACTCGACTAAGTTGGCAAAGGTCAAGGAACCGTCCTTGGCCTCGCGCCCAAGCCAAACAAGATGTTCGAAAAGGTCAGCATCCGACGTGCCCTTGTGCAACGCCCCGATCCCCTGCATCGAGAAGATGTCCCCGATCTTCCCCACGGCATGGGTGGCCCGCCCGGCACCCTCAACCCAGTCCAGCAGCGTCGGCGACGGCGACGCAATCGCATAATCCCGCCGGTTCGCGGTCCGCTTGAAGTCACCGCAGGTCCCCGTAAAGGGCCGTGCGATCACCCGCCCCACCTTGCGCGCGTGCAGACCGGGCGCGAGATCCGCACAAAGCTTCAGCAGCCGCTCCAGTCCAAATGCCTCTTCATGCGCAGCGATCTGGAACACGGAATCCGCCGAGGTATAGCAGATCGGCCAGCCCGTCCGCAGATGCTCCTCGCAATGCGCCGCGATGATCGGCACGCCCGAGGCATGGCAATTACCCAGAATGCCGTCAGTCCCCGCCAGCCGACAGACCTCGGCCACCAGATCATCGGGGAAAGCCGGCACCGTCACGGGAAAATAGGTCCAGGCCCAGGGCACTGGCACCCCAGCCAGTTCCCAATGCCCGGAGGGGGTATCCTTGCCCTTCGACACCTCCGTCGCCGCCCCCCACAGCCCCTCCGGCACCGCCTCCAACCCCGGCGTCACGGCACCCGAGGCCAGCCGGATCGCGGCCCCCAACCCCAGCCGGTCGAGGTTCGGCATCCGCAGCGGACCGCTTCGCCCCACCTCCGCCCGTCCTGCCGCGCAAGCCTGCGCGATGTGGGCCAGCGTGTTGGACCCCTGATCGCCAAAGTCCGCCGCATCCGGCGCCCCGCCGCAGCCGACGGAATCCAGCACGATCAGGAAGGCCCGCGCCACCTAGGCGATCCTCTTCTGGATCAGGGGCGGCTCGTCCGGCATCGTCTCTGCCAGCCAATAGGCCGCCTGCACCGCCTGCACCGCCGCCCGCGCCGCGTCCTCTGTCTGGGCATGGACCATCCCAAGCGGCACGCCCGCGCCCATCTCCTCACCCAAACCCGCCAGGTCCGACAGCCCGACCGAGGGGTTGATCTTGTCCCCCTCGCGCAGGCGGCCCCCGCCCAGCCGGACGACGGCATGGCCCAAAGCCTCACCGTCGATCCGGGCGACATAGCCGTCAGCCAGCGCCGGCACTTCCGCCACCACCGGGGCCGAGGGCAGGCGGTCCGGCCACCGCTCGACAAAGTCCGCAGGCCCGCCCTGTGCTGCCACCATCCGCCCAAAGATCTCGGCCGCTGCACCCGACTGCAGCGCTTCCGCGATCCGTCCGGCACCGTCTTCGGGGTCGGCCGCAAGCCCCGCCAGCGCCAGCGCCTCGCCGCCCAGCGCCGTTGTCAGATCCCAAAGCGCCGTGTTGACCGAGGTGCCCGTCAGCGTCTCCATCACCTCGATCACCTCCAGCGCATTGCCCGCCGCCGTGGCCAGGGGCTGCGACATGTCGGTGATCAGCGCAGCAGTCATGCAGCCCGCCCCCTGCGCCGTCGCCACCAGCGCGCGGGCAAGCGCCTCGGCCCGCTCCGGCGTCTTCATGAAGGCGCCCGACCCGCATTTCACGTCCAGCACCAGCGCCTCCAGCCCCGCCGCCAGCTTCTTCGACAGGATCGACGCGGTGATGAGGTCAATGCTCTCCACCGTCCCCGACACATCGCGGATCGCGTAGAGCCGCCGGTCCGCCGGGGCAAGGTCGGCGCTCGCCGCCACGATCGCGCATTTCACCCCGCCCAACTGACGGCGCAGCACGTCCTCGGCAAGGCCGGTGCGAAAGCCCGGAATCGCCTCAAGCTTGTCCAGCGTGCCCCCGGTATGGCCCAACCCGCGGCCCGAGATCATCGGCACATAGGCCCCGCAAGCCGCCAGCGCCGGCGCGAGCAGAAGCGAGGTGCAATCCCCGATCCCGCCGGTCGAATGCTTGTCGACCACGGGCCCGGGCAAGTCCCAGGCCAGCACCTTGCCGCTGTCGCGCATCCCCCGCGTCAGGGCCACGCGGCCTTCGTCAGACAGCCCATTCAGCAGCACCGCCATCGCAAAAGCCCCGGCCTGGGCATCCGTCACCACCCCGGAGGCAAGTCCGGCGGCAAACCAGCGCAGATCGTCGACCGAGGGCTTCCCCCCATCCCGGATGATGGCGATGATGCTGCGGGCGTCGGTCATGTCCGGTCCATATGTGCGGCCGTAAAGACGCCGGGAAGCAGGTCTGCCACGATCGTCACCTTCTGCTTTCCATCGGTCGTGCACAGCGTCACCCGCACATCCTGCGCCGCGAACTCCGCAATCTTCTGCCGGCAGCCGCCACAGGGGGGTACCGGGTCCGGGCTGTCTGCAATCACCAGAATTTCGGCGATCCGAGTGTCCCCCGCCGCGATCATCGCAGCAATTGCCCCCGCCTCGGCGCAGGTGCCCTCAGGATAGGCCACGTTTTCGACATTGCAGCCGACATGCAGCGCGCCGCTGGTGGACCGCAAGGCCGCCCCCACCTTGAACCGCGAATAGGGCGCGTAGGCACGCTCCCTGACTGCCGTCGCCGCCTGCAGAAGCGTCATGCCACTCTCCCCTGACCTCGGGCCAGCACCATCCCTGACCAATTGGTCAGAGTGTGGGGCCCTTGCCGCGTTTCTGCAAGCGGATCACATCACGGCCAGCAGGAACGGTCCTGCGGCACGTCCGGCGCCTATGCCACCCCCGCCCACGGGGGCGAAAGGCGCCCGAAGGGTGCCGAACAGGGTCAGCCCGCCGGCCCCACCACCACCCGCGTCGGCGGATTTCCGGGCAGGCTCACCTCCAGCAGCTCCAGATCCCCCGTCGCGTCGCTGTAGCGTGTCGCCATCCCCGGCGGAATCACGAACGCATCGCCCGGTTCCAGCCGGTACGGGTCCTTCCCCTCCCCCTCCAGGGTCATCCCGCCAGACATCACGAAACCGAACAGGATATCCCCCTCATGCGCGGTCCACGGGGCCTTGCCGTTGGGCCGGGCCACCATGACCGAAGCCACCCCGCGCGTGTTCAGGTTGATCGAGGTGTCACGCGCCTCGAAGCCCGGAATGCGATAGGGGCGGAACTCCCCTTCCTTGCCCACGTCATGCACGAAGCGCTGGCCGTCCCACTCCCGCTCCGGCCGATAGTGCGGCGTCGGCAGCGCCATCTCGTGGTCGATCTCGGTCACATGCTCGGCCGGAACGCCGATCTCGACAACCTGCACCCCTTCGGAATGCAGCACCTTGTGGCGGATGCCCGGCGGCTGGATGAAACAGTCCCCGGCATGGATGCGCCGCACATCTCCTTGATCTTGATAGAGAACATCCACCCAACCCGCGACGCAGAAGATCAGCTGGAACCCGACCTTGTGGAAATGCACCATGTCCGGCACCGGCCCGTCCGGCACGCGGATGTGGCTGGCGATCATCGCCCCGCCCAGCCGCGTCGGGATCAGGTCGCGGTACTCCATCCCGGCCCGCCCGATTACCCAGGGCGCCTGGTCGGCCAGACGGCGCACCACGAAGGCATGTTCGGTCGCGGGCGTCACGACCGGCGGGTTCAATTCGTCGATCTCCACCCGCGTCCCGTTCGGCGCGGTCAGGACCTTCGCGCCCCCCGCAAACGAAGGATCATCCGTCAGGATGCGCAACGTCCCCGGACCCTCCGCTGCGCCCTTCTGCAGCCGCAGCCGCAGCCCATACCCGGACAGCACCGCCACTTCCGGATTGTCGGCGGGAAAGATCGTGTCCAGCCGGAACCCCAGCATCTTCGTAAAGAACGGCAGGTCCTCGCGCAGTTCATTCGTCGGCAGGCGTATCTCGGCCCGCACTTCCGTCCCGGTTTCCGTCATGGCATTCCCCGTGCTAGGACGTCATGGTGATCGGCGGCCCGGCGATTTGCAAGCCGCGGCGACAAGCGTTTCAAACGTTGCAGCATTGGCAGGGTGCGAAAACTGGTTTAACGTTAAACCATATTCGCGGGAGGGGTGGATGGACGAGGCAAGGAACGACAACGCACGCCAGGCGGCGCTCGATTATCACGAATTTCCAAAGCCCGGAAAGCTGGAGATCCGCGCGACCAAACCCCTCGCCAACGGTCGTGACCTTGCCCGCGCCTACAGCCCCGGCGTCGCCGAAGCCTGTCTGGAGATCAAGGCCGACCCGGCCACCGCCAGCCGCTACACCTCCAAGGGCAATCTGGTCGCCGTCATATCCAACGGCACCGCCGTCCTTGGCCTCGGCAACATCGGCGCGCTGGCTTCCAAGCCGGTGATGGAGGGCAAGGCCGTCCTTTTCAAGAAATTCGCCAATATCGACTGCTTCGACATCGAGGTGAACGAGCCCGACCCGGTCAGGCTTGCCGAAATCGTCTGCGCGCTGGAACCCACCTTCGGCGCGGTGAACCTTGAGGATATCAAGGCCCCCGACTGCTTCATCGTCGAAAAGCTGTGCCGGGAACGGATGAACATCCCTGTCTTCCACGACGACCAGCACGGCACCGCCATCGTCGTGGGGGCCGCTGCAACCAACGCGATGATCGTCTCTGGCAAGCGCTTTGCCGACATCAAGGTCGTCTCGACCGGCGGCGGCGCGGCGGGAATCGCCTGCCTTGAGATGCTGGTGAAACTGGGCGTCCAGCGCAGCAACATCTGGCTTTGTGACCTTGAGGGCCTCGTCTACCAAGGCCGTGCCGTGCAGATGACGCCGCAAAAGGCAAACTTCGCGCAGGGCACCACCGCCGCCACCCTCTCCGACGTGATCACAGGGGCCGACCTCTTCCTCGGCCTCTCCGGGCCCGGAGTCCTTACGCCCGCGATGGTGGCGACAATGGCGCCCAAGCCGATCATCTTCGCCCTAGCCAACCCCACGCCGGAAATCCTCCCCGACGCCGTCCGCGCGGTTGCGCCCGATGCCATCATGGCCACCGGCCGCAGCGACTTCCCGAACCAGGTCAACAACGTCCTCTGCTTCCCCTTCATCTTCCGGGGCGCGCTTGACGTCGGTGCCACCACGATCAACGACGAAATGAAGATCGCCTGCATCGAAGGCATCGCCGCCCTCGCCCGCGCCACCACCTCAGCCGAGGCCGCCGCCGCCTACCGGGGCGAGACGATGTCCTTCGGCCCGGATTACCTCATCCCCAAACCCTTCGACCCGCGCCTGATCGGCGTCGTCGCCTCAGCCGTGGCGAAGGCCGCCATGGAAACCGGCGTCGCCGCCCGCCCGATCCCGGACCTCGATGCCTACAAGCGCCAGCTTGACGGGTCGGTCTTCAAATCCGCCCTCATCATGCGCCCGGTGTTCGAAGCGTCCAAGCTTGCGACCCGCCGCATCGTCTTTGCCGAAGGCGAGGATGAACGCGTCCTGCGCGCCGCCAACGCGATGCTGGAGGAAACGACCGACCTGCCCATCCTGATCGGCCGCCCCGAAGTGGTCGAGGCGCGCTGCGAACGGGCCGGCCTGCCGATCCGTCCGGGCCGCGACTTCCATCTGGTGAACCCGGAAAACGACCACCGCTACCGCGACTACTGGGGCACCTATCACGAGCTGATGGCCAGGCGCGGCGTCACCCCCGACATCGCACGCGCCGTGATGCGCACCAACACCACGGCCATCGCCGCCGTCATGGTGCACCGGGATGAGGCCGACAGCATGATCTGCGGCACCTTCGGCCAGTTCAACTGGCACCTCGGCTACGTCCGCCAGATCCTTGCCCGCAACAATCTGCATCCCGTCGCCGCCCTCAGCCTGATGATCCTGGAGGACGGCCCGCTCTTCATCGCCGACACCCATGTCCACTCGGAACCGAGCCCCGAGCAGATCATGCACACCGTCATCGGTGCCGCCCGCCACGTCCGCCGCTTTGGCGTCACGCCAAAGATCGCGCTCTGCACGCAAAGCCAGTTCGGCAACATGGACAATGCCTCCGCCCGCCGGATGCGCGACGCGCTGGAGATGCTGGACCAGCGCGAACCCGACTTTGCCTACGAAGGCGAGATGAACCTCGACGCGGCCCTCGACCAGTCGATCCGTGACCGTCTCCTCCCAGGCTCGCGCTACGAAGGGGCCGCGAATGTGCTGGTCTTCGCCTCCTCCGAGGTGGCCTCTGGGGTGCGCAACATCCTGAAGGTCAAGGCAGGTGGCCTAGAGGTCGGTCCGATCCTGATGGGCATGGGCAACAAGGCCCACGTGGTCACGCCTGCGATCACGGCGCGGGGGCTCTTGAACATGTCCGCCATCGCCGGGACACCCGTCGCGCATTACGGGTAACCCTCCTCGTTCGACTTCGTCTCCTCGTCGGCAGACCCCGCGAGGAGTGACGAAGTCATCGACGAGCCTTCCCCTGCCTCCCTCCGACTCCTCGCGCCGCCCCGGCAGGTTTGCAGAGTCCGCATTTCCGCATCACCGCACTCCGCTGCGCCCCGCGCTTTGCAAAGTTTGCGCGGCTTGCAAGGCGAATTCTGCAAACAGCCTCTGCCGTTTCCGGTAACAGCGTTGCATGGACGCGCGCCGATGCCGTAACACGGTTCCATCGGCGGGGGGGACATCGCAATGAGCTATGCACAGGTTTACGGCCAGTGGCAGCAAGACCCGGAAGGGTTCTGGCTGGGCGCGGCAGGGGGGATCGACTGGGTAACCAGACCGACCCGCGCCCTGAACGCCGATCGCGCACCGCTTTACGAATGGTTCACCGACGCCCAGGTCAACACCTGCTGGAACGCCGTCGACCGCCACGTCGTCGCCGGTCGCGGCAAGCAGCCCGCCATCATCCACGACAGCCCCGTCACCGGAACCAGGCACGTCATCACCTACGCTGAACTCCAGGACCGCGTCTCCCGCCTCGCCGGGGCGCTGAAGGCCAAGGGCATCGCCAAGGGCGACCGCGTCATCATCTACATGCCCATGGTCCCCGAGGCGCTGGAGGCGATGCTCGCCTGCGCCCGGCTTGGGGCCATCCACTCCGTCGTCTTCGGCGGCTTCGCGGCCAACGAACTTGCCGTCCGCATCGACGACTGCACCCCGAAGGCCATTATCGCAGCCAGCTGCGGGATCGAACCCTCCCGTGTAGTCCACTACAAACCCCTCCTCGACGCCGCGATCGATGCCGCCTCCCACAAGCCCGACTTCTGCGTGATCTTCCAGCGCGAGCAGGAGGTGGCCAAACTCACCACCGGCCGCGACCTCGCCTGGCATGAGTTCCAGTACGGCGTCACCCCAGCCGACTGCGTGCCGGTGGAAGGCAAGCACCCGGCCTATATCCTTTACACCTCTGGCACGACCGGAGCACCCAAGGGCGTCGTCCGTCCCACCGCCGGGCACCTTGTCGCGCTCAACTGGACCATGCGCGCGATCTACAACTGCGGCGCCGGCGACGTGTTCTGGGCGGCCAGTGACGTGGGCTGGGTCGTCGGCCACAGCTACATCTGCTACGCCCCCCTCATCGCCGGCTGCACCACCGTGGTCTACGAAGGCAAGCCCGTCGGCACCCCCGACGCCGCCGCCTTCTGGCGCGTGATCGCCGAGCACAAGGTCAAGTCCTTCTTCACCGCCCCGACCGCCCTCCGCGCCATCAAGCGTGACGATCCGGACGGCAAGATGGTAACCCCGATGCCGACCCTCCAGGCCCTCTACCTCGCCGGAGAGCGCGCCGACCCCGACACGATCCACTGGGCGCAAGCCCACCTGAAGGTCCCGGTGATCGACCACTGGTGGCAGACCGAAACCGGCTATGCCATCGCCGCCAACCCGCTTGGCATCGAACACCTGCCGGTCAAGATCGGCAGCCCGTCCGTTCCCATGCCCGGCTATGACGTGCAGGTGCTGGACGAAGGCGGCCACCCGGTCAGCCCCGGCACTCTCGGCGCCATCGCGATCAAGCTGCCGCTGCCCCCCGGCACCCTTCCCACCCTCTGGAACGCCGAGGACCGGTTCCGCAAATCCTACCTCGCCCATTTCCCCGGCTACTATGAAACCGGCGACGCGGGCTATGTCGACGAGGGCGGCTATCTCTACATCATGGCCCGCACCGATGACGTGATCAACGTCGCCGGCCACCGCCTGTCCACCGGCGCGATGGAGGAGGTGCTTGCCGCCCACCGCGACGTTGCCGAATGTGCGGTGATCGGGGTGGCAGATGACCTGAAGGGCCAGTCGCCGCTGGGCTTCCTTTGTCTCAACAAGGGCGTCAGCCGTGACCCCGCTGATGTGGTCCGCGAATGCGTCGCCCTGATGCGCGAAAAGATCGGCCCGGTTGCCGATTTCAAGCGCGCTGTCGTGGTGGACCGCCTGCCCAAGACGCGCTCCGGCAAGATCCTGCGTGGCACCATGGTCAAGATCGCCGACAGCCAGCCCTGGAAGATGCCCGCCACCATCGACGACCCCTCGATCCTCGATGAGATTGCCACGGCCCTCCGCTCGCTTGGGCTTGCGAAAACCTAGTATCGGACTCGACATTCTGTGCATTTTGCGGCACATCTTTGCATTGTGCAAAAGGTCCTGCCTCCGTTCCGCCGCCCCGCCAGGTGCTCCGCATGATGCCGGACGCACGCAGCCTCGCATTGTCCAACCTGCAGCAGGCCCTTGCGGCTTTGGCTCCGCATCTGCAAGGACCGGGCGAAGCCGCCGTGCTTGACCGTCTCATGGCCGAGGCCGCCCGCCTGTCGCAGTCCACCGACGGCACTGTGCCCGGACTGCGCGTCTTTGACCGCGCGCGGTTCCACCACCTGATCGACCTCGCCGGGCCTAGCATGGCCGCCGACCTGATCACCCATCTCGTCCAGGATCTGGAGCGGTGCCGGGCCACGGCGAAGGCGGACGATCTTGACGCCCTGCGCGTCAGCAGCCACGTCCTGATCTCGTTGGCCGGGTCGGTCGGGGCGGTTTCGCTGCATGGCATGGCCGAGACCCTGAATGCGGCCGCTCATCGTCAGGATGACGCTGCCATAGCGGCCGTGCTCCCCGCCTTCCTGGCCGAGCTTGACGCCCTTATCGCCCTCGTTCGGGCCACCCCTGCCCCGGCCGGGTCGGGCTCCAGCAAGACGGGCGACGCCGCATGAAGACGCCCGCCTCCTCCCGCGCGCCGGTCCTTCTGATCGAGGACACCTTGTCCTTGCAGATGGTCTATCGGTCAGTCCTGTCTTCGGCCGGATACCGGGTGTCGGTGGCCGCCACCGCAGCCGAGGGGCTTGAACAGTTCCAGGCCCTGAAGCCTTCGGTCGTGCTCCTGGATCTCGTCCTGCCCGACCGTGACGGCCTTGGCCTCATGCAGGAACTTCTTGCCCTGCGGCCGGACACCAGCGTGATCGTCATCACCGCCAACGGCTCCGTAAACCGCGCTGTCGAGGCCATGCGTGCCGGTGCGCAAGACTTTCTGGTCAAGCCCTTCGAGGAAACCCGGTTCCTCAGCGCCGTGCAGAACGCGCTGGTCGAACACTCGAACCGTCCCGCCGACGCCGGCATCCCGGCCCGGCAGGACCGCGTCGGCCTGACCGACAGCTCTGGCTTCATCGGCTCTTCCGAAGCCATGGCCCGCATCCACGGGACGATAGCCTCCGTCGCGCGGTCGATGGCAACCGTTTTCATCACCGGCGAAAGCGGCACTGGGAAAGAGCTGTGCGCCCTGGCCGTCCACGCCAACTCCACCCGCTCGAATGGCCCCTTCATCGCGCTGAACTGCGGTGCCATCCCACAGGACCTGCTGGAGTCGGAAGTGTTCGGCCACATGAAGGGCAGCTTCACGGGCGCCATTTCCGACAAACCCGGCGCTGCGGCGGCAGCCGACGGCGGCACGCTCTTCCTCGACGAAATCTGCGAGATGGCCCCGGCCCTGCAGACCAAGCTGCTGCGCTTTCTGCAAACCTCGACCGTGCAGCCGGTCGGGGCCACACGCCCCACCAAGGTGAACGTGCGCATCGTCTGCGCCACCAATCGCGACCCGCTCGACGCTGTCCGTCGCGGCCACTTCCGCGAGGACCTCTATTACCGGCTCTTCGTCGTGCCGATCCACATGCCCCCTCTGCGCGACCGCGGCGCCGATGTCATCGAGATCGCCGAAACTGCCCTCAGCCGCTTTGCCGAAGAGGAAGGCCGCAAGTTTCACGGCCTTGACCCCGCGGTCCAGTCGCTCCTGATGCGCCTGCCCTGGCCGGGAAATGTGCGCCAGCTGCTGAACGTCATCCGCAACGTGGTGGTGCTCAACCCAGGCGGCTGGGTGACGCTTGACATGCTGCCACCCGGCCTTGCCGAGGAGCGGATCGTCCCCGCCCTGCCGATGCCCGAGGCGCCCCCGGCAGAAGCCGACAGCCCGCCCCTCGGCGGCCTCGTCGGCCTCACCCTCGCCGAAGCCGAGCGGCGGCTGATCGAGGCGACCCTTGAGCTGCACAACGGCTCCGTTCCCCGCGCCGCCCGGATGCTCGATGTCTCGCCATCGACACTCTACCGCAAGATCGAGGCCTGGGCCGCCACAACCGGCTGAAGACGGTTCGTCGATGACTTCGTCACTCCTCGCAGCCCGAAGACCCCGTCCCGCGACGAGGAGACGAAGTCGAACGAGGAGCAGCCTTCAGGTGAATTGCTCGCCGATCAACCGTTCCTCAAGCCCGTGACCGGGGTCGAACAGCAAGCGGTGCCGCACCGATGGCTCGGACCGCACCTCGACACTGGCCACATCGCGCACCGAGGACCGGCTGTCGGCATCCGCCATCACCGGGCGCTTCTCGGCCTCCAGCACCTCGAACCGCACCAGCGCCGCGCTTGGCAGCAACGCGCCCCGCCAGCGCCGGGGCCGGAAGGCCGACATCGCAGTCAGCGCCAGCACGTCCGACCCGATGGGCAGGATCGGCCCGTGCGCCGAATAGTTGTAGGCGGTCGACCCCGCCGGCGTCGCCACGAGCGCCCCGTCGCAGACCAGCTCCTCCAGCCGCACCCGCCCGTCGATGATCACCCGCAGCTTCGCCGCCTGTGGCCCCTGGCGCAGCAGCGACACCTCGTTGATCGCCAGCGCCTCGGTCACCTTGCCCCGCACGTTGACCGCCCGCATCGTCAAGGGGTTGATCTCGGTTTCCTCCGCTGCCAGCAACCGCTCCGGCAGGTCCTCCGCCATGTAGGCGTTCATCAGGAACCCGATCGTCCCGCAATTCATCCCGTAGACCGGCAGCCCCCGCCCTTGCGCCGCATGCAGCGTCTGCAGCATGAACCCGTCGCCCCCCAGCGCCACGATCACCTCGGCGCTGCGCGGATCCGCCTGCCCGTATGCCGCAGTCAGCGCCGCATGCGCCGCCGCGGCCGCCGGGGCCTTGCTCGCCGTGAACCTGATGCGCACGCCTGACGTCCCCCTTGCAGTCCCCCACAAGTCTTGGCCCCCCGGGGCCGCGAACTCAACCCCCAGCAAACCCGCGACGCCTTTCCCTCGGGTAAGATTATTTCGCCCCAAGCACCGCACGTGTCGCTTTCTTGCCTTTTCGACAGGCCTCAGGTGCTCTAAATAGCCGTCAGATCCATCGCCGAGAGGTCCTCCCATGAACGCCCCGCATCGTGATTCCGGCTTTTTCACCGAAAGCCTCGCCTCTCGCGACCCCGAGCTGTTCGGCTCCATCACCGCCGAGCTTGGCCGCCAGCGCCACGAAATCGAGCTTATCGCGTCCGAAAACATCGTCTCCCGCGCCGTGATGGAGGCGCAAGGCTCGGTGATGACCAACAAGTACGCCGAGGGCTATCCCGGCAAGCGCTACTATGGCGGCTGCCAGTTCGTTGACGTGGCCGAAAACCTCGCCATCGACCGCGCCTGCCAGCTCTTCGGCGTAGGCTTCGCCAACGTCCAGCCGAACTCCGGCAGCCAGGCCAACCAGGGCGTGTTCCAGGCGCTGATCAAGCCCGGCGACACCATCCTCGGCATGTCACTCGACGCGGGTGGCCATCTCACCCACGGTGCGGCCCCGAACCAGTCCGGCAAGTGGTTCAACGCCATCCAGTACGGCGTCCGCAAACAGGACCTGACGCTCGACTATGACCAGGTTCAGGCCCTCGCGACCGAGCACCAGCCGAAGATGATCATCGCCGGCGGCTCCGCCATCCCCCGCATCATCGACTTCGCACGGATGCGCGAAATCGCCGACTCGGTCGGTGCCTACCTCCTCGTCGACATGGCGCATTTCGCCGGCCTCGTCGCCGCTGGCCTCTACCCCAGCCCCTTCCCGCACGCCCATGTCGCCACCACGACCACCCACAAGACCCTGCGCGGCCCGCGCGGCGGCATGATCCTGACCAATGACGAGACCATCGCCAAGAAATGCAATTCGGCGATCTTCCCGGGCATCCAGGGCGGCCCCCTGATGCACGTCATCGCCGCCAAGGCTGTCGCCTTCGGCGAAGCCCTCCGCCCCGGGTTCAAGACCTACCAGGCCCAGGTCATCAAGAATGCCCAGGCCCTCGCGGATGAGCTGATGAAGGGCGGGCTCGACATCGTCACGGGCGGGACCGACACGCACCTGATGCTGGTGGACCTGCGCCCCAAGGGGGTGACCGGCGCCGCGACCGAGAAGGCGCTCGGGCGTGCCGCCATCACCTGCAACAAGAACGGCATCCCCTTCGACCCCGAGAAGCCGGCCGTCACCTCGGGCGTCCGCCTCGGCTCCCCCGCCGCCACCACGCGCGGCTTCGGCGAGGAGGAGTTCCGGCAGGTGGGCCGCTGGATCGTCGAGGTCGTCGACGGGCTCGCGGCGGCGGGGACCGAGGGCGACGCGGAGGTCGAGGCTCGCGTCGAGGCCGGCGTCCACGCGCTCTGCGAGCGCTTCCCGATCTACGGCTGAGATGACGCCGCCGCGTCCGCCGGTC
>JANPJZ010000066.1:0-8848 GCA_031425795.1 Rhodobacter sp. | reverse complement strand
AGGGGGGAGAGCCGGAAGGTCCGGGCAATGGCGGAAGCGCCACGCACCAGATACTCGGCACCAAAGAACAGCGCGACGAGGCTTGCCGCGAAAATCACATAGGTCAAGATCGCTTCCTCTTGTTGGACCTCGATGAGGTTTGTCCGCTGCGCCTCGATTGCAAGGTGGGGTGGTCGAAAAATCGGCTTTCCGCCAAGTGGGGGGCAGTCTGGTGATTCTTCAGGCGCAACAGGGCGTTTTTGCGACGGTCTTTGCGACGCTCGGCCATGAGGGAACCCGATAGCGCAAACAACCGGGGGTTGGCGGGCTTCTTCGCGAAAGCGGCAAGCATCTCTGACAAGGCGGAGGCCAGCCGGACGAACCGCTGAAGTTTTGAGTTCTCATCCAGCCCCAGCTTGTCTAGTGTTGCCCACGCAGGAGTGCCCGTGCGGGTCGCGACGAACCCGGGGGCCAACAAGTGGAGGAGTACTGCATGGATCGACGTTCATTCTTGACCAAAGCAACCGTGGGTGGCGTGGCCGCCGCGGGTGCGGCAACGCTGGCAGCACCCGCCATCGCGCAGGAGTCCCCCACCGTGACGTGGCGGATCACCTCTTCCTTCCCGAAGTCGCTCGACACGATCTACGGCGCGGCCGAGGTGATGTCGAAGTACATCTCGGAAGCGACGGACGGCAAGTTCACGATCCAGGTCTTCCCGGCCGGTGAGCTTGTGCCCGGGCTGGAAGCGGCCGACGCGGTTTCGGCCGGCACGGTCGAGGCCTGCCACACGGTGCCCTACTACTTCTGGGGCAAGGACCCGACCTACGCCCTGGGAGCGGCGGTGCCGTTCGGTCTGAATGCGCGGATGATGAACGCCTGGTGGTACCATGGCGGCGGCATCGACATGATGAACGAGTTCTATGCCACGCAGAACCTGATCGCCTTCCCGGCCGGCAACACCGGCGTGCAGATGGCGGGCTGGTATCGCAAGGAGATCAACTCGGTCGCCGACCTTCAGGGTCTGAAGATGCGGATCGGTGGCTTTGCCGGCAAGGTGATCGAGAAGTTGGGCGTGGTGCCGCAGCAGATCGCGGCGGGCGACATCTATCCGTCGCTGGAGAAGGGCACGATCGACGCGGCGGAATGGGTTGGGCCCTACGACGACGAGAAGCTCGGCTTCTTCAAGGTCGCGCCCTACTACTACTATCCCGGCTGGTGGGAAGGCGGGCCGTCGATCGCGACGATGGTCAACCTGGCCAAGTGGAACGAGCTGACGCCGTCTTATCAGTCGATCCTGCGTGCGGGCTGTGTGCTGGCCAACGCGGACATGCTGTCGAACTATGACTGGAAGAACCCGACGGCACTGAAATCGCTGGTGGCCAATGGCGCACAGTTGCGGCCCTTGCCGCAGGACGTGCTGTCGGCGGCTTTCGACGCTGCGGTCGCGACCTATGCCGAAGTGTCGGCCGCGAACCCGACCTTCGCCAAGATCAAGGCCTCGCAGGATGCGTTCCGCAAGGACGCCTACCTGAACGCCCAGATCGCCGAATACAACTACGACGTCTTCATGATGTCGCAGCAGCAGGCCGGCAAGCTCTGATCCCTTCGGGGACCGGTTGACTGCCAACGGAACAAGGCCCCGGGGGAAACCCCGGGGCCTTTGTCGTGCGACCCCAGGTCAGGCCGCGCAGCCTTGGGGCGCGCAAAGGAAAAGGGCCGACCCGGCAAGGATCGGCCCTTTTTTGACGAGCTGTGGCGCAGGGATCAGGGATTGACCACCGGGGCACCGAGGTTGGGCGCACCGAGGCTGGGCGCCCTAAGGGTTGGCGCGCCGAAGTTCGGGGCGCCGAGGGTTGCCCCGCCACCCGCCGCCCCGCCCGGGGCGAGGGGCGCGAAGCCGGGCACCGTGATCTCGACGGTGGAGGGATCGACCACCACGCCCTTGTAGTGCATCACCATCTGCGGGAAGGCGATCACCAGACCCACCATCGCGACCTGGATGATCACGAAGGGCACCGCGCCCCAGTAGATCTCGCCTGTCGTGACTCCAGCCGTCTTGATGCCCGTCACCTTGTCCACATAGCTGCCCCTTGGAGCCACCGATCTGAGGTAGAAGAGCGCGAAGCCGAACGGTGGATGCATGAAGGATGTCTGCATGTTCACCGCCAGGATGATCCCGAACCAGATCAGGTCGATCCCAAGAGCCTCGGCCGGAGCGATGAGGAGGGGGACGATGATGAAGGCCAGTTCGAAGAAGTCGAGGAAGAAGGCGAGAAGGAACACCAGCACCGACACGATGATCAGGAACCCGGTCTGGCCGCCCGGCAGGCCGACGAGGAGGTGTTCGACCCATTTGTGCCCCTCGACCCCGTAGAAGGTCAGCGAGAACATCCGTGCGCCGATCAGGATGAACATGACGAAGGCGGAGAGGCGGGTGGTCGAGGTCAGCGCCTGCCGGATCACCGTCAGGTTGAGCCGGTTCTTCATCGCCGCGAGGAAGAGCGAACCGACCGCCCCCATGGCGCCCCCCTCGGTCGGGGTGGCGATTCCGAGGAAGATCGTGCCGAGCACCAGGAAGATCAGCGCCAGTGGCGGTATCAGAACCATGATGACCTGCTGGGCCAGCCGCGACATGGTGTTGAGGCCGGTGGTCTTGTCGATCAGCGCGTAGATGTAGATCGCGATGACGCCGATGGTCGCGCCAAGGATGTCGGCATTGGCACCTTGCGTCTCGTAAAGCCACAGATGCGCGCCGTAGCCCAGGGCAATGACCGCGGCGATGGCGACAAGAAGCGAGGTGACGCCACGGCCGAGGGTCCGCGCTTCGATCGGCAGGGCGGGAACCCAGTTCGGGCGAAGGATCGAAACCGTCAGGATGTAGAGGACATAGAGACCGGTCAGTACCAGGCCCGGGATGATTGCCCCGGCATACATGTCCCCGACCGAGCGGCCAAGCTGGTCGGCAAGCACGATCAGCACCAGCGAGGGGGGTATGATCTGAGCGAGGGTGCCCGAAGCCGCAATGACGCCGCTTGCGACGCGGCGGTCATAACCGTAGCGCAGCATGATCGGCAACGAGATCAGGCCCATGGCGATGACGGATGCCGCGACGACGCCGGTGGTTGCCGCCAGAAGCGCTCCGACGAAGATCACCGCGTAGGCAAGCCCGCCCCGAATCGGCCCGAAAAGCTGGCCCACGGTGTCGAGAAGGTCCTCGGCCATGCCGCTTCGTTCAAGGACGATCCCCATGAAGGTGAAGAACGGGATGGCGAGCAAAGTCTCGTTCGACATGACGCCGAACAATCGGGCAGGCATGGTGCCAAGAAGGCTCCAGTCCAGAGTGATCGTGCCGCCGGAATAGGGCGCAAGCCAGACGCCGATGGCGAAGAACACCAGGCCGTTGGCAGCCAGCGAGAAGGCGACGGGATATCCCAGAAGCAGGAAGGCAATCAGCGAGACGAACATGATCGGCGCCATGTTCTGCGCGATGAGTTCGATCATTTGCGGTCACCTGCTGCCAGTTTTTCCAGTTCCGCGACTTCCTTGGCGAGGGCGGCGCCTTCGAGTTCAGCCTGTTCATGGGCCGAGATGAAGGGATGCGGGTCTTCCATCAGGCCGCGCATGATGGCGACCTTCTTGATGATTTCGGAGATCGCCTGCACGACCAAGAGCGCAAAGCCCGCCAGAAGGAAGAAGCGTGCCGGCCAGATGATCAGCCCACCGGAATTGGTGGAGATGTCGCCGTTGTCAAACGCGCGCCAGGTGTAGGGGACCAGAAGCCAGGTCATCAGCAGGACGAAGGGCAGAAGGAAGAAGACATGGCCGAAAAGGTCGATCCGCTGCCGGGTCCGGTTGCTGAACATGCCGTAGACGATGTCGATGCGGATGTGCTCGTTCGATTTAAGCGTGTAGGCGGATGCCAGCAGGAAGGACGCGCCGAAAAGATACCACTGCATCTCCAGAAGCGAGTTCGACGACCAGTTGAAGACCTTGCGGACGATGGCATTGCCGGCGGAGATCAGGATGGCCAGAAAGATCAGCCAGATGACGGATTTGCCGATGAACTCGGTAACATTGTCGATGCCACGCGACAGCGCAAGCAAGCCTTGCATCCGATATCCCCTCCCTGGGTGGTCCACCGTTGTCCGGGGACCGATTGTGGTAAGATTATTTGTCCGGTTACAGTATCCCATCTTGGGCGGTCAACCCTGAGATGTCCTTCCGGAAAAGATGCCCCGACTGCCCCCGTCATGCAAGCGGCACGTCCTTGGCAGGATCGATTGGTGGCGGGCCGATCAGGTCCCAGCGGTTGCCGAAGGGGTCGCGCCAGATGGCCACGGTGCCGTAGGGCTCGATGCGGGGCGCTTCCTCGAAGATCACGCCTGCGGCCAGCATCGCGGCATGGTCGCGGGGAAAGTCGTCGGTCTGCAGGAAGAGGAAGACGCGGCCGCCGGCCTGCCTGCCGATGACGCCGGTCTGGTCCGGGCTATCGGCACGGGCGAGCAAAAGCCGCGTCCCGCCGCCTGACGGGGCGATGGTGACCCAGCGCTTGTGGCCCTGGTCGATGTCTTCGCAGAGGTGCAAGCCAAGTTTGCCGACATAGAAGGCCAGCCCGGCATCGTAGTCGGGCACCGCAAGTGCCACGGCGGCGATCTGGCAGGGCAAGCTAACGGTCCGAGCCTTCGGCGCGGTGCAAAGGACCCGGCGCCCCGGACCGGAATTCGCCCCGGCCGTCCCCTCGCGTATCGGGCAGGTTGATCCGGGCGACCTGCTCGGCGATCGGATCGACGGACAGGGGGTGCAGGTCGGCTACGTGGCTGGCGGGATCGCCCAAGGGGCGCCACTGGCCGGCCTTGTAGATTTCCAGCGCCGAGAACCCGGCCTTGTAGCCCATCTTGCGGCTGCCGGGGACCCAGTAGCCAAGGTAGACGTAAGGCAGTCCCGCCTCCTGAGCGATGGCGATGTGGTCAAGGATGACATGGGTCCCAAGGCTGAGATCGGCCAGGTCGGGGTCGTAGAAGCTGTAGACCATGCTGAGGCCGTCATCGAACACATCGGTCAAGCAGACGGCGGCGAGGGGGCGGCCGCGTTCACCCTGGCGCGCGGGTCTGGTGTATTCGATCACCCGGGACTTGATCGGTGTCTCCTCGATCATCGCGGCGAATTCGAAGATGTCCATGTCGGCCATGCCGCCATCGGCGTGGCGGTGGTCGAGGTAGCGGCGGAAGAGAGTGAACTGATCCTCGGTCGCCCAAGGGCTGGTCGCGTTGCGGCGGAGCGCGCTGGCCCGCTTCAGGATGCGTTTCTGTGAGCGCGAGGGTTCGAAATCCGCCACCCGGATGCGGGCCGAGAGGCAGGCAGAGCACTCGGCGCAGGAGGGGCGGTAGAGCACGTTCTGGCTGCGGCGGAAGCCTTGCTTGGACAGCGTGTCGTTCAGTTTCTGCGCATGCTCGCCCTGGAGGGCGGTAAAAAGCTTCCGCTCCATCCGCCCTGGCAGGTAGGGGCACGGCTGCGGAGCCGTGACGTAGAACTGCGGGGCGAGGGGAAGGGTGTGGCGCATCAGGTCCGACAAAGCATTAGGTCGAGGGTCAGCCTAGCAAGACTGCACTGATCCGCCAAGCACCGACTGGGGTCTTGGCAAACTGTGGTGGCGGCAAACCGCGGCCCGCAGCCCTGCGGGACAGCGAAAGGCCCACCCCGCCGGAGCGGAATGGGCCAAGGTGTGAGCGGGCGCGGGGTGCGGCGTCAGTATTCGCCGGTCCGACCTTCGCTTGCGGGCTTTTGCACCGCGGGCACGCCATCGGCAGCCCCTGCGGCCTCATCGGCCACGTCCTGGGCAGCCGTGGCACGGGCGCGGTCCTCCATGAAGGCGTCGAACTCGGACTTGTCCTTGGAGTTGCGCAGGCGCTGCAGGAATGCCTCGAAGGCGGCCTGTTCGTCTTCCAGCCGACGCAGGGCCTCGGCCTTGTAGCTGTCGAAGGCGCGGTTGCCGGTCGGCGTGCCGGCCTGGCTGGCATGCCGGCCCCAGCGTGTTGCCGAGATGTCGTCAGGGCTGTGGCGGCGCGGGCCGCAGGAACGTGAGAACATGCGTTTTCCCCAAATCATGTAGGCCAGTAGCGCAAGGCCGACGGGCCAGAAGAAGATGAAGCCCAGGACCATGGCGGTGATCCAGGCCCATTTGCCGCGCTGGTCAAGCCAGGCTTCGGCGCGGCTGAAGGCGGAGCGGATCCCGCCGGGGCGGGCAGGTGCGGTCGTGCTGTACATCGGCGGGTCTCCTGGTGACGGTATGTGAATGCGTTTCACATGACGTAAGATGCTCTGTCGAAGGGGGGGCTTCAAGGGGTGATGTGAAAGTTTTTTACATGCGCCGTCAAGCGGGTCCTGCGGTGGCGAAATTGAGCTGCATGCGCCGCAAGCTTCTTGTGTCGCCTTAGGCGCGCGAAGGGCGTACCAGAGGCTCGGCGGGGGCTCGGCGCGCAGGCCACGTGGCCGGGGTGCAGGGAGAGTGGCCGGCATCTGGTTGACCGGGTGGACGGTGCGGCGCAAGGATGAGGCCATGAGCCTTGCCCGACGCATCACCCGCCAGCCGATTGCCTTTGACCCCGCCGCCGGAGCCGACCTTTGCGCCAGCCTGCCGGATCTGGGGCCGGAGGTGATGGGACTTCTGGCAGGCACGGCGGGGTGCAGCCCCTACCTCCGCGGGCTGATGCTGCGCGAGGCGGACTGGCTGGAGGAGGCGGTCGGTGATCCCGAGGCAGCGGTTCGCGGGGCGATTGCCCTGGCTGAAACGGCGGCGCCGGACGTGCTGGACGTGGCGCTGCGGCAGGCCAAGCGGCGGGTGGCGCTGGTGGTGGCGCTTTGCGATTTGGGCGGCGTCTGGCCGCTGGAGGTGGTGACGGGCACGCTGACGCGGCTGGCAGACCGCGCGGTGCATCTGGCGCTGACGACGGGCGTGGCCGAGGCGATCCGCCGGGGCAAGCTGCCGGGTGCCGTGCCCGACGATGCCGACACCGCCGGAGGGATGGTGGCCCTTGCCATGGGGAAGATGGGGGCGGGAGAGCTGAACTACTCCTCCGACATCGACCTGATCTGCCTCTTCGATGAAAGCCGCTATCCGGGGGTGGAGCAGGAAGCCCGCGCCGCCTTCATAAAGGTCACCCGGCGGATGACGGCAATCCTGTCGGAGGTGACAGACGGCTATGTATTCCGGACGGACCTGCGTTTGCGGCCTGATGCCAGCGTCACCCCGGTCTGTCTGTCGATGGCCGCCGCCGAGGCCTATTACGAGGCCGAGGGCCGGACCTGGGAGCGCGCGGCCTATATTAAGGCGCGGCCCTGCGGCGGCGATCTGGCCGCGGGCGAGCGGTTCCTGACCACGCTCACGCCCTTCGTCTGGCGCAAGCACCTCGACTTCGCCGCGATCCAGGATGCGCATGACATGCGGCTGCGCATTCGTGACCACCGGGGGTTGCACGGGCCCATCTCGGTCGAGGGGCATGACCTGAAGCTTGGCGTGGGCGGCATTCGGGAGATCGAATTCTTCACCCAGACACGCCAGCTGATTGCGGGGGGCCGGGACGCGGGCCTGCGTGACCGGAGCACGGTGGGGGGTCTTTCGGCGCTCGCGGCGAAGGGATGGATCCCGGGAGAGGTGTCGGGAGAGCTTTCCACCCTTTACCGCGCGCACCGCGAGGTGGAACATCGGCTGCAGATGGTGAACGACGTGCAGACCCACCAGATGCCGGTGACCGCCGAGGGCGTGGCGCGGATTGCGGCTTTCTGCGGCCAGGATGAAACCGGTTTCCGCGCCGAGTTTCTGGACCGTCTGGCGCGTACCGATGCCTTGACCGAGGGCTTCTTTTCTCCCGCCGAGGCAGAGGCGGGGCCGCAGCTCTCCGAGGCCGCGCGGGCGATCACCAAGGGATGGGAGCATTATCCGGCTCTTCGGTCGGAACGTGCGCAGGCGATCTTCCGGCGGCTACGCCCGCGCCTGCTGCGCGAGCTTTCCCGCGCGGCTCATCCCGAAGAGGCGCTGGTGGCGCTGGACGGGTTTCTGTCCGGCCTGCCTGCCGGCGTGCAGATCTTCGCGCTATTCGAGGCCAACCCGCCACTTGTGGAACTGATCATCGACGTCGCCGGGTCCGCGCCTGGCCTCGCGCGCTATCTTTCCCGCAATTCTGCCGTGCTTGACGGGGTGATCGGCGGCAGCTTCTGGAGCGCCTGGCCCGGTGTGGCGGGCCTGCAGGCCGACATGGCCGCGCGGCTTGCGACGGCACCGGACTACGAGGCGCGCCTGGACCTGGCCCGGCGCTGGATGAAGGAATGGCATTTCCGGATCGGCGTGCACCATTTGCGCGGGCTGATCGACGGCTTCGAGGCGGCCAAGCATTACGCCGACCTGGCCGAAGCGGTGGTGGCCACGATCTGGGACGTGGTCGGTGCGGATTTCGCGCGCAAGCACGGGCCGATGCCAGGCCGGGGGGCGGTGGTGGTCGGCATGGGCTCGCTGGGGGCGGGGCGGCTGAATGCAGGGTCGGACCTTGACCTGATCGTCATCTATGATGCGGCCGGGGCAGAAGGCTCTGACGGGCCGCGCCCGCTGGCGACGCGGCCCTACTACGCGCGGCTGACCCAGGCGCTGGTCACCGCGCTGACCGCGCAGATGCCGGAGGGAAGGCTTTACGAGGTCGACATGCGGCTGCGGCCCTCGGGCCGGCAGGGGCCGGTTGCGACCGGGCTGCAAAGCTATACCGCCTATCAGGAGACCGAGGCCTGGACCTGGGAGCATCTGGCACTGACGCGCGCGCGGGTTGTGACGGGCGAGCCTTCGCTTGCGGGCGAGGTCGAGGCGTTCCGGCGCGAACTGCTT
>JANPJZ010000065.1:0-14875 GCA_031425795.1 Rhodobacter sp. | reverse complement strand
AGCTTCGTGTTCATCCAGATGGCGGCAAGGATGATCGTTCCCGTCACGATCTGTGTGAAGAACGGCGAGATGTGGACCAGGATCAGCCCGTTGCCGATCACAGCAATGGTCATGGTGCCAAGGACGGTGCCGACCATGCTGGCCTTGCCGCCCATCAGCGAGGTGCCGCCAAGGACAACCGCAGCGATCACCTGAAGCTCGAACCCCACCGCCGCGTTCGATGATCCTGACCCCAGCCGGGCCGCAATCAACAGGCCTGCAATGGCACAAGCCACGCCCGACACCACGTAGACCGAGGCCACCGTCCACAGCGCAGGCATCCCCACCCGCCGCGCGGCCTCCATGTTCGACCCCACGGCAATGACCTGCCGCCCATACCGGGTGCGCAGCATGACGACGAAGCCCAAGATCGCCACCAGGATCGAGATCAGCGCCGGGACCGGGAAACCGCCAAGCGTCCCGCGTCCAAGCCAGAAGAACCCGGGCACGTCCTTGATCGGGATCGAATAGCCCTCGGTCAGATACAGCGCATAGCCGCGCAGGATCGACAGGCCGGCAAGCGTCACGATGAACGCCGGGATGCCCTGATAGGCGATGAACCAGCCCTGCACGGCCCCGATTGCCCCGCCCATAATCAGCATCAGCACCACGACCACAGGCCAGTCCAGCCCCGCCGCCAGCGCAATTGCCGCCACCGCGTTGACCAGCGCCACGGTGGACCCGACCGACAGGTCGATCCCCGCCGTGGTGATGACCAGGGTCATCGCCACTGCGACGATCAGGACCGGGGCGGCCTGCCGGACGATGTTCAAGAGGTTGCCCGCCGTCAGGAATGTCGGCGACAACAGGCTGAACAACAGCATGCAGGCCAGAAAGAACACCGCGATCGACAGGACCTGCGCGTGTTCGGCCACGAAGTCGGCCATAGCCGATCCCTTGGCGCGTTCGGAATAGGCTCCCATCAATGCGCCCCCTTGCCGACGATCAGATCGACCAGCTCCTGCAGGTTGGTCTCGCCGATCATCCGTTCGGCCACCTTGGTGCCTTCATACATGACTGCGATCCGGTCGCAGACGCGGAACAGATCCTGCAGGCGGTGGGTGATCAGCACGACGCCGACGCCCTTGGCCTTGACCCGGTTTATCAGCGCCAGCACCGCCTCCACCTCGGCCACGGCAAGGGCGGAGGTCGGCTCGTCCATGATCAGCACGCGTGGCTGAAAGCTGGCGGCCCGGGCGATGGCGATGGCCTGGCGCTGCCCGCCCGACAGCTTTTCCACCTTGGCCGTAAGGCGCGGGATGCGGATCTCCAGCGCGTCCAGCATCTGCCGCGCTTCGGTCAGCATGCGCTTTTGGTCCAGGAACGGGCCACGCGTCAGTTCCCGGCCAAGGAAAAGGTTGCCCACCACGTCGATATGGTCACAAAGGCTCAGGTCCTGAAACACCATCTCGATATGCCGGGCTCGGGCGTCGGAGGGGCCGGAAAAGCGGACAGGCTCGCCAGCCACGGTGATCGTCCCGGCGTCCGGTATGTAGGTCCCTGACATCACCTTTGACAGCGTCGATTTGCCCGCCGCATTGTCACCGATCAGGCCAAGGCATTCGCCGGGACGCACGTCAAGATCAACGCCCCTGAGCGCCTGGTGCGAGCCGAAGGTCAGGGTGATCCCGCGCAGCGACACCAGCGGCACGGCTGCCGCTGCGTGCGGAAGGGGTCCCCCCCCTTCCGCAGCGGACGCTTCAGGGTGAAGCGCCATTTCGGTCATTCGAACATCGAACGGAAGTCGTCCACGTTCGCCTTGGTGACGATGGTCACGGGGACCGAGATGTTCCGCTCGACCGTTCCGCCTTCGCTCAGCGTCTTCAGCGCGTCGACCGCAGCACCCCCCATGCCGGCCGGGTCCTGCTGGATCACCGCCTCGACATAGCCCGCATCGATCCCCGCGATGGCCGAGGCGGTCAGGTCCCAGCCGAAGACCTTGACGTCAGCCTGCCGCCCCTGGCTTTCCACGGCCGCAACCGCGCCTAGGAGGGCCGGTTCACCCGTGGCATAGATCGCCGTCATGTCGGGGTTTGCCGTCATCAGGTTTTCGGCAGCCGCAAGTGCCGTGTCCTGCACGTTCTGGCCATCAACCGTTCCGGCAATGGTGACGCCTTCGACGCCGTTCAGAACGCCGGTAAACCCATCCATCCGCAGGTTCTGGATGAACGAGTTCAGCGCGCCCACGACTCCCAGCTTGGCCCCGCCCGCACCTTTCGCATATTCGACAAAGTAGGCGCCCAGGTCGGCCCCGGCCTTGCCATTGTCCACCCCGATCACCGCCGACTGCTTGCCGTCCTCGGGCAGGATCGCGTCGATGGCGACGACCGGGATGCCCGCTGCCGCCGCCTGATCGACCGCTGGCATGATGCCGTTCACATCGATGGCGACGATGGCAATTCCGTCCACGCCTTCCTGGATATAGGTCTCGATGGCAGAGTTCTGCGCTGCCGGGTCATTGTTGGCGTTGAAGATCACCAACTCGACTCCGGCCGCATCCGCCGCCTTCTGCGCGCCTTCGTTCATCTGGTTGAAAAACAGCGCCTGCTGGTTGATCTGGACCAGCGCGAACTTCTTCATGTCCTGCGCCAAGCCCGGAACGGCCGTCAACAGAACCGCCGAGCCAAGGACCACGCCAAGGCCACGCCGCGAAAGTGCCGTCATTTTCTTCGTGTTCATTGTGAGTTTCCCATATGTTGGACGTTGCAATTCAAGACCGGATCCGAGGCGCAACAGAATTCCGCATGATCAGGGTGACAGGCAGGATCTCCTCTGGTGGGAGCTTTTCCGGATCGGTCCAGTCGGTATCCAGAAGCAAGCCAAGAGCACGAACGCCCAGGGCCCGGACCGGCTGGCGCACCGCTGTCACGGCAGGTGCGAAAAGGTGCAGCGGACTGACATCGTCAAAGCCCACAAGCGAAAGGTCCTGTGGCACCCGAACGCCTGCGGCATTGAGCACTTCCAGCACCCCGATGGTGATTTCGTCGGACGTCGCGAAAACGGCCGTCGGCCGCGGCTCGGTCGCCAGCATGCGTTCTGCCGCCGCGCGTCCGAAGGCGGCCAGATACTCGCCTTCATAGCGGTCGATCCGGGCATCCTCGCCCCAGACCTCCAGCATGGCGCGCCTGAAACCGGCAAAGCGCCGTGCGCCGCTCAGCATCGCGTCGGCCCCACCGATGAACAGCACCCGGCGATGCCCCGCCTCGGCCAGATGCCGCCCGGCCAGATAGCCCCCCTGATCATTGTCGCAAAAGAGCTTTGGTACCGAGGTTCCCGCCACATCTTCGTCCAGGACCACCACCTGACCGCTGGCATTGATCGCCGCCGCCAGCGAGCCGTCATCAGGGTGGTTGGTGACGAAGATCAGACCGTCCACCTGGTTGCGCCGCACCGCCTGCAGATAGGACAACTCACGTTCGCCCCGGTTCAAGGTTGCATGCAAGGTCAAGCCCAATCCACGCCGGTCGGCCTCGGCCTCGACCGCAGCCATCAGCGTGGCGAAGAACGGGGTGGCGACGTCCGGGATCACCAGACCGATCGTATCCGACCGCCCCCGGCTCAGCCTGCGGGCATGTGGATTGGGCAGATAGTTGAGCGCACGGATAGCGGATTGCACCGCCATCCGGGTCCGGTCCGGCAAGTCGAGTGACCCGTTCAGGAACCGTGACACGGTCGTCACAGACACTCCGGCCGCCCGCGCCACATCCTTGAGGCTTGCCACCGGCATGGGCAAATCCAATCTGGTGAATCGGTTTACTAAACCGCTTTACAAGTGCTGCATAGGCCGGCGCCCGGAGTCAACAGAGTTCGTGCGGTCGCGACACTGACCCGCCAAAGCAGCTTGAAATGGAGCATACTCCAGGAGCTTGCTGTTGTAAGGCGGACAGGCCTCGCAGGGCGGCGGTCGCTCGTGAATCACATGCTAGGCATCAATGCAAAAGGGGGCTCCGGCCCCCTTTTGTATGTCCCACAACCCCAAGTCAGCGATCGGCCGGAAGCCGTCGCCTGCAAGGACGGGGCCGACGCGCCCGCACGCCATTGTCATTCCCCGCCTTCTCGTCCTGGACCAACATCTGACCCGGAAGGCTGTGGCTCGGTAATCAGCCGCGCGGCGCTCAGGCCCCGAAGGTAGGTCCATAGCCAGTCCCATGCGACCGCCACACGGTTTCTGGTGCCAATCAGAAAGTAGATGTGGGCAATCCCCCAGATCCACCAGGCAAGACCACCGGTCAACTCGATCCTGCCGAACTGGACGACGGCTGAGCGTTTGCCGATCGTTGCAAGGTTTCCTGCGTGGCGATATCGAAACGCCGGCGGAGGCGGCTTGTTGCCAAGACGGGCTGCAAGGACAGTTGCGACGTATGCGCCCTGCTGTTTTGCGGCCGGGGCCAGTTGAGGCACCAAGGCTCCCGATGATCCGGCAACCGCTGCTGCATCGCCGATGACAAAGATCTGTGGCTGACCAACGACGGTAAGATCCGAGGTCACAGGAACGCGCCGGTCTTTCCCGGTCGTGACTCCAAGCCATTTGGCGACAGGCGAAGCCGTGACGCCGGCCGCCCAGACGACAGTGCGACAAGAGACGAAGGTTTCGCCAAGCTTGACCCCGTCTTCGGTCACATCCGATACTGCGGTTCCCAGATGCACTTCGACGCCCCGTTGCTGAAGTGACCGGGTCGCATAGGCTGACAGGGTATCGGGAAAGGCACTCAAAAGTCGGGGGCCGGCCTCGATCAGCAGGATGCGCGTCGACAGGGTATCGATGTGGCGAAATTCACCGCGGATCGTTTCGCGTGACAGTTCGGCAATGATGCCTGCCAGTTCCACCCCCGTAGGCCCGCCCCCGATGACGGCGATCGTCAGCAGAGCCGCGCGGGCATCCCGGTCAGTTTCCAGTTCGGCGCGCTCGAATGCAAGGAGTAGCCGCCGGCGGATCAGGGTGGCGTCTTCCAGGCTCTTCAGGCCCGGGGCCGCGGTCTGCCAGTCATCATGGCCGAAATACGAAGTCTTGGATCCGGTGGCGATCACGAGGCTGTCAAAAGGAACTGGCTTACCCTCCCGAAGGATGACCTTCCCATCCTTCACACCGGTGACCGTCGCCATCAGTGTCGTGACGTCCGGCCGATGTTTCAACAAGCCTCGGATGGGCCACGCAATCTCGGAGGGTGACAGGATCGTCGTGGCGGCTTGATACAGCAATGGCTGGAACAGGTGATGATTACGCTGGTCGATCAAGGTGATCCTGCAACGCGCTCGCCTTAGCTTCCGGACAGCCTCAAGCCCGGCAAAGCCTGCGCCGATGACGACAACCCTGTGAACTGAAGAAGCATCTGAGTACTGATCTGGCATGGGACTTCGCTCGCGTTTTCCGGCCTTCTGGGAGCACTGGACCCGGGCCCTTGGGTGATAGGCAGGTGGCGCACGTTGCGCTGCCAAGGGAGCCTGAACGCCCGCCTCTCTGTTCCAGTGCGATCGTTCAGGAGGAGAGAAGCCATGCAGGATGATGACTGGGCAATCCGGCAAAGAGCGTACCAGATCTGGGAAGAAAACGGCCGCCCGGCCGGACGGGATCTGGAACATTGGCTTATCGCGCAGCAAGAGATGCACGCCCGCCGCGCGACAGAGGTTCGGACTGCGGGCCGGCGTGAAATGCAAAATCCCCCGCCCGAGTGGGATATGGTGGACGAGCAGTCCGATGAGTCCTTCCCGGCGAGCGACCCGCCTGGAAACTACTAGTTCACCGATCTCGGGCATGGGAACGAATTGCCCCACGGAACGGGCGGCAAACTGGTCCGACGCAATGCTCCCCTTGGCGCTTGTAGCATGAGTCCGCTTCCGCCCTTTCGCCATGCATCAAGGGCTCAGAGTGGGTTCACGCAGCCTGCGCCAGCCTCCGTCAATGTCGCGCTGCCTAAAGGCCATATCCTGAAATGGCGGAGACAAGGTCGCCATGCGCCGCGGCCTGTCGGCGCGCTGACCCTGCTTCTGCTCCGCCTCGTCAAGGGCGCATTTGTGGGCTTTCTTTGGGCACAGAGAGAGATTGACCGCGGCGCCTGACAGGCCTCGCGTCGGCGGGGGTCAAGACACCCGGCCATTCCCCTCATGCCGAGCCGCCGCAGTCACGCGCTCGACTGCCTTGACCACGAGGCCGGGAGTGACGTGATGCAAGGCATGCCCAACCCCCGGCAGCACATGGTAGTCAAGATTGGCGACATGCCGCTTAAGCCAGGGAAGGTGCCAATCCGGAACACTGGTCTGGTCGTCCGCTCCAAAGATCGCGATTACAGGCACAGTCAACCGCCGACCAAGAAAGCTCTTGCGGATTCCGGCGTTGAACTGGCGCAACTCCGCGGCGGTTGTGACCACGGTTTTTGGCTGACTGGCGTGCGATACCGGCAAGTCCGCAAGCGACGCCGGCACTTCGTTGGGCGCGGTTATCGCGCGCAGGATTCGCTGGCGCAGCACCGGCAACGCCAGGGGAAGAACGGCATATCTGATCACCGGTCCCAGCAAGGGCATGACCGCAGCGCGGAGGCCCAGCATCCAGCGATGCGGCGTCGGTCGGCAAAAGGGCGCAACAAGCACCAGCGCGTCCAGTCGGTTCGGATGGCGGGCAGCGAAGCATAGGGCTGTTCCACCGGCCAGCGAGTGAGCGACCAGAACCACCCGGTCGATCCCAAGAACGGAGGCGACGGCAGCAGTCCAATCGGCAAGCACGTTGGGCGAATAACGATCCGGCGGCAGCCCTTCGCTAAGGCCATATCCAGGCCGGTCAGGCGCAATCCATGCAATGTCAGGATGCAGCTTCACGCTCCGCAGGATCTCCTCGCCCAAGCTGGCATTGCCATGCAACAGGATGACCGGTTGACCTGAGCCAACCTTGTGGAAATGGACTTGCTTGCCCCAGACCTCGACCATCTGACCGATCCGAGGACTAGCCTCCTGCACCTGTTCCTTTGCTCTCGTCATGTCCGGTTTTTGCCCTGAAAAATCAGCTGTGCGCCAACAGACTGCTTCAGAAGTTGTTCCTTTGGTCTGCAGTGGGCATCGTCTTGCCAGGCGATCAATTGTGCGCCGCTGGATCAGCGACGAACGGCAACGTGACCGGCTGGAACCCGCAAGTCGCAGCCAGCGTTCTGTCCAGCACCGTCATGATTTCGGACAAGAAGGAGTCGGACAATGGAGTTCGAAGGCAAGGTCGCCCTGGTCACGGGGGGCAGCTCTGGGATCGGTCGCGCCACCGTCTTGCGCCTGGCGGCAGAGGGCTGTTCGGTCGGTGTTCTGGCTCACGGCGCCGAGAAGGCGGAGGCGGTGGTCGCAGAGGTAAGGCAGGCGGGAGGCCGGGCCATTCCTCTGGTAGCCGACGTCGGATCCGAGGCCGAGACGAAGACTGCGGTCGAGACCTTAGTGGGCGAATTCGGCGCGCTCCATTTCCTGTTCGTCAATGCGGGCATCAATGGCGTGTGGGCTCCCATCGACGAGATAACCCCAGAGGAGTGGGACCGCACGATCAACACGAACCTGCGGGGTACTTACCTCACGCTGCACTACGGCGTGCCGCACCTGAAGCGTGCAGGTGGCGGCGCGGTGGTCATCACCGCATCAGTCAACGGTACGCGCATCTTTTCAAACGCTGGCGCGACAGCGTATAGCGCCACGAAGGCCGGGCAGGTCGCCATGACACAAATGCTGGCTTTGGAACTGGCGAAGTTCCGCATCAGGGTCAACGTGGTCTGCCCTGGCGCCATCGAAACGAACATAGATGAAAGCACGACCAAACGGCATGAGGACATCGCGGGCGTGCCTGTGGAGTTCCCCGCTGGCAAGATCCCTCTCACCGACGGCCGTCCCGGCTCTTCAGAGGAGGTGGCCGAACTCGTGGCTTTTCTGTTCTCGGACCGGTCGCGGCATATCTCGGGCACTCCGGTCTGGATCGACGGAGCGGAGTCCCTTCTGATCGGCTGACCAGCGCCATCCTTCTCAATACTTGCGGCCGCGATTTTTGAATCTGTAACTGCCGCTAATCTGGAAAGGGGAATCCAATGATACCAGGCCGATTGCACGCTGCACTCGATGCCGTGTCGGCAGCAACATTGATAACCGCGGCGGCTGTGGCAACAGGATCGCCCATCCGTCGCCCTCTGGGCGCGATCGGCATGGCCGTTGCCGGATACTCCGTTGCCACATCCTATGGTGGAGACCCTTCCTCCACCAAGCCATTCCACATGTCGGGGCACCGCCTGCTGGACGCCGCACAGGGAGGGGCATGCCTGGCGCTGGCGGCGGAAATCAAGAACCCCTGGATGCGGAACCTGCTTCGGGGCTACGGGGCCTTTTCGCTTGCGGTGGCAGCACTTTCGGCGCCGCCGGGCCCAGCAGGGGTGGACGTGCCGCAAGATGCCGTTTCCTCTGCCGGGGAGCTTGGCCCGGACGTCGCCTACCTGCGGTGCGGCATCGTGAATGTGGTCTTCATCGGCGCTGCGGGAGCAGGAGACCGGGAGTGGTTCCTGGTGGATGCCGGCCTGCCCGGATCGGCTGCCGCCATCGAGGCTGCGGCCCGCAGACGCTTCGGTTCGTCGCGTCCAGCCGCAATTCTTCTCACGCACGGCCATTTCGATCATGTCGGTGCGCTGGAGCATCTGGCGCAGGAATGGGACGCCCCCATCTACGCCCATCCCCTTGAACACCCCTATCTTACTGGCAAGCAGGCCTATCCGCCCGCCGCACCCGAAGTCGGTGGGGGCTTGATGGCTGAGTTGTCGTGGCTCTTTCCCAAGCAGCCCATCGACGTCTCGGGACGTCTTCATGCCCTTCCCCCTGACGGGAGCATACCAGGGTTGCCCGGATGGCAATGGATCCACACGCCCGGCCATTCGCCGGGCCACGTATCGCTCCTGAACATCACCTCCCGAACCCTTGTCGCTGGCGACGCCATTGTCACCACCAGGCAGGAATCCTTGTTTTCCGCCCTGCTCTCGCCTGGCCACCTTCAAGGCCCCCCGGCGTATTTCACGACCGATTGGACCGCAGCGCTCGATTCCGTCCAGCATCTCGCCGAACTTGCTCCGCAAAGCATCGTGTCAGGACACGGGCCGCCCCTACACGGGCCTGCCATGCGCATCGCCCTTCAAGAACTCGCATCCGACTTTCGGCAAAAAGGCTTGCCGACCGTCAGCCGCTACCTGCGCACCATGGCATGACCCTTGGGTGCAGCCGCGCGTCGCCGTAAGAAAGCCATGGTCAGCGCGCCACCCGGCGACCCGGATGCCGCTGGCGGCTGTGCGACTTGAAGACATCGTCCACAGTCTGTGAAAGTGCCGCGGTCGGGTCGGCGTTCAGTCCGCGGAATACAAGGTCATTGCGCCACCGCACCGATGCCTCGTGACTGCGCACAAGCTGACCATAGGCCGGATGGCCGCCGGTTATCGGCTCGATGGCCCGATCCAGCATCTCCTGCAGCAACTGTTCAGCCCGAGCCAGGGTTCTCGCCAACCCAGGGCTCCGGTCAATTCTGGTCGAAAGCGCCCCCACCCGGTCACCTTTATCGCCCATTGTGCGAGCCGAGGTTTCGTAAGCTTCTCCCACAGCACGCATTTCCCTCAGACGCAGATTGACGGCCACGGTCAGCCGTTCGGCAAGCCCGGCATCGCTTTCCAGTGCGAGGTTGACATAAAGCTGGTTCACGGCGGCGAACCGGGCAAGCAACTGCTGCGGCAGGAGGGATCGGTACAGCTCGCTTTCACGTTCATCCATGGCGGCCTCCGGCGATTTCTACGTTTCGCTGGTCAACCATTGTCCGCCCGCAGTGTTCCGGAAGCCGCGATCCGCCGGTCGATCAAGACGCACGGGACGGCTGACGCTGAACGCGCGTCCGTCCTTGCCCAGTTCGAACCCGAGGCGACGGCAAGCGCATCCGCGCGAAGATCGCCGCCTCCAGGGCAGGCGGCATATCGTAAATTCGCGCGATACTATTGGGGAAAATGGTGCTGCAAGAGAGGATTGAACTCTCGACCTCTCCCTTACCAAGGGAGTGCTCTACCACTGAGCTACTGCAGCGCCGTTGGTGGCGGCGGGATAGCCGCAATCAGAAACCGGTGCAAGAGGGTTTTCCCAAGCTCTGCGCTTCAGGCAAATCAGCCTGACTGGACCCCCCTGCCTGGCTGCGCTATGCAAGGGAATGAGCAAGCCCTCTGCCCCGCCAGGTCCGGAACTGCCCGGAAAACCGAAGGCCGCCGATGTGCGGGAAGGCCGGTTGAAGGTGGCTCTCAAGGCAAATATGGCACGGCGGAAGGCACAGGCAAAAGCCCGAAGCGCCGAAGAAGCGGCCGGGCAGGAAGAAGCCGGGCAGACTGAAAAGGAATAGGGCGGATGGATTCGATTCTGGTGCGCGGCAACGGGGCTCTGTCCGGGTCGATCCCGATTGCGGGGGCGAAGAACGCCTGCCTCACGCTGATGCCCGCCACGTTGCTCAGCGACGAACCCCTGACGCTGACCAACGCGCCCCGCCTGTCGGACATCCGCACGATGACGCAGCTCCTCCAGTCGCTCGGGGCCGAAGTCGCCAGCCTGCAGGATGGGCTCGTCCTCGCGCTTTCCAGCCATTCGATCACCAACTTCAAGGCCGACTACGACATCGTCCGCAAGATGCGCGCCTCGATCCTGGTGCTTGGCCCGATGCTTGCGCGCTATGGCCATGCGGTCGTGTCGCTTCCCGGCGGCTGTGCAATTGGCGCACGTCCCGTGGACCTGCACCTCAAGGCGCTTGAGGCGATGGGCGCAGACCTCGAACTGCGCGATGGCTACGTCCACGCCAAGGCCCCGGGTGGTCGGCTGAAGGGCGCTGTGGTCGATTTCCCCTTCGTCTCGGTCGGGGCCACCGAAAACGCGCTGATGGCCGCCACGTTGGCCAAGGGCACCACCGTGTTGAAGAACGCCGCGCGTGAGCCCGAGATCGTCGACCTTGCCCTTTGCCTGCGCCGCATGGGGGCGCAGATCGACGGTGAAGGCACAAGCACGATCACCATCGAAGGCGTTGACCGTCTTGGCGGCGCGACCCATCCCGTGGTCACCGACCGGATCGAGCTTGGCACCTACATGCTCGTCCCCGCGATCTGCGGCGGTGAGGTGGAATGCATCGGCGGCACACTGGAGCTTGTCGGCGCCTTTGCCGAAAGGCTGGATCAGGCGGGCGTCTCGGTCACCCAGACCAACCGTGGCCTGAAGGTCAGCCGCAAGAACGGCCGTGTCCGCGCGGTGGACGTCACGACCGAACCCTTCCCCGGCTTCCCCACCGACCTGCAAGCCCAGATGATGGCGCTGCTCTGTACTGCCGAAGGCACCAGCGTCCTTGAGGAGAAGATCTTCGAGAACCGCTTCATGCACGCCCCGGAACTGATCCGCATGGGCGCGAAGATCGATGTGCATGGCGGCACGGCGACCGTCACCGGGGTCGAAAAGCTGAAGGGCGCACCCGTGATGGCGACCGACCTTCGCGCCTCGGTCTCCCTCATTCTCGCGGGCCTCGCGGCGGAAGGGGAAACCGTCGTCTCCCGCGTCTACCACCTTGATCGCGGCTACGAGAGGGTGGAAGAGAAACTCCGCGCTTGCGGCGCGCATATCGAGCGGATTTCTGCATGACTGACGCCCGCTTTCAGGACGGTGGCGAGGCCCCGCTGCGCCTGTTCGCCCAGGATGCCGAAGACCTGAAGGTCATATCGACCCTCGTGCAGGATGCCGTCCTTCCGGTTACCGAGATCAGCTTCGACCCCAAGCGCCGCCGCTTCGCCCTTATGCTGAACCGCTTCCGCTGGGAAGACCGGGATGAAGCCGCCCGCGTGGGTCGCCCCTTCGAACGCGTCCGCTCGGTGCTGGTGGCGGAAGACGTGCTCAAGGTCCAAAGCATGGGCTTTGACCGCGCCGACAAGGACCTGGTGCTGTCGCTCCTCACACTCGACTTCGTCCCGGGGGCGGACGGTACGGGCCGCCTGACCCTGACGCTGGCAGGTGATGGCGCGCTGGCGCTGGACGTCGAGACTCTGGACCTGCGGCTCGACGACGTCACCCGCCCCTACCGCGCGCCCTCGGGCAAGGCCCCGCAGCATGACTGACCGTCTGGTTCCGGATACCCAAGGCAGCGCAACGCGGGCATCATTGTCGGCCAACGCATTTGACACCACCCTCTACTGGACCGGCGCTTTCCTGTTCGGTGCATCCGGCGCCATCAACCTCGTGGCCGATTTCCTGCCCGGCACCGATGTGCTGAACCTCATCGGTGTGGTTGCAGGCCTCCTTGGCCTTCCCGCCGTCTATCTGGCGCATCGCGGGTCTGCGGGCCTCACCGGGCTTCTGGCGGCGCTGCTCGCCGGGGCGGGACTGATTGGCATTGTAGGGTTGCTCTTTGCCCAGGCGGCGATCTTCCCTTTCCTGCCCGCTGAGACCTTCACCACCCTGACCGAAGGCCCGACCGGGCTGGCGATCTTTGCGGCCGTCGTTCTCTATGTGCTTGGGGTTCTCGGCTTTGCCGTCACCGGCTGGCGCGCCGCTGTGCATCCGCGCCCGGCCCTGGCGCTTTGGGCCGCCGGCACCCTGCCGACCATCGCTGCCATCGCCCTGCCGCCCATCGTGATGACTTTGGCCGAAGCCGTCGCCGGGGCCGGCGTGCTCTGGCTTGCCGTCGCACTCTGGCAGCGCGCGCGCCGCTTCCAGGCACTTGCGGCTTGAGAGCAGGGGCGCCCCGCGCTATCTGCGGCCGATCTCGCGAAAGGTCCCTGCGATGCCCGTCTTCCTGAACACCGCCGATCCGAACTTTGAAGCCGCGTTTAAAGCCCTTCTGGGCCAGAAGCGCGAAGAGGCCGAGGATGTCGACCAGACCGTCGCCAGCATCATCACCGATGTCCGCACACGCGGTGACGCGGCGGTGATCGACCTGACCCAACGCTTCGACCGGCTGACGCTTACCCCCGCGACTTTCGCCTTCTCGGCGTCCGAGATCGCCGCCGAGATCGCAAAGGTCAGCCCTGAAGACCGTGATGCCCTGGAACTCGCCGCCGCCCGCATCCGGGCCTACCACGAACGCCAGAAACCGCAGGACGCAAGCTGGACCGACCCGATCGGTGCCACCCTTGGCTGGCGCTGGACGCCCGTGTCCGCTGCTGGCCTCTACGTCCCCGGCGGCACCGCCTCCTACCCTTCCTCGGTCCTGATGAACGCCATCCCCGCCAAGGTCGCAGGCGTCGAACGCCTCGTCATCGTCTGCCCGACACCGGACGGAAAGGTGAACCCCCTCGTCCTCCTCGCCGCCCGGATCGCCGGGGTGGACACCATCTTGCGCATCGGCGGCGCGCAGGCCGTGGCGGCCCTCGCCTACGGAACCGAAAGCATCCAGCCCGTCGACAAGATCACCGGCCCCGGCAACGCCTTCGTGGCCGCCGCCAAACGCCGGGTCTTCGGCCGCGTCGGCATCGACATGATCGCCGGACCGTCCGAGATCCTCGTCATCGCCGACGCCGACAACGACCCCGACTGGATCGCGCTCGACCTCCTGTCCCAGGCCGAGCATGACGAAAGCGCGCAATCCATCCTGATCACCACCAGTGCCGCCTTCGGCGACGCCGTGGCCCAAGCCGTCACGAAGCGCCTCGAAACCCTGGAGCGGCGCACCATCGCCGGGGCCTCCTGGGCGCAGCACGGCGCGGTCATCGTGACCCAGGACCTCGCCCAGGCCGCCGTCCTCTCCAACCGCATCGCCCCCGAGCACCTGGAGCTTTGCGTCGCCGACCCCGAGGCGCTCAGCCAGCAGATCACCCATGCCGGCGCGATCTTCCTCGGCGCCTACACGCCCGAGGCCATCGGTGACTACATCGGCGGCCCGAACCACGTCCTGCCCACCGCCCGCTCCGCCCGCTTCTCCTCCGGCCTCTCCGTCCTCGACTTCATGAAGCGCACGACGCTGGCGAAGATGACCCCCGCCGCGCTGAAAGCCATCGGCCCCGCCGCCGAACGCCTCGCGACCAGCGAAAGCCTGCAGGCGCACGGCCTTTCGGTCCGCGCCCGGCTGGACCGTCTCAACGACTGACCGCTTGCACAGCGCCCCCCGGTCAGGCATCAAACCGGGGTTCGCGCTGAAAGTCCCCCCATGAACCGCCTCTGCCACATCCAGATCGACGAGAAAGGCCTCGCCCGCCCCACGCCCGAGATCGAGCAGGAGCGTCGCGTCGCCATCTTTGACCTGCTGGAGGAGAACTCCTTCACCCTTCCCCCCCGCGCCGACCGGGAAACCCCGCTGGGCCCCTACCGCCTCAACCTTGCCATCCGCGAGGGTCGCCTCGTCTTCGACCTCGCCACCGAAGAGGGCACCAAGGCCGCCGAATTCCACCTCTCCCTCGGGCCCTTCCGCCAGGTGGTGAAGGACTATTTCCAGATCTGCGAGAACTACTTCGACGCCGTCAAACGCCTCCCCCCCTCCCAGATCGAGGCGATCGACATGGCCCGCCGCGGGATCCACAACGAGGGTGCCTCGATCCTGCAGGACCGCCTCGGCGGCAAGGCCGACATCGACACCGACACCGCCCGCCGCCTCTTCACCCTGATCTGCGTCCTGCACTGGGGCTGAATTTGGGCGATTTCCCCCAGTCGGTGCTCTTCTGCTGCGACCACAACGCCGTCCGCTCCCCCATGGCAGAAGGGCTGATGAAGCTAATGTATGGCCAGCGCGCTTACGTCCAATCCGCCGGCGTCAGGAACGACATGGAGGTGGACGGCTTTTCCGTCGCCGTCAGTCAGGAGCTTGGCATCGAACTCAGCCGCCACCGCTCCCGCAGCTTCGAGGAGATGCAGG
>JANPJZ010000064.1:0-39562 GCA_031425795.1 Rhodobacter sp. | reverse complement strand
CTGACCTCGGGCGTCACGCTCTACCTGCCGGTAGAGGTGGAGGGGGCCTTGTTCAGCGTGGGCGACACCCATGCCGCACAAGGCGATGGCGAGGTCTGCGGGACGGCGATCGAGTCCCCGATGAACGTGGTCCTGACGCTGGATCTGGTGAAGAACCAGCCGCTGAAGACGCCTCGCTTCACCACACCAGGGCCAGTGACGCGGCATCTGGACGCCAAGGGCTATGAGGCGACGACTGGCATCGGGCCGGACCTGATGACGGCGGCGAAGGATGCGGTGTCGGGGATGATCGACCTGTTGCAGGCGCAGCAGGGCATCTCGGCCGTTGACGCCTATATGCTCTGTTCGGTCTGCGGCGATCTGCGAATTTCCGAGGTCGTGGACATGCCGCATTGGGTCGTCAGCTTCTACTTCCCCCGGATCGTTTTCGAATGACCCTTGCGGAGGCCTTGCCAAGAACCGGGGCGGCCACCGCCCCGGAGCCTGTGCTGCGGGTCGAGGGGCTGTGCGTCTCGGTCCGCACCGAAGCGGGTTTGCGGCCGCTTGTCGAGAACCTGTCCTTCACCCTGAACCGGGGCGAGACGCTGGCGATTGCCGGGGAGAGCGGATCGGGGAAATCCATCACCTCGCTGGCCATCATGGGTCTGCTGCCACCGCCTGCAGTGCGCGTGACGGGAGGCAAGGTGGTGCTGGGGGCCGACACCCTGACCACGCTCCCGGAAGCCGCCCTTCGCGCTATCCGGGGCGACCGGATCGCAATGATCTTTCAGGAACCGATGACCAGCCTGAACCCGGTGATGACCGTGGGCGCACAACTGGTCGAAGCGATCCGCGCGCATGAACCGGTTGCCAAGGCCGAGGCGCAGAAGCGTGCGGTCGAGGCGCTGACGGCTGTGCGCCTTTCGGAACCTGACCGCCGGATGCGTCAGTATCCGCACGAGCTTTCGGGCGGAATGCGCCAGCGGGTGATGATCGCGATGGCCCTCGCCCTGCGGCCCGAAGTCCTGATCGCCGACGAGCCGACGACCGCGCTTGACGTGACCGTGCAGCGCGAGGTGCTGGACCTCCTCCGCGACCTGCAGCGCGACCTGGGCACGGCGATCATCCTCATTACTCACGACATGGGCGTGGTGGCCGAAATGGCCGACCGCGTCATCGTCATGCGGCAGGGGCGGCAGGTCGAGACCGCCGCCACCACCGATATCTTCGCCAATCCGCAGGCCGACTACACCCGCGCCCTTCTGGCTGCCGTCCCGAGGATGGGCCAGGCGGCAGCGCGTGGCCCGGTGACCACCGGGCCGGTTGCACGGCTTACGGATGTCGTCGTGCGCTATCCCCTGCGCGGCGGGCTGCTTGGCGGCATCACCCGCAATGTCCACGCCGTTGAACATGTCAGCTTTGACATCCTGAAGGGCGAGACCTTTGCATTGGTCGGAGAATCCGGCTGTGGCAAATCGACCATCGCAAAGGCGCTTGTGGGTCTAGCCCCGCACAGTGGCAGGATCGAGATTGGGGGGCAGGCGCTGGAAGGCCTTGATGCCGCTAGCCTGAAAGCCATGCGTCGCCGGGTGCAGATGGTGTTCCAGGACCCGATGGCCGCCCTGAACCCGCGCATGCGCGTCGGTGACCTGATCGCTGAGCCACTGGCGATCCACGCGCTGGGCGACGCGGCCAGCCAGAAGGCCCGCGCCGCCGACCTGATGCAGCGCGTCGGGCTGGAGCCGGACCACGTTGACCGCTACCCGCACGAGTTTTCCGGTGGCCAGCGCCAGCGCATCTGCATCGCCCGCGCCTTGGCCCTTCAACCCGACCTCATCATCGCCGACGAAAGCGTGTCCGCCCTCGATGTTTCAGTGCAGGCGCGGGTGCTGGACCTGCTGCGTGCGCTGCAACAAGAGTTTCACATGTCTTACCTGTTCATCAGCCACGACATGGCAGTGGTCGACAGCATTTCGGACCGGGTGGCGGTGATGTATCTGGGCCAGATCGTCGAACTGGGCACCCGCGCGCAGATATTCGGGAACCCGCAGCATGCCTATACCCGCCGCTTGATCGAAGCCGTACCCGTACCCGACCCCGCCCACCAACGTACCGCAAGCGTTCGGCAGACCGGCGAGGTACCAAGCCCTTTGCACCCTCCCGGCCAGGAACCGCCCCGCGTCATCCTGCGCGATATCGGCGAGGGGCATCTCGTGGGCGAGGCTTCGCGGGCGGCGCGCCCGGCATGAACAGCCCCAGGAGCGGGTCGACGGCCTTTCGAAGCTTGCCTGCAGCGAAAATCAGGGCATTGACGCCCCTGTCCAGCAGGTCCACTACCGGCTTTGGTCACAGACGAGGTGGCACTGCCCCGAATAGGAGGCCCAATCGATGAAATCAGCACCGGATCCTGCGCAGTGGGGAGAAGATGCCCTGCAACGCGCGGTAGACGCGGCTGGTATCGCGATGTGGCGGTGGAACGTGGACACGGACAGGTTCGCCATGGATGCCCTTGGCTTCGAGCTTTGGGATGTGGAGCCTGAGACGCCGCTGACCTTCGAGCACCTGTCGGAAAAGGTTCACCCGGCCGACCGCGACCGTGTTCGCGCGGCTTTCAGCGCTACACGGGCGATCGAGGGTGCCTATGAGATCGATTTCCGGACACTGATCGGCGACAAGGTCCGCTGGATCTCTGCCCGGGGGCAGGGCAGTGACCAGGACATCGTCAAGCGCGAGATGATGGGCGTGTTCCTTGATGTCACAGGACGCAAGCAGGCCGAGGAAAGCAGCGAACTCCTAGCTGGCGAGATGAGCCACCGGGTCAAGAACCTGTTGACCATTGCCACCGGACTGGCGCGGATCACTTCGCGTTCGGCGTCGGGGGTGGAGGACATGACGAACCAGTTGACGCATCGGCTGACTGCATTGGGCCGCGCGCATGATCTGGTGCGCCCCCTTCCGGGGAGCCACGGCGATGCAGCCTTGCTGGGGGACATCTTCACCGTCCTTCTTGCCCCCTATGACGACCAGGGCGCCTTTGCCGGGCGTATCCGGATTTCCGTTCCCCGGATGGGCGTGGGGGAGGAAGCCGCAACCTCGCTTGCGCTGATCGTGCACGAGCTTGCCACGAACTCCTTGAAATACGGGTCGCTTTCCACGAACGAGGGTGTGCTGGACGTGTCAGGCAGCGTGGACGGAAGCATCATCCGCATCATCTGGACCGAGCAAGGCGGCCCGGTGGTCGCCGCGCCGAAAGTTCTGAACGGCTACGGGGGCAATCTGGTGCGCACCATCATCCAGGGCGCTTTGGGCGGGAAGATCAAATATGACTGGCCGGAACATGGCGCGCTGGTCACGATGGAGATCAACGCGGATCAACTGGCGAACTGAGGTTCCCTTGTCATTGAGCGGTGGTCAAACCGTCGCATGGCCGTCATGAAGCGGCAGTAACCGATGCGTGAACCTAACCGCACGGGATACCGCCATGAAACAGTTCCTCGCTTCCAGCCTTGTCGCATTTGCGGTGACCACCGCCACCGGTGCCTTGGCGCAAGAGACCATCCGCTTTGCCTTCACCGACATCGACGGGCTTGAGGCGCTGCAGCGCGAAATGGGTCCGTTCGCCGAGGCGTTCGAAGCGGCATCGGGCCTGAAGGTCGAGTTCTTTCCTGTTTCCGGCCGCACTGTCGCGGTCGAGGCGATGGCTGCCGAGCAGGTGGATTTCGTCCTGACCGGACCGGCGGAATACGTGGTGTTCAATGCCCGGCTTCAAGCCCTGCCTGTCGTCACCTGGACGCGGCCCGACTACTACTCCACCCTTGTCGTGCTGGACGCCAGCCCGGTGCAGTCGCCCGCTGACCTGAAGGGCATGAAAGTGTCCTTCGGCGAAATCGGGTCCACCTCGCAGCATCTTGGCCCGGTGACCCTGATGTCCGAAGCCGGTTTGACCTACAGCGTCGATTATGAGCCCGTCTTCCTGAACCGCAATGTCGCGGTCGAGGCGCTGATCGCCGGGGACATCGGTGCCATTGGTCTGAACCGCACCCATATCGACAGCATCACGGAAAAGTTCCCGGACCAGAAATTCCGGGCCATCGCCAAGGGCGTGACCCTGCCGAATGACGTGCTTCTGGTCTCGCCCACAGTGTCGCCCGAGGTGGTTGAAACCGTCCGCAAGACCTTTGCCGAGAATGGCGATGCGCTGCTTGCTGCGCTGACCTCGACCGAGGAGAACGCGAAGTACATCGGCGGCAGCTTCGGCGCGACGGTGACGGACGCTGACTATGACATCGTGCGGAAGATGTACGAAAACATCGGCATCACCGAGTTCACCGCCTTCGTCGAGTGATCCGGTGAACGCACCCGCTTCGCCCAGACTGACAACGGCTGGCTCCACCTTGGTGGGGCCGGTCCTTTCCGTGTCCGGTCTTGCCAAGGCCTTTGGCAGCAACCGCGTGTTGAATGGGTTGGATTTCGCGCTGCAACCGGGCCAGTCGACGGCTCTGATCGGGGCGAACGGGTCTGGCAAGTCGACGCTGCTGAAATGCCTGATCCGCCTGACCGAACCGACCGAGGGCAGGATCGAAATGCTGGGCCGCGACGTCCGTGCGCTGCCCCCGCGCGAGCTTCGGGCGTTTCGGGCGCAGGTCGGCATCGTCTGGCAGCGCCACAATCTGGTGCCACGCCTGTCGGCGCTGTCCAACGTGGTCCATGGTGTGCAGTCGCGCCTTTCGGGTCCGCGCGCCTGGTTTCAGGCCATGGCGCCGGCCGAGGTTCGGGCCGAGGCGATGGCCTGCCTCGAGCGGGTGGGGCTGGCCGACCGGGCCCTGGCGCGAGTGGACAGTCTGTCCGGCGGCCAGCAGCAGCGGGTTGCCATCGCCCGGATGCTGATGCAGCGCCCCGTCTTCATTCTGGCCGATGAGCCCGACGCGAGCCTTGACCCCCAGACCGGCGAGGAAGTCATGGCGCTGCTTCTGGGTCTGGTGCGGGAAACCGGGCTGTCGCTGCTGATGATCTCGCATCGGCTGGAACATACGCTGGCGTTCTCTGACCGCATCCTTGGCCTGTCGCAGGGCCGCATCAGTCTGGACCTGCCCACCCCCCAAGCCGATGCCAGCGGGCTGCGCCGGTTCTTTGACCATCATGAGGCCGCATGACCACCCTTCCCGCCCCGCCCCGGTTCAGCCACCGCAGCCTTGCCGAGTATCTGGGCCTCCTCCTCGTCCTGGCGCTAGTCGTGTCATCGCTGGCCGCCACGGCCCCGGCGCTGGACAAGCTGTCGCGCGGGGTGGCCCGGCTGTTTGCGCCGTCCGGGATGCTGGTGCAGATGTTCCCGCCAGACTTCACCCGAATCGTCCCGATCAGCTGGAAGCTTCTGGAAACGCTGCAAATGGCGGTGGCAGGGTGCTTCCTTGGCCTGTTGCTTGCTATTCCCTTCGCTATTCTTGCGACCGACCGTCTTTCGCCGCATCCCGTGGTCCGCCACGGCGCGCGCGCGGTCATCGCCCTTTTCCGCACCGTGCCGGATCTGGTCTGGGCGATCATCTTCATCATCATCGTGGGCCTTGGCCCCGCCGCCGGGGTCATGGCGATCATGGTGGACAAGATCGGTTTCGCCGGCCGCTTCTTCGCCGAAGCGATGGAGGAAACCGACCCCGGACCACAGGACGCGCTGCGCGCCATCGGGGCGAGCAAGCTTGGCACAATTGTCTCGGCCGTCTTTCCAGCCTGCCTGCCGTCCTTCACTGCCACCTCATTGTTCGCGCTTGAGAAATCGGTGCGCGGCTCGGCAGCACTGGGGCTGGTTGGGGCCGGTGGCATCGGCGTTGATCTCAAGGTTGCCTTCGATCTTTTCAACTACGACGAGGCGCTGGCGATCATCCTTCTGATGCTCGCCCTCGTAATCGCTGTCGAGCAGGGCTCGGGCATGATCCGCAGGAAACTGATATGAACACCGTGACTGACACCGCACACCGCTACTGGAACACCGAATGGCAGGCGGCAGATGCCGGCAGCCCCTGGGCCAAGGCCGAGCCCTGGGTGCTGGATCATGCCCGCACCCTTGCCCCCGGCAGCCGCATCCTTGACCTTGGTGCCGGGATCGGGCGACACGCGCTGGCCCTTGCCGCAATGGGCCACCATGTCACCGCGCTTGACGCGGCCGAGGCTGCGCTGGCCGCCATCGACAGGGCCGCAAAGGCGCAGGGTGTGGATGTCGCGACGCATCTTGCCCCGATGACCGATTTGCCGTTCGATACAGGCATGTTCGACCATGTGCTGTCCTGGAACGTGATCTATCATGGCGATGAAACCGTCGTGCGCCAGACGTTGGCGGAGATTGCCCGCGTGACCCGGACAGGCGGCAGCTTCATGGCCACCATGCTGTCGGCCCGCCGTATTCCGGTAGAACGCGCCAAGGCACCGGGGCGTGAGATCAGCCGCAACACCTGGACCTTCGAAGGACCCGGCGACAAGATCCACCCGCATTATTTCTGCTCGGCCCCCGACCTTCTGGCCCTGATGCCCGAGTTCGAGGTGTTCACCCTCTTTGACCGGGTGCATGACAAGCCGGGCTCGTGGCATTGGCACCTGCTGGCCGAGAGGCTGGGATGAGTGCCGAACTGATCGAGGGCGCAAGGCTGATCCTGGAGGACCGGATCGAGACCGCCAGCCTGCGGATCGAAGATGGCCGCATCACCGGCATCGACGTGGCGCGGGATGGGGCGGCGGTGGTTCCGGGCAGGGGCCGGATCCTGGCCCCGGCCTTTGTCGACATTCACGGTGACGCCTTCGAGCGTCAGTTGATGCCCCGCCCCGGCGTGACCGTCCCGACCGAAACCGCGCTTCTGGAGACGGACCGCCAGCTTGCCGCGAACGGCATCGCCACCGCCTACCATGCCCTGACCCTGTCCTGGGAACCGGGCCTGCGCAGCGTCGAGACCGGCTGGCAGGTCGTCCGCGCGCTGGAGGCCTTGCGGCAGAGGTTGACCGCCGACAACCGGATCCAGCTTCGTTGGGAAACCTTCTGCCCCGAGGCCGAGCCGCTGATTGCGCATGTGATGTCCGGGCCGGACCAGCACTCCCTCGCGTTCAACGACCACACCACGATGGCGCTGCTCCACCCCGACATCCCGCTGCATGAGCGGCCCTTCGACCATGTGGCCGACTACCCGACCACCGATCTGACTGCCGACGCCTTCCTGCGGAAGATGGCTGACCGGGCCAAGCGCGCGCATATGACGACGCCTGACTTCGTGGCGCTGATCGTCCGGGTCTGGGCGGGGCGGGATGCGGTGCCCGGGCATATCAGGCGGATTGCCGACCTTGCCCGCAGCCACGGCGCGCCGATGCTCAGCCACGACGACAGCCAGATCGAGACGCGCAGCTACTTCCGCCGACTGGGCGCGAGGGTGGCGGAGTTTCCGATGCATGAACGCGTCTTCCTTGCCGCGCGAGAGGCGGGTGACCCGATCGTCCTTGGCGCACCGAACGCAATGCGCGGCGGCAGTCATCTGGGCAGCCCGGGGGCGGCAGACATGGTGGCGCGCGGGTTGTGCGATATTCTGGCCTCGGACTACTTCTACCCCGCCATGCTTGGGGCGATGGTTCGGATGCACGCCGACCGGGTGGCGCCGTTGCACGAACTGTGGAAGCTTGTCACCGCCAACCCCGCCACAGCGATGGGATTGACCGACCGGGGCCGGATCGCGCCGGGCCTACGCGCCGACCTCGTGCTTCTGGACTGGCCGGAGGGGCAGGCCCCGGCGCCGCTTCGGACCTGGGTTTCGGGGCGCGGTGGATACTCGGCCCTGCCACAGTCGCAGCTTCCCGAGGCGGTCTGGTAGCTTACCAGCACAGCTCCCGCGACGCGCCACGCCGGGTTTCAACGATGCCGGCGAGCGCCGGGTCCGGGGCAATGCTGCCGGTTTCCGCAACCCTCTCCGACAGCAGGCTGAGAGGCGCACCCGCCGCCACAGCGGCAAGTCGGGCAGCCCCGCGCGGGCCCGCCATGTCAGCCCCCTCGATCAAACCGACGGGACGGCCAAGCACCGTCGCCAAAAGCCGCAGCCAAAGCGCGCTGCGCGTGCCGCCGCCCACAACCGTGAAGCGTTCGGGCCTGGCGCCCACTTCCACCTGCGCGTCGATGCAGTCGGCGAACTGGAACGCCACACCCTCCATCGTTGCATAGGCCAGCATGGCGGGCGTCACGCCGGGGTGCAGCCCAGACATTCGCCCCATCATGTCGGGGCGGTTCAGCGGGGTGCGAATGCCGGTGAGGCAGGGCAGGAACACCGGGGCGGCGGCGGGGCCTTGGACTGCAACAAAGGCGGTGGCCTCGGCATCCAGAACGGGCACGCGGCGGCCGGCCATCTGGCCGACCCAGTCCAGACTGGCGGTGGCCGACATCACGACGCCCATGGACAGGAATACGTCCGGCACCACATGGGCCGAGGTCAGGATCGCGCGCTGCGGGCCTGGGTGAAAGGCCGCGTCGACGATGCAGGCCACACCCGAGGTGCCGATGGTCAGAACGGCGTCACCTGGCCGCGCGCCGCCAGCGCCAAGGGTCGAGCCCATGTTGTCGCCTGCCCCCGCCGCCACCGCGACCGGGCCGGTCATGCCCCAGCGTGCCAGAAGGTCTGGCCTCAGGCGCCCCGCCTCGGCCCAGCTGTCGAGGACCGGGGGCAGATGGGCAGGGTCCCAGCCCGCAGCGGCGCACAGGGCAGGGTCCCAACGGCCTGTGCCGACGTCCAGAAGCTGCGTGCCGCCAGCGTCGGAGGGTTCGGTCGCAGGGTCGCCGGTCAAGGCAAGGCGGACGTAGTCCTTGGTGAGCAGCAGCATCCGCGCGCGGTCCATCACCGCAGGCTCGTGCTTGCGCAGCCACATCAGCTTTGGCGCGGTGATGCCGGGGTCAGGCGTGCCATTGGTGCGCTGGCCGATGTCCGGAACGGCGGCCAGCAATTCGGCACATTCAGCAAGGGCGCGCTGGTCGTTCCACAGCATCGCCGGACGCAGGGGCCGCAGGTCCCCGTCGAGGATCAGCGCGGCCAGCATCTGGCCGGAGAGGCCAATGCCCTGCACGGCGGCCATTTCGCGCGGCGCTTCGGCGGCCAGCCGGTCGAGGCAGGCCATCACGGTGGCCACCCAAAGGTCTGCGTCCTGTTCGCTATGGCCGATCTGCGGGCGGCTGACGGCCACCGGTTCGGCCGCGACGGCTATGACGCGGGACAGGTCTTCGATCAGCACCGCCTTGATGCCCGAAGTTCCAAGGTCGATGCCGATGTGCAGGGCCATCAGGCGCGGTCCAAGAGGGCGCGGGCGGTTGCTTCGTCGGTCACCAGCGTATCGACCACCCCGCGTTTCAGCACGGCGCGGACGACGGGCACCTTGTGTGGCCCCCCGGCGGCGAGGATGACATTCGGGATCGGCCCCAGATCCTTCAGCCCGATGCCGATGACGCGCTCGTTGATCGGGTGGGGGATTGGTTGGCCTTCAGCATCGATCACCACGCCAAGCACGTCACCCACCGCCCCCAGGGCGCGCAGGTCATCCATCGAGACATCGCCAGGAAGCCCGTCGCGCATCAGGAGCGAGGCCTTGGAGATATCCCCCGCTGCCATCGCCAGCGCATCGACGCTGCGCAGTTTCTCCAGCACCTCCCGGAAGACGTCGAGTTGCATGATGGTGTCGCGGCTTTCGCGGCTTCCTGCATACAAGGGTGCGGTAAAGTAGCTGTGTTGCGCGCCCAGAAGATCGGCCAGCCGGGTGGTGATCTCGAAACTGTTCAGGTCAGAGCCGCGCGTCAGGCCGCCCATGACGGAGATCACCTCGAGGTCCGGGCGTTCCATTGCAGCGACGAAGCGGGTGGCAATGTTCAGGGTTCCGCCCCAGGACATCCCGAAGAGACGCACCTTCGGGTCCAGCAGCACTTCGGACAACAGATTGCCAAGTGCGGCGCCAACGATCATCTGCACATCGCGTGCCTCGATTGGGGCGGGGGCGACATAGGCCTGGGCCAGGCCAAAGCGGGCTCGAAGTGCGGCCTCAAGCTCGGCGCAGGCGGCGAAGGCGGTGTTGAAGGTGATGCGGACCAGCCCCCGTGCCGTGGCCTCCGACAGGGCCTTGTTGACCCGCAGCCGCGTGGCCCCAAGCTTCTCGGCAACCCGTTCCTGCGTCAGACCTTCGACGTGATAGGCCCAGGCGACCTGCGCCAGAAACCGTTCCTCGGTGTCGATCTGCGGAAGCTTTGGTGCGCGTGCCATGGAAGCCCTATTTCACGGCCCCCATCGTCAGGCCCCGAACCAGGTGCTTTGACGCTAAGAGCGCGAAAATCAAGACCGGAACCACGATCAGGGTCGATGTGGCCATGATCTTTCCGTAGGGCACGTCGTAGCCTTCCATGAAGGTCACTGCCATTGCCGGGGCGGTCTTGGCAGCCTTGGGCGCAAGGATGTAGGCGAAGAGCAGCTCGTTCCACGAGAAGATGAAAGAGAGGATGCTGCTGACCGCCACCCCCGGCATCGCCAGTGGCAGGCAGATGCGGCGGAAGATCGTCCACTGGCTGGCGCCTTCCAGCATGGCGGCCTCGTCCAGTTCCCGCGGGATGCTGCGGAACTGGTCGGTGCAGATCCAGATCACGATGGGCAGGGTGAAGGTCAGATACATCAGGATCAGCGCGAGGTGGGTGTCGCGCAGGCCAAGCTCTCGGCTGATGAGAAAGACCGGAAAGGCCAGGACGACGGGGCTGACGAAGCGGTTGGTGATGAACCAGAACCACAGGTCGGTCTTGCCGCGAAACTCGAACCGCGCCAGCGCATAGGCCGCCGGGGTGCCAAGGCAGACTGCCAGCGTCGTGGTGCAGACCGCGACGATGATCGAGTTGATCAGGGCAGGGCCGACCTTGTCGACATAGAGCACCTCCCAGTAGTTCGCGAGTGTGGGTGTGAACCACCAGACAGGCGGGGACTCGAGCGCGACGATCTGCGTTTTCAGGCTGGTCGTCACCATCCAGTAGAACGGGAACACGCAGAACAATCCGATGAGGAGGAGCAGGATGCCTTCCCCCCAAAGGTTGCGGCGCTGGATCGGGGCGGCCATGTCAGCGGACCTCACGGTAGAAGAAACGGATGTAAAGCCGAGCAAGGACGATGGTGATCGCCAGCATGATGATCGACTGCGCGGCTGCCATGCCAATGTCGAATTGGCGGTTGCCGACCCGTTCGATCAGGACAGCGATGAACTCGGTGGCGGACCCCGGTCCGCCGCGCGTCATGGTGAAGGGCATGTCAAAGAGCTTCAGCGTGTCGGCGGTGCGGAGGATCAGGACGGCAACCAGACTGGGCACAAGGTAGGGCAGTTGCACATGGCGCAGCACGGTCCAGTTCGACTTCGTCTCAAGCTGCGCCGCCTCTTCGATCTCGGGCGGGACGGTGGAGAGGCCGGCGAGGAGAACCAGCGCCACGAACGGGGTCCACTGCCAGATGTCCCACATGACGACGGCGATGAATGCATTTGTCGGGTCACCGATGAAATTGATCGGGTCCACGCCCACCCAGCCCAGCATCTGATTGATGACGCCGTATTTCTGGTTCAGCATTACCTGCGCCAGAAGGCCGACCACGGCATAGGTCGTGGCCATCGGCAGGACCAGCGACAGGCGCGCCAGCGTCTTCCAGAAGGTCAGCCCCGGACGGTGCAGGACCAGCGCGATGGTCAGGCCCAGGGCGATCTGGATCGGCACCGCGATGCCGAACAAAAGTGCGGTCCGCCCCATCGCCTGCCAGAAGACCGGGTCTGTCAGGACGGCCCCGTAATTCTCCAGCCCGACAAAGCGGGATTGCGCGATCTTGGTCAGGTTGAAGTAGTGCAGGCTTTTCCAGACCGCATAAAGCAGCGGCGCGATGCCCACGATGGCCAGCGCGGCGACGGCCGGGCCAAGGAAGGCAAAAAGAGTGCGCCGGGACACGCGGGTAAGCATGGTGAAAGCCTCGCTTCGGTCGGTGATGAGGGCCCCGGTCCTGAAGAAACCGGGGCCCTGCCATGCCTTTGCAGGCATGTCTCCTGGGAGGAGATTATTGCGCGAGAGGCTTCTTGCCGTCGTAGTAGCCGGCTTCGGCCAGGACGGCTTCCATCTTCTCGCCGATCATCTTGGAGCCTTCCTCGATGCTGACTTCGCCCAGCATCATCTTGGTGCCCCATTCCTGCACGATCTCGGTGATCGCAGGCCATTCGGCGAAGCGCGGACGGAACTCTGGCACGCCTTCCTGCCAGCTTTCCACCAGCGCCGGAATGAACTTGTAGGTCTCGGCAAGCGCCGGATCGGCATAGGCCGATTGCCGGGCCGGAACGCCGCCCATCTCCAGATACTTGCCCGCGTTGGCCTTCGACGTCACCCACTGGATGAACAGCCAGCCCGCCGCCTGCTCGGCTTCGTCCGCCTGTGCGGCGACGGCAAGGGAGAAGCCCCCAAGCGCCGGTTTCCGGCCAGCAGGCCCGGTCGGTTCGGGAGCAATTTCAACGCAGTCCGCGATCTTCGAGGTTTCCGGGCTGACTACGGTCGAATAGAAGGCCGACCATTCCGTGATCATAGCCACGTCACCTTGCGCGAAGGCGTTGACTGTCTCGGCATGGTCGTAGGCGACGATGCCTTCAGGCATGAACTTCATCAGGTCTTGCCGGAACTGGAGACCCGCCTGGCTTTCCGGCGAGTTGAGGTTCGACTTGAACTCGGCGTTCAGGAAGCTGCCGCCGAAGGGCCAGAGGAACCGCGCGAAGCTGTCGGCCGACTGGGTTTCGTTGCGCTTGGATTGCAGCGCGTAGGCGTACTTCCCATCCTTGGTCAGCGCTGGTCCGTAGGTGTCCATCACCTCTTGCCAGGTGGCTGGCGGCTTGTCGAACCCGGCGGCTTCCAGCATGCATTTGTTGTAGAAGAGAAGCCCCGAATAGTTGTCGAAGGGCAGGCCGTAGTTCACGCCGTTCCACGACCCGAAGGCGTCCAGTACCAGCGGGAAGAAGTCCGCCATGTCCAGCGCCGGATCTGCAAGGGCCGCGTTGCTGATAAAGGTCTCGGACGGCACGACCCAGCCATTTTCGGCGAAGTTGCCCATCCAGACCAGGTCGATCAGTGCGATGTCGAGATCACCCCCGGCCACGAAATCCCGCACCTGTTCGCCAAGCGCGTTTTCATAAGGTACGGTCGTATAGTTGACCTTGATGCCCGTTGCCGCCTCGAACTCCGGCAGCATCTGGATCGCGGCGTTATAGCCGGGGCGATCAAGAAACAGCACTTCGAGTTCGGTCCCGGCATATGGCTTTGCAGCCTCTTCCAGCGTCCAGGCCTGTGCGGCGCCGGACAGTGCCGCCAGTGAGGCGGAGGCCAGCGCAAGCGCGCTGACATGCGACTTGAGTTTCATGTTTTCCCTCCCTAAGGGTTCAGCGTTGCAGAGTTGACTTCCATTTGTAACGCTGCACATATAAATGTATTGAAAGCCGGCTGAGTCAACCGGAAAAGCAGCAGTTCGTCGCGGCCAGATGCAGGCGACACAGGGGAAGGGGTCGCCCATGGCCGAAGTCAGGCTGGCAGGCGTGAAGAAGTACTACGGGGCTGCGCAGGCGCTACATTCGGTGTCGCTGACGATTGCGGATGGAGAGTTTGCCGTCTTTGTCGGCCCGTCCGGCTGCGGCAAGTCCACGCTTCTGCGGTCCATTGCGGGGCTGGAGGAGATTTCTGAAGGCACCGTCCATATCGGCGACCGCGACGTGACCCGCGCTGCACCCAGTGACCGGGATGTGGCGATGGTATTCCAGTCCTACGCGCTTTATCCCCACATGACGGTGCGCGAGAACATGGATTTCGGGATGAAGGTCAACAAGTTTCCCGAAGATGACCGCAAGCGCCGGATTGCCGAGGCCGCGCGCATCCTGCAGCTAGAGCCCTACCTTGACCGCAAGCCTGCCCACTTGTCAGGCGGTCAGCGCCAGCGCGTGGCGATCGGGCGGGCCATCGTGAAGGAACCGAAGGTCTTCCTTTTCGACGAGCCGCTGTCGAACCTTGACGCCAAGCTGCGGGTGCAGATGCGAGTGGAGTTGGAGGCGCTGCACCGCGACCTCAAGGCCACCATGGTCTACGTCACCCATGACCAGGTCGAGGCGATGACGATGGCCGACAAGATCGTCGTGCTGAACGCGGGCCGCATCGAGCAGGTCGGCCCGCCGATGGAGCTGTACAACCGCCCCGCCACCGAATTTGTCGCAGGCTTCATCGGAGCGCCCGCGATGAATTTCCTTGGCCTGCAGGTGCAAGACGGGCAGGGGATGGTAGAGGGTGTGGCGCTGGGGGCGGCCCCGGCAGAGGCGGTCAAGCTTGGCATCCGCCCCGAACATCTGACATTGCGCCCGGCCGGGCAGGGTCAGTTGCAGGCCACGGTCACGATCTGCGAAACGCTGGGCGGCGACGCCTACCTTTATGTAAAGCTTGCCGGGGGCGAGACTCTGGTCGTCCGCGCCGAAGGCGACACGACGCTGGACCACGGGGCCGTGGTTGGCCTCGACCTGCCGCCGGCCCGCCAGCACCACTTTGCGGCGGACGGAAGAACCCTGGCTTCTGGGGGTGTGGCAGCATGACGGGGGCAGACCTGATCAGCGCCGCAGTTGCCCGGTCGGCCAGCGTGGCCGAGGTTCGGATCGGACGCGGTGTTCTGACCGAGGCCGCCGCCCTGTATGCCCGCCACTTTACGGGACCCGCCGTTCTGATGGCCGATGAACGTGGCTGGAGCGCCGCCGGCCCGCAAGTCGAGGATGCGCTGACCGCCGCAGGCATTCCCTGCCGCCGCCATATCATCCCCGCCACCCCGCGCCCGAAGCCCACGGTGGACCTTGCCGACAGCCTCCGCGCCGTGCTGCGCCCGGGCGAGACGCCGGTCGCCATTGGGTCGGGCGTGATGAACGACGTGGTCAAGCACGCGGCCTTCACGGCGGGTATCCCCTACCTCTGCGTCGCCACCGCCGCCAGCATGGACGGCTATACTTCGGCCGGTGCCCCCCTGTCCGAGAAGGGGTTCAAGAAGACCATCCCCTGCCGCCCGGCCAAGGCTTTGCTCGCCGACCTGGATGTGATTGCTGCCGCCCCGCCCGCGATGACGGGCTGGGGGTACGGCGACCTTGCCGGGAAGGTTCCGGCGGGCGGCGACTGGATCATCGCCGACGCGCTGGGGATCGAGCCTATCGATGATGTCGCCTGGCCCATGGTGCAAGGCGGGCTTGAAGGCTGGCTGTCGCAGCCCGACCGCATCGCCACAGGGGACCGTGGCGCGGTCGAGGGGTTGTTCCTTGGCCTCACCCTCGTCGGTCTGGCGATGGAGGCGCATAGGTCGTCGCGCCCGGCCAGCGGGGCGGATCACCAGATCGCCCATCTGTGGGAGATGGACGACCTGCGCCACGACGGCGAGCGGGTCAGCCACGGGGCCTGCGTCGCGGTGGGGACGATGGCCGCCTTGCGGATGTATGACTGGCTTCTGGCGCGCGACCACCTGAGCATCGATCCCGCGCGCCTCTCCGGCACCCCGCTGGCCGCGAAGGAGGCCGAGATCAGGGTGCTCTTCGGGCCGGGGCAGATCGCCGACCGCGCCATCGCCGAGACTGCGCTGAAGCACATCGACGGGGCGTCCATGACCGCACGCCTGACCCTTCTGCACGAGGTCTGGCCCGCCCTTTCGTCCCGCCTCCGCGCCCGCCTCTGGACCGCTGATCACATGGCAGCCCACCTTGCCCGTGCCGGTGCGCCGGTGACGGGGGCGGATATCGGCGTGTCGGATGACTACCTTTACCGCTCGATCCTGAAGGCCCGCTTTCTGCGCAGCCGCTATACCGTGCTTGATCTGCTGGACGACTGCGGGCTTCTGGAGCAGGCTGCCATGGCGGCCTTGACCAAAGGCAGCGCGAGACAGGTGGGGACATGACGCTTGCCGATACCGCCGCCCGCGCGGCTGACGAGATTCGCGCCGCCGTGGCCGGGATCGACCCTGCAGCCATGCGGGCAATGGTCAACGACCTTTCCGCCGCTGCCCGCATCGTCTGCTACGGCGTCGGACGCGAAGGCCTGATGATGCGCGCGCTGGCCATGCGGCTTTATCACATGGGGCTTGATGCACATGTGGTCGGCGACATGTCCTGCCCGCCCGTCGGCCCCGGTGACCTGCTGGTCGTCAGCGCAGGGCCGGGTGGGTTTTCGACCGTGGACGGGCTGATCGGTGTGGCGCGCGGCGCAGGGGCCCGGATCGCCTGCGTCACCGCGCAGCCACAGGGGCCAGCCCCGCAGGCCGCCGACCTGATCTTCCACATCCCTGCGCAGACCATGGCGGATGACCAGGGCGCGGTGGCAAGCTCGGTGCTGCCGATGGGGTCGCTCTTCGAAGGTGCGCAATATCTGGCCTTCGAGCTCCTGATCCTTGACCTCCGCGACCATCTTGCCGTGGCGCCCGAGGCCATGCGCGCCCGCCACACGAACCTGGAGTAACCGAATGTCCTGGCAGGACCGATTTTCGCTACAGGGCCGCAAGGCGCTGGTCACCGGGGCCTCCAAGGGCATCGGTGCCGAAATCGCCGTGGTCTTTGCCGAGGCCGGGGCCGACATTGTCGCCCTAGGCCGCGACGAGGGCGACCTTGCCGCCACCGCCGCTGCTGTCCGCGCCCACGGCCGCCGCTGCCTGACGCTGGTGGCCGAGATGGCCAGCCCCACCGAACCCGTCGCCGCCTGTGAGCGCGCGTTGGCCGAATGGGGCGCGATAGACATCCTCGTCAATTCCGCCGGGATCGCAAACGTCGCCCCCGCCGTCGACTTCTCGACCGAGGATTGGGACCGGATGATGGCCGTCAACCTGCGCGCCCCGTTCCTGACTGCGCGGACGCTGGCCCCCGCGATGATCGCCCAAGCCTGGGGCAAGGTGATCAACATCAGCAGCCAGACCGGAGTGATCGCGCTGGACGACCACGCCGCCTATGCCGCGTCCAAGGGGGGCCTCAACGCCCTGACGAAATCGCTTTGCGCCGAATGGGCGCGGCACAACGTTCAGGTCAACGCGATCTGCCCGACGGTGGTGATGACGCCGATGGGGAAGAAGGTCTGGGGCAAGCCGGAAAAGGGAGACCCCTTCCGCAACGCAACCCCCGCCCGCCGCTTTGCGGAACCGGTCGAGATTGCCGACGCCGCCCTCTACCTCGCCTCGGATGCCTCCAGCATGGTCAACGGCGCGCTTCTGATGGTCGAGGGCGGGTTCACCAGTGTCTGACGTCTCGCTTGCGGCAACGGGAATGCTTTCCGACGCCCCCGCCGCCTTCGCCCGATACGAGGCGATCCGCCCCCGTTTGCCGCGGGCGCACTACCCCGCGCAAGCGCTGGTTCTGGCCTCGCTGGAAGAGGTGGCCGATCATGTCGACGGCTTCCTGCTGGATGCCTTCGGGGTGCTCAACGTCGGCGAAACGGCCATTCCCGGCGCAGTTGGCCGCATGGCCTCACTTCGCAAGCGGGGCAAACGGCTGGCGGTCCTGACCAACGCCGCCAGCTACACCCGCGCGCAGCTTCTGGCCAAATATCACCGGCTGGGTTTTGACTTCACCGCCGATGAGGTCATCGCCTCTCGCGATGTCGCTGTCGCGCGGCTAGACAGCATTGCCCCCGGCGCCACCTGGGCCGCGATCTCGGCGGCGGGGGATACTTTCGCCGACATACCCGCCCGGCTGGTGGATGCCATCGCCAACCCCGGCACATTCGACACTGCGGACGGGGTCCTGTTCCTTTCCACTGCCCGCTGGGCCCCCGACCCGCAACGCAAGCTGATCCTTGCCCTGCAGCGCAATCCCCGCCCGCTTGTCATCGCGAACCCCGACCTCGTCGCCCCGCGAGAGGATGGCTTGACGCTGGAGCCGGGGCTTTTCGGCCACGACCTTCTTGATGCGCTGAATGCCGATGTTCACTGGTTCGGCAAACCCTTCCCAGAGGCGTTTGCCGAAGGCATCGCCCGCACCGGCCTTTCCCCCGACCGGCTGGCGATGGTTGGCGACACGCTGCACACTGACGTGCTGGGCGGTGCGGCAGCCGGTTGCAAGACCGTGCTTGTGACCGACCACGGCCTTTTCACCGGCCGCGATGCCATGGGCTTTGTCCGCGCCTCCGGTATCACGCCGGATTTCGTGATCCCCAGCCCGTAGGCCATTTACCCAAGCGCAAGGATCGGGCCATCCAGCAGGCGCATCAGATCTCCGAAGTATCCGCCCGAACGCGCGGCCTGAGTCGGATCGGACGTGATCGCCACGGCCAGTTGGCGTACGGGGTGCGCCGCGATGATCTGCCCGCCATAGCCGCGCGCGATAGTCCAGCCGGTGTCGCTCAGAAACCAGCCAAGGCCATAGCCCAGCCCCGAAAATGGTGACCGCGTCTGCGCCACCCGTGAGGCGTCCACCCATTCCCGATCGATCACCTGCGCTCCGCCGACCAGCCCGCCGTCCCGCATCAGCAGGGCTACCCGCAGCATCGCCTCTGGCGACAGGGCCATTTCATTCCCGCCGAAATAGTACCCTTCCGGGTCCCGCGTCCAAGACGCGACGTCGATCCCCAGCGGCGCACCCAGCCGCTCTCGCGCCAGTTGGCGCAGGTCCTTTCCGGTCGCTACGGCAATGGCGGCCCCAAGGACGTGGGTTGTGCCGGTGGAATAGATCATCCGCCCGCCATTGGGCGCAATCCGGGGCTGGCGCAGGGCGTAATCGATCCAGCTGGGCGAAGCGACCCAGGCCCCATAATTCGCCCCCGACGTGCTTTGCAGCCCGGCCCGCAGAGTAACCAGATCCGCCATCGTCAGATCCGCCACTCCCTCCGTTGCATCGTCGGGGATGAGGTCCGGTGCCACATCGCCCAGCCGCGCGGTCAGACCCGCAACCTCGCCCCGCGCGACGGCGGTTCCAAGGATCAGCGCCAGGATGCTTTTGGAACAGGACTTGATGTTCGCAGCCGCCTCCAACCCCCGTCCGCGGGGTGCTTCGGCCAAAAGTCTCTCATCCCCACGCTGCACCACGATCGAATGAAGCTGTGACAGCCCGAGGGCCGCACTGCGCAGGTCGGTCACCGTTGTCTGCGCATGTAAAGTCGCGGGACTGAACAGGCCCCCAAGGGCGATTGCTGAAAACTGGCGGCGTGACAGCATCTTGGCCTCCGGCTCATGATATCTGCACTGCAACATGTCACAGGCCGCAGGATGTGAAAGGTCAGGCACGATGACAACCAGACACGGCCGATCACGACATCGGGACGACGGCACCTTCAGCTTTGGCCCGCAAGTAGTTGACACTCCACATGCTTGACTGTCGGTTGGTGGCACCGGGGGTGGATGATGCGGCCTTATGACAATCGCGCGTGGTGGCTTCTGCTTCCGGCTTTGGTCCTGTTGGGGGCCGTCGGAGCTCTCCCCTTGCTCGCCGTCATCAACTATGGCTTCCACGACATCTTTACATTGCAGGACGTGCACTGGATCGGCCTTGACTGGTTCGCCGACATCCTGGGCTCTGACCGGTTTCTCGCCTCGCTTGGCCGCAGCCTGCTGTTCTCGACCCTCGCCCTTGCCATCCAGGTGCCGCTCGGGATCGCCGGGGCCCTCCTGCTCCTCACCTTCAAGCGCCGGGCGGTCTGGGGCCTGATGCTTTGTGCGCTGCCGCTGGTGGTGCCCTGGAACATGATCCCGATGCTATGGCTGGGGCTGATCAATCCCGACAGCGGACTTCTTGGCCCCAGCCTTGCCGCCATCGGCTTTGACTGGAAGTTTACCGGCTGGCACACATGGGTGCTCATCCTGGCGGTCGACACCTGGCACTGGCTGGGCCTTGTCGTTGTCCTTGCCTATGCGGGCCTCTCCACGATCCCTCAGGCCTACCGCCAGGCAGCCGCCATTGACGGCGCGTCGCGGCTTGCGGTGTTGCGGCATATCGAGCTTCCCCGCCTCGCCGGCGCGCTGGCCATCGTCTTCCTGCTGCGCTTTGTCGACAGCTTCATGATCTACACCGAGGCCTTCGCCATCAACGCCGGCGGCCCGGGCGACGCGACCCGCTTTCTGTCGATCGAGCTTGGAGAAGAGATCAAGGGTTTTTCTTACGGACAGGCTGCCGCGCGGGCCACGCTGTATCTCATGATCGTGGTTGCCGTCGTCTGGGTCTTCGTGATCGCGACCCGGAGGGCCGAGGATTGATGCGCTTCCTTGCCCTTCTGACGCTGGCCACCTTCATCCTCTTGCCACTCGCTCAAGCCGTCATCCTCAGCTTCACCGCGACCCTGCCACAAGAGGGGGTGCCAGCTGGGACCATCGGCCTGATGAACTACGCCGCAGTCCTCGCGTCTCCCGAGCTGCGGGCTTCCATGGTGAATTCCGGTATCTACGTCACCCTCAACGTCGGCTTCTGCATCGCGGTGGCCCTTCCTGCGGCCTATGCACTGGCGCGCTATCGCTTCATCGGGGATCGGCATTTCCTGCTCGCGATCCTCGTCTTCCGGGTCACGCCGCCGGTGGTGTTGTCGCTGCCGATCTTCATCCTCTTCGCGCAGTTCGGGCTGGTGAACTCGCCTGTCGGGATCGCGTTGGTCCACTGCCTCTTCAACCTGCCAGTCGCGATCTGGATTCTGGAAAGCTTCATCCGCGCCGTTCCGCGTGAGTTCGACGAGACCGCCTTTCTGGACGGCCATTCCGGCCCGTCATTCTTCTTTCGCCACCTCATCCCGCAGATCGCGCCGGGCATCGGGGTGGCAGCCTTCTTCTGCTTCATCTTCAGTTGGGTCGAGGTGGTCTTTGCCCGCATCCTCACGGTGACCGGGGGTAAGCCGATCACCATGGCAATCAGCGCGATGTTCGGGTTTCAGACTGACATCGGCATGGTGATGGCGCTCACCTGCCTGTCGTTGGTGCCCGGTCTCGCGATCATCTGGTTCGCCCGCAACCACTTGGCCCGGGGCTTCACGTTGCGCGCCTGACCAGGGGCCGGTGCAACGCCTGCAATGTCGGCGGCCCAGTTGTGACCCACGCGACAGCACGGGCGAGCAAGTCTTGCTGGGTGGCACCGCCCGCTGTATGAGGAAAACCACGGATTTAACTCCGCCTTTCACATCGGGTCAGTCCAGATCATGCCATCAGATCAGGTCCGTTCTTCAAGACGCGGGGCCGCCTGAAGTGTATCGCTGGACGCGCCCCCACCCGGCTTTGTCCGATCTGTCGGCCGAGCTATCCTCCAGCGGACCGCATAAATGCCTGCTCAGTGCCATTGCGCGCAATGAGGCCCCGTATCTGGTGGAATGGGCCACCTATCACTATGCGCTGGGATTTCGCGAAATCATCGTGTTCTCGAATTTCTGCGATGATCTGTCGGACAGCATCCTGGACCGGTTGGACGATCTGGGCATCGTGCGGCACAGGCCGCATCCCGTTACGCTGTTTCCGCAGGTCGGCCAGATCCAGATCAGTGCGCTGCGACTGACGGCCCTTTACGGGAATTTCCAGGCCAGCGACTACATGCTGATGTGCGACATTGACGAGTTTCTCGAGATCAACGTCGGGCGGCATGACCTTGCCTCGTTCATCGAGGAAGTTCCCGAATTCGAGGTGGCAAGCTTTGCCGTCAGGGGGCGAAACTCCGACGACAAGTGCCATATCCAGGATGGACAGGTCCTGACGCGGTTTCGGCAGGCCGACTGGGCCAATGACGACCGGCCGGAGGGCAGCTCAGGTCCGGGCTGCGCAGTCAAATCCCTGGCGCGCAGTCGGCTGGACCGGGGGTTTCACCGCAACCATCGGCCCATGATTGCGGGCTTTTCGGGATTGGGGAAACGCTGGATTGACGGCGCAGGAACCGAGCTGGGCGCAGAGTTCACCGACAGGCGTGTGTCATCGATCCGGCTTTCCGGTCCAAGACATCTGGCGCTCATCAATCACTACAGCACCCGGTCCGCGGAAAGCTTCATGGTCAAGGCTCTCCGCGGTGATGCCGCAAGTGCCAGGCGGCTCGGAATGACCGACGAGGCCATAGCCAGCACCCTGAAGTACTGGCAGATCCGGAACGGCAAACCACCCGTGCAGGACGAGCGACCCAACGAGCCGCCCGGTTTCAGAAGCCTGTTCCAGTTCGTCAGATCTGATCCGGTCATCAAGGATCTGCAAGAGCGGGCGCTGGCCATTCACCGCAAGAAAGCTGCGCTCGCCTATCAAACAGACTTCGGCCGCAGTCTTGCCGAGGCCATCGGCTACATGCCGGAGGCGTAGGCTCGCTCTCCGTGGTCCGCAGGCCGGCGTCCCCTTGTTCCAACTATGCCATTGCGTGCGCCGGTATCAGTGCGCCTGGATACGCGATGACCTTTCCTGAAAGTCGGTTGCCAGCCTAAGCCGCCAGAAACGGATCCTCCCCCCGAAGCCGGGCGTCCAGATAGGCTGCGTTGAAGCTGTCCCCGGCCGCAGTGGTGTCAACGGGAGCGGGGTTGCGCAGGGTGGGCACAAGCCGGTCAGGCGCGGTCAGCGCGCCGTCCGGGCCGCACTTCACCACGACCTCCCCCACTCCCATGGCGGCAAGACGTCGGTGGCTGGAGGCAGCGTCGGCATCGCCCCAAAGCAGTGCCTCGTCTTCGAAAGTGGCACAGCAGATATCTGTCATGGCAAGCATCCGTGCGTAGACCCGTCGCGTGATGTCGGTGCTTTGCCCCCAGAGGCGCGGGCGGTAGTTCCCGTCGAAAGCGATCTGCGCCCCCACGGACCGCGCTTCTTTCAAAAGGTGAAACAGACGCTCCAGAGAGGGTTCATCGTACAGCCACAATGTGATTCCGGAGAGGTAGACCATCTGGGCCGACAGGAATGCCTTCGCCACATCTGGATTGAAGAACTCTCCAAGCAGGCCCCTCGCAGGGGCTGCTTCGCGCCAGTAGGTGAAGCTGCGCTCACCAGCGGCGCTGGTGCGGATGGCGTAGAGGCCCAGGGTTCGCCCGGCAGCAACCGGGCTTGCGCAGTCGTCAACACCTTCGCTGGCCAGCAGGCGGCGCGCTGCGTCGGACCAGGGATCATCCCCGAAGACGGTGAGATACCGCGTCGGTTGGCCCAGTCGCGACAGGTAGACTGCGGTGTTGAACGTGTCGCCCCCAAAGCCCATCCGGGCCGTGCCATCCCCTGCCAGCGCCAGTTCAGCCATCATCTCACCGACGCACAAGACGGTCATGTGATTCCCAGGATGAAGTTGGCGCAGCGGTCCCCCAGCATCATCGCGGGCGCATTGGTGTTGCCGGCGTTGATGTCGGGCACGGCAGACATGTCGGCCACCCGCAAACCGGCAATCCCGCGCACCCGCATCCGCGCGTCCAGGACTGCCATCGGGTCACCATCCGCACCCATGCGGGCGGTGGACGCCGGATGGTAGTTTGTCTTGACGAAGCGCTTGCAATGTTCGGCCAGCGCGGCGTCATCCAGATGGGCGGGATCCGGGATCGCCACCTGGCGGATCCGGCTTTCCAGAGGCGCGGTCTGGAAGGCGCGCATGAAGAAGCGCTGGCCGGCGATCATTGCGGCCATGTCGTCGGGGTGCTTCAGAAGGTTGGGGCTGACGATGGGCTTGTCAGCGGGGTTGGCTGAGCGCAACCGCACTTCGCCCCGCGATTTGGGTTTCACCACGACGGTTGTCACTGTCAGACCATGCGTGTTCTCCACCAGGCTCAGCGTGTCGCGGTCAAGGTATACGATCGGCACACAGAACGCCTGGATCGAGGGTTCCGCCTCGGGGTCGGTCGGATTGACGAAGGCTCCGGCCTCCACCCCCGCGCTCAGGATACGTCCGGTGCCGAACAGGCGGAACTGAATGCCGTTCATCAGCATCCGCCAGCCGTTGCCCTGTCCGAAATAGCCGTACTTGCCATTTGCTGTGGCGATGATCGGCACCTCCGGGTGGTCGATCAGGTTCTGACCGACGCCGGGCAGGTCGGCCTTCACCTCGATTCCGTGCTCGCGCAGATGATCCGCCGGGCCAAGGCCGGAAAGCATCAGAAGCTTTGGCGTGATAAGCGCACCGGTGGTTACGACGATTTCGCCCCGCGTGTAGGTCTGGCGCAGGGTGCCGGATTTGTCGCGCCACTCCACTCCGACCGCGCGACCGTCCTGGATCAGGAGCCGCTCAGCCCTGGCTTGCAGGCGGATGGTCAGGCGCGGGTCACCCTCCAGCGGCGTCAGGTACGCATAGGCGGCAGAGGAGCGCCGTCCGTGGCGGTTCATGAACTGGTAGAAGCCGACACCACGCTGGCTGGCACCGTTGAAATCGCCGTTGAAGGGTTCGCCCATCGCCTGCAAGGCCTGCACGAACCAGCGCGACATCTGGTCGATGTGGCCGGGATCCGACACCTGCATCGCCCCGTCCACGCCGTGGAAGTCGTTGTTCAGGCGGTTGTTGTCCTCCATCCCCCGAAAGTGCTTCAGGACCGCAGTCCATGACCAGTCAGCCCCGTCATTGTTTCCCCGCAGCATCGCGTCCCAGGCGTCATAGTCAGAAGGACGGCCCCGCATGTAGACCTGCGCATTCACCGAACTGCCGCCCCCCAGCACATTCGCCTGCGGTATGTCATGCGCCCGCCCGCCCAGATGCTCCTGCGGCGGGGTCGTGTGGTAGTGCATGAACTTGGAGCCATTGATCATCTTGAAGATGCCAGGGGGCATGTCCAGAAGGGGGTGGCGATTGGAATGCCCGCCTTCCAGAAGCAGCACCCGGTTGCCCCCTTTCACCAACCGAGCGGCCGCGACGCAGCCTGACGAGCCGCCACCGACGACGATGTGATCGAATTCCTCGCGCGCCATGGCGTGCGTCCCTTCCTGTTGGCGCCCTGACGAGCGTCAGATCGCTTCGAAAGTGCCGCGCACGTATTCCCAGGCGGCGTTCAGGTGGGCGTTCAGCGCCGCTTCGGCCGCGTCGGGGTCACGGTCGCGGATGGCGTGGTAGATATCGGAGTGTCGGTGAAAGTTGACTCGGTTGCGCTCGGGAGAGCGGGGCATCTTCACCCAATGCGGCGCAAGCCAGGCGGTAAAGGCCCGGTGAATCGCCGGAAAGACCGGATTCTTAGGTATCTCATACAAGACCGCGTGAAAGGCGATGTCGGTACGGTAAAAGGCGGCACTGTCGGGGATCGCGGCCTCGTTCGCGTCCAGCGCGCGCTTGAGGGCCTCGATATCGTCCTTGCGGGCCTGTCGTGCAGCTTGCCTGACGAGCGAGGCTTCAAAGAAGATGCGGGTGTCGTAAAGGTTCTTTACCCCGCCCGACTGCGCAAGGAGGTGCCCCACCACCCCATCCGCCGCCGCCAGCGCCGCGTCATAGCCGGGGCGGCGCACGATCGGGCGAAAACGCGGGCGGCTTTCCACCAACCCTCGAGAGGCAAGGGCCGCCACCGCCTCGCGCACCACGGTGCGGCTGACTCCGAACATTTCGATCAGGTCACGCTCGGGCGGAAGGGGGGCGCCATCTGCAAGGTCACCCGTCGCGATCCGCGCCTCGATCTGGCGCACTAGGCTGTCGGCGGCACGTTGCGAGCCTGGTCTTGAGGGGGCGGATTGGTCAGGCATCCGGAGCTCCGGCAGTGGATTTGGTCTGACTATAGGAAGCGGGGGAAAGCGTGCAACTGGTTTCGTTTGGTATGACCAAAAAAGCAAAGATCAGACCCTGCAGGTCGCGGTTTCAGCCTCTGGTGTCGGCAATGGGCTGACAGCTGCGGGCAGTGTAACGCGGAACGGGACAATCCGCTTGACCGTAGACTGATTCTGCTGGCATGTGGATGTAGTTTAATCATACCAAAAGGTGGGCTGGCTTGCTGAAGGACCTTGCGGATCTGGTAGACGGTGGGCCTCTGCTTCGGGCCCAGATGTTCATCGACGGGCGCTGGACTGCGCCCGCCGAAGATGGCCATTCCGTCGAAAATCCCGCCAATGGGCAAATGATTGCAACTACCGCTGCGGGCGACGAGTCCACCGCTGGCTTTGCCCTGGAAGCGGCGCGCCGGGCGCAACGCCTCTGGGCACGTCGCCCTGCGGTGGAGCGGGGAGGTGCCGTCTACGCTCTGGCCGATGCGGTGCGCGACCACGCCGACCTACTGGCGCGGATCGTTGTGGCCGAACAGGGCAAGCCCCTCGGCCAGGCCCGGGGCGAGGTTGGCGCTGCCGAAACCTTCCTGCGCTTTGCCGCCGAACAGGCCCGGCGGATCGAGGGAGAGATCCTGCCCTCGGACTCACCCGACGAGGAGATCCAGATCCGGCGTCTTCCGCATGGCGTGGTCGTCGGGCTGACGGCGTGGAACTACCCGCTGGCGCTTGCCACAAGAAAACTTGGGCCCGCGCTGGTGGCGGGCAACGCCTTTGTGCTGAAGGCGCATGAATTCACGCCCCTGTCGGGCCTTGCACTGGCGGCGTTGGCTGAAAAGGTTGGCCTGCCACCCGGCCTTTTCAACGTCGTCACTGGTGCTGGCCGCACGTTGGGTCGTGCCCTGGTGGATGGGGCGGACATGGTCACCATGACCGGCTCGACACGCGCGGGTCGCGAGATTTATGCGGCCGGCGCGGCGAGGATCAAGATCCTGCGGCTGGAACTTGGCGGCAAGGCCCCCTTCATCGTGATGGAAGATGCCGACATCGACCGCGCTGTCGATGCAGCCGTAACCGCACGCTTCACCAACTGCGGGCAGATCTGCACCTGCAACGAGCGGATGTACCTGCACCGCGCCATCGCTGACGAGTTTCTGGCGAAGTTCACCGCACGGGCGCGCGCCCTTACCATCGGCATGCCATTGACCGACCCCGATCTCGGTCCCAAGGTCAGCGCGGGCGAGGTGGCAAAGGTCGAGGCGATGACCCAAGCCTCGATCGATGCTGGCGCCGAGGTGCTGCTGCGCGGCGGTCCCCTGCGCGACGGGGTGTTTGCGACAGGCAACTGGATCGCCCCGACCGTGCTCCTTGCCAGAGCGAACGACCTTCCGGTCATGCAGGATGAAATCTTCGGCCCTGTCGTCGCTGCCATGCTTGTGGACAGCTTCGATCAGGCGCTCGCCCTGGCCAACGACAGTGAGTACGGCCTCTCGGCCTATGTCTGGACGCAGGATCGCCGCCGCCTGATGGCCGCCGCGGCGGATCTCAACTTCGGCGAAATCTACTGCAACCGGACCAACGGGGAGTTGGTGCAGGGATTCCACTCTGGCTGGGGCCTGTCGGGCCTGGGCGGAGAGGACGGGAAACACGGCTTCGACGGATACCTCCGGAAGAAGACGATGTACCTGAACTGGGCCTGAAGGGGCCCATCACGCGGCATGGCCGCAACTTCTGGGAGGAAGAAATGAACAGACGTATCCTTATGGGCGCCGCAGCGATGGCCGCAGTCCTTTCGGTAACCGGCCTTGCCCAGGCGCAAGATCTGCCGCCGCTGGAGCAGAAAGACAGCTACAAGGTCGGCTTTGCGCAGACCGAAAGCAACAACCCCTGGCGGATCGCACAGACCAAGAGCTTTCAGGACACTGCCGCGACCTGTGGCTGGGACCTCGTGATGACCGATGCGGGCGGATCGGCGGCCAAGCAGGTCGCCGACGTCGACAGTATGATTGCGCAAGGGATCGACGTCCTCTTCCTGCCGCCGCGCGAGGAAAGCCCGCTGATCCCGGCCGTGATGCGCGCCAAGGCCGCTGGCATCCCGACCTTTCTGGTCGACCGTTCCGTCGACAAGGCGGTTGCGACGGCGGGCACGGATTATGTGACCTTCCTTGGGTCGGACTTCATCGACCAAGGCAAGCGCGTGGCCGAGTGGGTCATCGCGAACCACGAAGGCGAAGGCAAGATCATCGAGCTTGAGGGCACCACCGGCTCTTCCCCAGCGAACGACCGCAAGAAGGGCTTTGACGACGCCATCGCCGCTGACAGCCGCTTCACCATCCTCGAATCCCGCTCGGGCGACTTCGCCCGCGACGAAGGCCGCAAGGTGATGGAGACGCTGCTGCAGGCGCATCCGGACGTGAACATCGTCTATGCCCACAATGACGAGATGGCGATCGGTGCCATTCAGGCGTTGGAAGCTGCGGGCCGCGTTCCGGGGACGGATGTGCTGGTCGTCAGCATCGACGGCACGCGCGACGCCCTGCAGGCGATCATCGACGGCAAGATGGGTGTCACGGTCGAGTCCTCACCGTTCTTCGGACCGCTCGCCTGCGAGACGATGAAGAAGTACGCGGCGGGGGAAACCATCGAGCCGTGGGTTCAGGTGGAAGACCGCATCTTCACCAAGGAGAACGCGGCCGAAAACCTGGCTGGGGCCTACTGACAACTCCCTGCAGTCGGCTTCGCCTTGGGGTCGCGCCAGCGCGCGGCCCCGTCCTGAACCCGCATCCTCGGACCCCATAGATGACCGACGCACTGTTGCAGATGACCGGGATCACCAAATCCTTCGGTGGCGTCCCGGCGCTGACAGATGGCAGCCTGTCCATCGCTGCGGGCGAGATTCATTCGATCGTCGGACAGAACGGCGCAGGCAAATCGACGCTGATCAAGATCCTCACCGGGGTCTACCGACGGGATGGCGGCTCGGTGCGCTGGCAGGGGTGCGAAGTGGACCTGCGTTCCCCGCGTGGGGCGCAGGGAACCGGGATCGCGACGATTTATCAGGAACTGACCCTCGTGCCCCAGCGCACGGTGATCGAGAACATCGTGCTCGGCTATGAGCCGAAGACCCGCCTTGGCATGATCGACTGGAGGGCCGCCGAGGCACGAACCCGCGCGGTTCTGGACCGCTTCGGCATCGACATCGACCCACACCGCGCGCTTGGCAGGTATCCGACCGCGATCCAGCAACTGGTAGCCATCGGCCGCGCGGCGTCGATGGACGCCAAGCTTCTGATCATGGACGAGCCGACCTCCTCGCTGGATGAACGCGAGGTGGAGGTGCTGTTCGGCGTGATCCGGCAATTGAAGGCGCAAGGGACCTCGGTGATCTACGTCAGCCACTTCTTGGACGAGATCTTCGAAATCTGCGACGGCGTGACCATTCTGCGCGACGGACGCACCGTTGGTGCTGCGCGCATCGCTGAAATGACCAAGCTGGACCTTATTGCCGCGATGCTGGGCCGCAGTGCCGAAGATATCCGCAAGGCGGGCATGACCGAACTTTCGGGCAGCGCGCGCGCCGAGGGTGGCGCGGTGGTGCTGGAGGCCATCGGAGTCGCCACCGACCGCCGCCTGCGCAAACTGGACCTGACCCTGCGCGCAGGCGAAATCGTCGGTTTGGCGGGACTGCTCGGCTCGGGCCGTACCGAGGCGGCGCGGGCGATCTTCGGGATGGACCGCTTGAGTGCCGGCAGTGTGCAGCTGGCAGACCAGCCGACCGCAATCACATCACCTCGGGCGGCCATTGCTGCGGGCATGGCCTTCCTGAGCGAGGATCGCAAGACCGAAGGCATCGTCCCTGACCTGTCGGTGCGTGAGAACCTGACCCTGGCTCTCCTGCCACGTCTGTCCCGGATGGGCCTTGTGGACGAGCCCCGCGAGCGCAAGATCGTCGAGGGCTTCATCAAGGCGCTCGGCATCAAGGCCGCGCATATGGATCAACCGATCCGCGAGCTTTCTGGCGGCAACCAGCAGAAGGTGCTGCTTGGCCGCTGGCTTGCCGTCGAACCCCGGCTGCTGATCCTGGATGAACCCACCCGCGGCGTCGACGTCGGCGCCAAGCGTGAGATCCAGGCGATCATCCGGCAGAAGGTCGAGGAGGGCTGCGCGGTCCTTCTGATATCTTCCGAGTTCGAGGAACTCATCGAGGGCGCGCATGACATCGTCGTCATGCAGGAGGGGCGGTCAGTCAGCCGCCTGTCCAACCCCGGTGTGACTGAGGACCAGCTCATTCACGCCATGGCCGCAGGGAGTGCCACATGATCCGCCGGCTGGACCCGCGGCTGTCTGGCCTGCTTGTGGCTCTGATTGTCCTTGTGGCCTTGAACCTGGCGATCACCCCGAACTTCCTGAACCTGCAGACCGTGGCGGTGAATGTCAGCCAGGTGGCGACCATCGCGATCGTGGCACTGGGGATGACACTGGTCATCGCATCGGGAGGGATCGACCTTTCGGTCGGCTCCGTGATGGCGGTCGCCGGGGCATTGGCGCCGATCATCTTCCTGTCAGACTGGGCGCTGGCAAACCCCGGCCTCGGTCTGGCTGCGTCGGTCGCCCTGCCCCTTCTGGTCGCCGCCGCCTGCGGGCTCTTCAACGGCGTGCTCATCGCACTTCTTGGGGTCCAGCCGATAATCGCAACGCTGATCTTCTTCATCTCCGGTCGCGGGATCGCGCAGGTGCTGACGAATGGCAATCTGCAGACCTTCACCAACCCCGACTTCACCTGGATCGGCACCGGGCGCATTCTTGGTTTGCCAGTGCAGGGCTGGATCGCGCTGCTGCTGACGGTGGTGCTGGCCCTTGTGGTCCGACGGACGCTCTATGGCCGCTACCTGCTTTCTGTCGGCGGGAACGAGCGGGCAGCAACCCTGTCCGGCGTCCCGGTCGCGCGGGTCAAGATCGTGACCTATGTCATCGCGGCGACGCTTGCTGGCCTTGCCGGGCTGATCGTCGTTGCGCAAAACTCGGCCTCCGACGCCGCGCGGATCGGCCAGTTGATGGAGCTTGACGCCATCGCCGCCGCTGTTGTCGGCGGGGCGGCCCTGTCCGGCGGCCGCGCGCCGATCTTCGGCACGCTTCTGGGTGCGATCTTCATCCAGCTGATGGGCTATACGCTGATCGCCAACGGCATTTCGGATGAAATGACGCTGATCGTCACCGCCGCAATCATCGCCGTCGCCGTCTGGCTGCAACGGGGGAGGAGGGCATGATGCGCTCCCTTCTGCGTCAGGGGCATCTTGCCGTATGGGTCGCGCTGGTGGTGCTGATCCTGTTCGGCATCCTGCGCTACGACAACTTCGCCAGCGCCTACAACCTGTCGTCCTTCCTCGGCTACAATTCGATGTTCGTGGTGATCTCCGTCGGCATGTGCCTTGTCATCATGACCGGCGGAATTGACCTGTCGGTCGGTACCGTCGCCGCCTTGGCGAGTGTGGTTGCAGCGATGCTGTCGCCACATGGGCTGGTCGTGGCGCTCCCGGCCGGCTTGGCCGCTGGCCTTGCGGCGGGTGTGGTGAACGCGACGATGATCTCGGGCCTGCGTCTGCCGCCCTTCATGGCCACACTGGCCACGATGCTGGCGGCAAAGGGCGCCGCGCTCTGGCTTTCCGACAACCGCACCGTGCCGGTGGACTGGGCCAGCGACTTCACCGCGCTCGGCATGAACAAGGTCGCGAACCTGTTGCCCTGGACGATCCTGGGGGCCATGGTCGTTGTCCTCGTGGCCTGGATCATCGTCGACCGCACCTCACTTGGCCGCACGGTGCTCGCGATCGGCGGCAATGCCGAGGCGGCGCACCTGATGGGCCTCAAGACCCGCCGGGCCGAAGTGTTCGTCTACATCTTCTCTGGCGGTTGTGCGGGCCTTGCCGGGGTCTTCCTCGCCTCTGGCTATGGCGCCGGGCAGCCGCTGGAGGGCGCGGGGTGGGAGCTTGCCGCCATCGCGGCCGTCGTCGTGGGCGGCACGCTTCTGACCGGGGGGATGGGGTCAGTGCCCGCCACCGTTGCAGGGGCGCTTCTCTTCGGCCTGGTCTTCAACCTGCTGAACTTCGAGAACGGGCGCGGGACCATCAGCCTGTCGGCCAACTGGCAGTCGGTGATCCGCGGCCTCTTCCTCCTGATCGTCATTTTGCTGCAGGCCCGCCTCGCCCGACCCGGCCGCAAGACCTGAGAACCAACATGCCCCGCATCACCAATTTCAAGGCCCAACTCTTCCGCGTTCCCCTGCCCGAGGTGATGTCGGACGCCAAGCACGGCGACCACACGCATTTCGAACTGGTGACGGTCGAAATCACCACCGAAGACGGTCTGACCGGCACCGGCTATACCTACACCGGCGGCAAGGGTGGGCGGGCGATCCTGGCGATGGTGGTCCATGACCTGCAGGACTGGCTGATCGGCCAGGACGCCACCGCGGTGGAGGCGATCAACGACGCGATGCAGTGGCGGCTGCACTATGTCGGACGGGGCGGGATCGCATCCTTTGCAATCTCGGCTGTGGACATCGCGCTGTGGGATCTCCGGGGCAAGCGGGACGTGCAGCCCCTTTGGCGCATGGCGGGGGGGGCTGCAAACCGCAGCAAGGCCTACCGGGGCGCCATCGACCTCAACTTCCCGCTGGAAAAGCTTCTGGCCAATGTGCAGGGCTTCATCGACGAGGGCTACCATGCCGTCAAGATCAAGGTCGGCCAGCCTGACATGGCCGACGACTTCACCAGGGCCAAGGCGGTCAGGAAGCTGCTGGGGGATGACCGTGCGTTCATGGTCGATGCCAACTACGGTTGGTCCGTCGGTCAGGCGATTGCAGCGGCCCACGGGTTCTCTGATCTCGACCTTTTGTGGTTCGAAGAGCCAACGATTCCAGACGACTATCTCGGTTATGCGCAAATCGCTGACGCGACAGGAATACCCCTCGCGATGGGAGAGAACCTGCACACGATCCACGAATTCGAATATGCGGTCGCGCAGTCGAAGTGTGCCTACCTGCAGCCCGATGCTTCGAACTGCGGCGGGATCACCGGCTGGCTGCGTGCGGCCCGCCTTTGCGCAGGTCACAGCATCCCCGTCTGCTCGCACGGGATGCAAGAGCTGCATGTCAGTCTGGTCGGAGCGCAGCCGAATGCGGGTTGGGTCGAGGTGCACTCCTTCCCCATCGACCGCTATACGACCCGCCCGCTTGTGCTCGACGGCCTTCACTGCCTTGCCCCGGACACGCCCGGCACCGGGGTGGCCTTTGACTGGCCTCGCCTTGCCCCCTTCGCCATCACCTGAACGGCGTCCATGACCCGTCTCGGGTCGTGTTGCCGCAGTGGCCCACAATGGCGGGATGGGCAAATCATCGTCCGATAAGCACGGGACGGCGTTCGCCGGGGAGCGAATCACAGTCGCTGCGAGTTGTCCCTGCTGGACAGCCTCGGGAACACGCTGATGACCATTGACAGTCTACTCGCCGCTCTGCGGGACACCGAAACGATGCTGCCGCTGGCGTGCAGCCTGATTGCCGGGGTCCTGATCGGTGGAGAGCGGGAGATCCAGGGCAAACCGGCAGGGTTGCGCACGCATACACTCGTCTGTTTTGCGTCTGCCTTGATGACCCTTGCGGGCCTGAGGATGGCCGAGTGGACTTCAGTCTTGCCTGACGGCGCGCAGATTGTCTCGGACATGGCCCGGATGCCACATGCGATCCTGACGGGGATCGGCTTCCTCGGGGCAGGTGTGATCTTTCGAGAAGGCGCTTCGGTTCAGGGCCTGACGACGGCAGCCTCGCTTTGGATGACCGCTGCGCTTGGGATCGTGTTTGGCACTGGCCTGCTGGAGCTTGGGATCATTGGCGCCGTTGCGGCTCTGATCGTCCTCGTCGTCCTGCGTATCCTGCAACGCCCTTCACCCGAGCTTCCGTCGGTTCTCCTCGAAATCGCCGTGAGTGCGGAAAGCTCATATGATCTGACCCAACTCGAAACCATACTCCGCCAGCACGGCTTGACGGCAGGGCTTCCAACGATCCGTCAGGACCGTGCCGGCGGCCTGCGCCAATATACTTTGGCTGCCATGACGAAGGCCTCAAGCATCGATCGCGAAGCTCTTGCATTGGCATTCCAGCGTGATGCCCTGGTGCTCCGGTTCTCGATTGGGGATATCGAGAGCGGACCTGCTGAAACAGGTTGATGTTCTGCCAGCCGGCGCTTCCGTGAAAGCATCCCCAACACTCCTCAAGCCCTTCCACACCATGCGCTGGAACCATTCGCCGCTTCGCTTGTTATCGCCGCCAAAGCCATTCTTAGCGGACGGAGCATCCATGACAGCCACGTTCAGTTTCCGGCACCTGCTGCGCCACCTTCTCGTTCCCGCCATCCTCACACCCGCCTTCCTCGCGCCAGCCGCCTTCGCGCAGGACGCGCCGCCCGCCTCTCCCGAGGCCGCGGTCGCGGTGCCTGCCACCCCCTCAGCCTTCCGCTTCGACGGTGCGCACGTGTCGGTCTGGACGCCGCAGATGGTGGACAGCATCGCGCAGGATGTGCACCTCACCCTGCCCATGATGATCCACCCGCCCGAGCCGTTCGACGAGGGCACCTACGTCTGGGACGCCTGGCCGATCCGTACGCCCGACGGCGCGGTGGCCGAGTTCGACGGCTGGGTCGTCATGATCGGCCTCAGTTCCGAATGGCAGGAGGTGGAGGATACCGGCCGCGCCTTCTATACCCTGTCCGAGTGGCGCTACTGGTACACCCGTGACGGAACCTGGCGGCCGGGCGGCACCGTCTTCACCGCGGAAGAGGGGTTGGGCACCCGGCAGTGGGCGGGCTCGACCGTCTACGACCCCGAAACGCAGCGCGTCACCTTCTTCTACACCGCTGTGGGCGACCCCGACGCGCCCACGCTCGAGGAAGATCCCGCCCCCCGCCCGGTGTCGATCTTCAACGAGGCGATCGGCCGACCCTCGACCGCGCAGCGCCTGGCCTCGGCCACCGCGACCATCGCCGTCACCGACCAGGGCGTGGCCTTCGAAAACGTGGGCGACCACCGGATTCTGGCCGAGGCGGACGGCTTTTGGTACGACACCTACGACACCTACCTGGCGCAGGATGCGGTTTATGGTTTCCGCGACCCCGAATACTGGCGCGACCCGCGCACGGGGGCCGAGCACATCCTTTTCACCGCCAACGCGGGCGGGCTGAAGGGGCCCTACAACGGCGCCATCGGCCTGATGATCAAGGAGGGCGAGAATTGGACCCTGCAGCCGCCCGTCCTTGTCTCGGAAGGCGTGAACTCGCAGCTGGAACGGCCCCATGTGGTGACGCGGGACGACGGGCTGTACCTGTTCTACTCGACGCACGACTTCACCTTCTCGCCCCAGCACCGCGGACCGCGCGGGCTCTATGGCTTCCGGTCCGAGTCGGGTGACATCCGGGGGCTGTTGAAGCCGGTCAACGGCCACGGCCTTGTGGCCGCAAACCCGGTGACCGCCCCCGCCCAGGTGTATTCCTTCTACGTGCTCTCCGACGGCAAGGTGATGAGCTACCTCAACACCCTCTGGGGGTTCGAACTGCGGCCCGAGTTCGAGGGCCGCGAAATGTGGGGCGCTCCCGCGCCAATGTTCGAGCTCAAGTTCGACGGCAACACCGTCGTCGTCGCGCAGACCAATGCAGGGGCCAATGCCGCCGCCGAGGATGAAGCGGAGGGTGAAGCCGGGGCCGGTGAGGATGCTGCTGCCCCCGTCGACGCCGATGCTCCTGCCGAGGCCGATGCCGATGCGGCGCCCTGACGGGGCGGCGCTGGTTCTGGCGCTGGCACTGGCCGGCGCCGGCCATGCCGATGTGCTGGAGCGGAGGGGCCCAGACGCTTATGCGCTGGGTGAAATGGTCCTGACCACGCCCTACGCCATGCGCCCCCTCGTCCGCCCCGATGGCGCGCCCGAGGCGGATGATCGCGCGACCTTCCGCTTCGACGGCAACTCCAACTGGCTGGAGGCCGAGGGCGAAGTCGCTGTTGATCCCGCGCAAGGGCTGTCGGCGGGGGGATGGCTCGCCTTGGCGGCACCGCCTGCGGATACCGCAGCAATGGTCTTTCTCGGCGAGGGCGGGTTCTTCCTCGGCCTGAACCGCTGGCGGCAGCCCGAGGTTCGCCTGGGCGGGCTGCGCGCGGCTGCATCGCAACCGCTTGACCTGGGCGATTGGGTGCATCTTGCCGCCGACTGGGACGGCGAACGCCTGCGCCTGCGCGTGAACGGGGCCGAGGTGGCGTCGGTCTCCGGTCCCGCGCCCGACCGGATCGCCGGGCTGTTCGCAGTAGGCCGCGCGCTTGATGCGGGCTTTCAGCAGGACACCCACCCCCTTGGCGCGATCAACGGCGCGCTGCGCGACGTGACCTTCCGCCGTGATGCCGGGCCGGTCGCGCCCGGACCGCTGCCGCCCGGCCCCCCCGATCTTGACGCGCCCCCGGCCTGGTACGGGGCCGATCCCGACCGCCCGCGCCTTGCCCCCCTCGGCCCCACCGGCTGGACGAACGAGCCGCACGCGCTGACCCGGATCGACGGGCGCTGGCATCTCTTCTATCAGGCCAACCCGAACGGGGCCTACTGGCGCCAAATCGTCTGGGGCCATCAGGTCAGCAATGATCTGGTCACCTGGGAGCCCCGCCTGCCCGCGTTGCTGCCGGGCACCGGCTTTGACCGCAGGGGCGTGTGGGTCGGCAACTGGATCCCCGACCGCACCCCGCCGGCCGTGGCCTACACTGGCGTGAACGGGGAATGGTCGGGGATCGGCATCGCCGACCTGCAGCCCGACGGCAACCTGCACCAGTCGCACACCATCACCTTCGAGACGCCCGTGGCCTATCAGGACATGCGCGACCCCTGGGTCATGCGCACCGATGACGGCTGGCTGATGCTGATCGGCGCAGGTGCCGAAGGCCGGGACGAAGCCTTTGCCTTCGCCTACCGCTCGACTGACGGCACGCATTTCACGCCCGCCGGGCGCTTCGACACAGGCGGCGTCGAAATGCCGGGCATGTATTGGGAATTGCCCATGCTGTTCCCGCTGGGTGACCGATGGGTGCTGATGGCAACACCAGTCTTTCCCGAGGGGCCGGCGCGGACGCTCTACTGGACCGGTGCGTTCGACGGCACACGCTTTCGTCCCGACGACCCCGCCCCGCAGCAGATCGACATCCTGGGCACCTACCGGGCGCCCACCATCGCACCCGATGGCATGGGTGGTCAGGTCGCCGTGGGCATCGTTGCCGACGAGTTCCGGGACGAGCCTGCGCGCCATCAGGCGGGCTGGGTCCATGTGCTGACCCCTGCGGTAAGCTTGCGCTATTGCGCCGATGCGCCGGACAGCCTTTGCCATGCCTTTCCGCCTGCGCTGGACGACACCTTCAGCGTGACCCGCGCGCAAGGCACGTGGCTGCCTGTGCAGCCCCTGGCCATGGGCGGCACCGTCCGGTTGCAGGCCACGGTCGCGACGCCGCAGGGCGGGGTCCTGTCCTTCGATCTGCGCTCCGATGCAGAGGGGGCCCCAGTCGGCCGCCTGACCATCGATGCAGGCACCGGTATTGTGCGTGCCGACTATAGCATGGGCCCCCAGCAACCCCTGCTGCGCGCGCCGGTGATCGAGGGCGCCATCCCGCCCGCGGCCAGCATCGAGGTGGACCTGCTGTTCGACGGCGCGCTGGTCCATGGCACCATCAACGGGCGCCTGATCGGCCTTCTGGCCTTCGCGGGCGAGCCAGGGCGCGATGGCCTGTCGCTGGGCCTGTCGGGCGAGGACGCGCGCCTTTTGCGCTATGCGGTGACCGAACGTCGGTCGGCCAGCCAGTAAAGGTGGAACCCCTCGAAGACACCGCATGCCTCAGCAGAATCAAAGACTAAGTTGTTGATGTCAAAGGCTTCCGTCCGATGACACGCGGACTATTGGTCGGCGCGTCACATACAGCGTAAGTATCTGCTTTTGTTGGCTTAAGTGGTGCCCAGAGCCGGAATCGAACCAGCGACACGCGGATTTTCAATCTTCGGGTCGTTTGTCTTAGGCACTCTTGTGCAGCGCACGAGATTCCTCTATAAACTTATGTGAACCAATCACTTAAGATACTTTCTAGACCGTCATCTAGCTGCAGGTGATTGCAAGCGGAGGCACTAAGTAGAACGTGATTTGTAGCCCATATGTAGCCCAGAAGGTATCGAAGTATGTCCGAAAAGCGCGCAGCCATAACCGATGTCGCGCTGCGAAAGCTGAAGCCGAGCGGCACTCGTTACGAGATCACCGATAGCATCGCGGTTGGTCTTCGAATTCGAGTATCGGCTGAAGGCCGGATCAGCTTTATCCTCAAGGCCAGGGACGCGGGATCAAAGCTCCAAACGATCACGCTTGGCCGTTTCCCGGACATTTCGCTGAAGGAAGCACGAGAGCAGGCAAATGAGAAGCGCTTGGCCCTTAAGGCCGGCCGAGACATCAACGACGAGAAGCGAGCCCTAAGAACGGCCGCGATAGAAGAAGCTATCACGGCACCAACCCTTTCAGAGCTGGTTGGCGAGTTCGAGCTACAGTTCGCAAGAAACACAAAAGTTTGGCAACCTCGCGGACCCCGCTCCAAGCGTAGCAGCGCCCGCCAGGTCATTGACAGAGTGTATGGCGCCCTCTTGGGCACTGAGGTGACAAAAATCACCGAGGAAGCATTCGCGAAATCGGCGTCGGTCTACAAACGCGTCAAGCCTACGGGAACGACCGACACTGCAAATGGCCAGGTTTCGCGGGCACGTGCTTACCTCTCCCCGGTCTTGGACTGGGCGGCAGGTAGGAAGAGCTACGCAAAGATCGGTGCATCGCGAATGCCAAGGATCGAGGTGGCCAGTTTGGCAAATACTCACGATCCAGCGGTGAACGACCCAGGGATTACTGGAAAGCGCACACGGGTCCTTACCGAAGCCGAACTCCAGGCCGTGCTGCCCTATTTAACATACCCCGCTCCATTGATCGGAAGCCTCAGAACTGCGCCGGAAGATGACTACCGGCCGATCGCTGTGCGATTTCTACTCTATACGGCTGCTCGGCTAAGTGAGGTCTGCACTATGCGATGGCGGCACGTTGATCGTTCCAACAACGTCTGGCACAAGCCGTCAGTCAAGACGACGCGAGGTCAAGCGCGTAGTCAGGATTTACCTCTCTCGGAGGGAGCCATCAGGATACTGCGACTGCTACCGGGCTGGCACAATGGGGGACCAGACCAGCTAGTGTTCCCGAACTCGAACGGAGAGGGGTCACTAGGCAATTGGACCCGCTTTCAGGAAGCTCTCCACACGTCTTCCGGAACGATCGACTGGCATCGGCATGACCTTCGGCGCACCGCGGCAACGATCATGCATTCGTTGAAGGTTCCAGCCTCAACGATTGAACAGATCCTCGCCCATGCAGACCCCCTGAAGGGTGAAAACATCGGCGGCTCAGGCTCTCACTACATCCAACTAGCTCGTGTCCTTAGAAACACACGTGACCCGCAAGAAGAGGCCCTCTCAACGCTCGCAGAGGCCCTAGAGATGATCCAGAACAGCTGAGGAAGTTTCTTACTTAGCAGCGAACGCCGAGATGAATGTGCGGATCTGACGTTGCTTCACGTAAGCCTGCGCCCATCTGCAAAATCCGCCTGACTCGTTTCACAGTAAGAGAATACGGCCGTAGGGCTCTACCCGCTGGGGGGCCTTGGCTATCAGAGGCCGGTGCCCTCTGGTGACTCGCTGTCGGTGTCTGACTGGCATCTCCTTCTTCTCGACGGGAAGCTCGGTAACCGTCCGGGCTGACTGCTCTGCCGCGCGCTGATGGTGCGGGATAGTGTCCACCAATGTTAGTGGACACTATGGTGCTTGATGGCGCGACGGACGAGGCGGCTTTGGACGGATGAGGAGAAGCGGTCGATCTGTTTGC
>JANPJZ010000063.1:0-10088 GCA_031425795.1 Rhodobacter sp. | reverse complement strand
GATCTCGGCGGGGGCAGCGTACTGAACCAACCGCCCGCCATCCATGACCGCGATCTTGTCGCCAAGACGGATTGCCTCTTCCATGTCATGCGTCACCAGCATGATCGTGGAGCCGAGTTTTCTCTGGATGCGGCGCAGATCATCTTGCGCGCGGGCCCGGATGATCGGGTCAAGTGCACCGAAGGGTTCATCCATCAGCATCAGATCAGGGCGCGAGGCAAGGGCGCGGGCCACGCCGACACGCTGTTGCTGCCCACCGGACAGATCGGCGGGATAGCGGTCCCGAAACTGGGCCGGGTCCATTGAAAACAGTTCCAGCAGTTCATCGACGCGGGCTGCGATCTTGTCGCGGGGCCAGTTCAGCAGAAGGGGAACAGCCGCGATATTTCGCGCCACACTGTGATGCGGAAACAGCCCGTGCCCCTGGATGGCATAGCCGATGCGCCGCCGCAGAATGTGCGGCGGCACGGAGAGTGTCGACGTGCCGTTGATGCGCACCTCGCCCGATGTGGGTTCCTCAAGCCGGTTCACCATGCGCAGAAGCGTGGTTTTGCCGGAACCCGACGTGCCGACGATGACGGTGATCGTGCCGGTCTCCACCGTCATCGTGACGGCATCCACGGCTTTGACGTCGCCGTAAGTCTTGGTGAGGCTGTCAATTTCAATCATGCGGGGGTATCCGAAGCGGTGCGGGTCAGATCAACAAGGATGTCCATGAAAATGGCTGCCGTCAGCGCAAGGGCGACTGTGGGCAGCGCGCCAAGCAAGATCAGATCGGTCGCGGTCTGGTTCAGCCCCTGAAAGACGAACGTGCCGAACCCGCCGCCGCCTATCAGCCCCGCAATGACGGCGAGGCCGATGTTCTGCACCAGCACGATGCGCAATCCGGTCAGGATGATCGGCAGGCCCAAGGGCAGCTCTACCCGCCACAGACGCTGTCGCGGGGTCATGCCCATGCCACGAGCGGCTTCGCGGACGGCCGCCGGCGCGGCGGCAAGACCTGCGACCGTATTGCCCACCACGGGCAGCAGCGAATACAGCACCAGCGCCAGAAACGCCGGGGCAAAACCGATCCCGGCAATGCCCACGGCCTGCGCCATCGGAATCGTCGTCCCCACCCAGGCCAGAAACGGGATCATCAATCCGAACATTGCAAGTGACGGAATTGTCTGCAGGAAACTCAGGAACGGCAGTACCGCGCGTCGCAATTTCTCCTGCTGGTGGCACAGGATGCCCAGTGGAAATCCGATCACCACCGCAGCGGCCAGCGACCCGAAGGCCAGCCCCAGATGCCGCCACGCGGCACTGACGAAGGCCTCCTGGCGGCTGGCATATTCCTGCAGGATCGACAGGTCTGACAGCGCGCCGGACCACAAGACCGCCGCAAGTGCCCCAAGCGCGGTTCCCAGCAAGACGGCCCGCATCAGCGGCGACGGCTCCATGCCAGCGAGCGCATCCGCGACCAGCAACAGGAACAGCCCGAGCAGGCACCAGAACCCCACTGCCGGGGATGTGCGGGCATAGTCGCCAGCACCCTCAAGCAGCGCAGGCGCGCCCTGCATCAGCAGCCACAGCAACCCCGCTAAACCCAGCACCGCACCCGCAAGACGCAACCAACCCATCCTGTAGGGCAGCCCTAGGCCCAGCCCCGCAACCACCGCCACCCCACCCGGCCAAGCAACGGCACGGGCCAGATCCCAGATCCGGACCCCCTCGCCTTCAACGATCCGGTTGGCGGCAATCGTCATGAACGGAGCCGACAAAGCGGCCAGTCCAAGGACCGCGAAGAGGATGCCAGGGGCAGACAGTGCCCAACGCACCCGTCCCCGACGCCAAGGGGAAAGGGTCGGTGCCCCAGCGGTCAATCGGCAGCCGAACGGCTGAGATAATCCCGCGCAACGGCTTCGGCAGGCTCGCCGCCAACCTGAATGCGCCCGTTCAGCTCCTGCAGCGTGACAAGATCGAGGCCGGCAAAGATCGGCGCAAGCACATCGGCAATCGCCGGATATTCTGCAAGCACCTCTGCCCGGACGACCGGCGTAGGGGAATAGACCGGCTGGACCCCCTTGTCGTCCTCCATGACAACCAGGCCCGTGGCCCCCACACCGCCATCCGTGCCGTAGACCATCGCCGCATTGACACCCGAAGTCCCGCGCGCCGCCGCCTGAATGGTGGCGGCCGTGTCGCCACCTGACAGCACCACTGTCTGATCCGGGGTCAAGGCAAAGCCATACGTCTCCTGCATCGCGGGCAGCACAGCGGGAGAGGAGACGAACTCCGTCGACGCGGCAAGCTTGACCTGCCCCCCGCCGGCAACCCATGCCCCAAAGTCCGACATCGTGACCAGCCCGTTTTCCTCGGCCACCGGACCCGTGACCGCAATGGCCCAGGTGTTGTTTGCCGGCGATGGCGTCAGCCACACGACGCCGTTCTGCGCACTGTCGAGTTCAGCCGCACGGGCGTGGCCCGCTGCGGCATCATTCCAGATGTCCGCATCCGCCTCGTTGAAAAAGAAGGCGGCGTTTCCGGTGTATTCGGGATAGATGTCGATCTGGTCGGCCAGCAAGGCCTCCCGGACCACCTGGGTCCCGCCCAACTGCAGCCTGCGTTCAACCGGCAGCCCCGCAGACTCAAGGGCCAATGCGATGATGTTGCCCAACAATCCGCCCTCGGTGTCGATCTTGGACGAGACAACGATGTCTGCAGACGCGGCCGAAGCCATCGCCAGAAGCATCCCTGCGGCGGCGGGCAAGAAATATGGTTTCATCATGCAATTCATTCCTGATGCGAACGGTCCGGTTTCCGCCTCCAACGCATGGCAGCGCCATCCGTTCCATTGTGTCTGCGCCAAGCCCGGACGACAGGCCGCGCTCGACGCTGACACCTTCGGGGCAGGGCTGCGTGTCAGCTACCTGACGCGGCGCAGGAAACTTTCCGTGCGTCTGTCGCGAGGCGCGTCGAAAAGCTGCTCAGGTGGCCCCTGCTCGACGATCCGACCCTCGTCCATGAAGATCACGCGGTCGGCGATCTCCCGCGCGAACTGCATCTCATGGGTGACGATCAGCATCGTCTGCCTTCGTTCCGCGACCCGGCGCATCAGGTCCAGGACTTCGCCCACCCATTCGGGGTCAAGCGCCGATGTCGGCTCGTCGAACAGCATCAGGTCAGCGCCCAGCGCCATGGCCCGACCAATGCCGATGCGCTGTTGTTGCCCACCCGACAGGGCTGCCGGATAGACGCCGGATTTGTCCGCAAGGCCGATCTCACCCAGGATCGCATCCGCGCGCATGTCCGCCTCCACACGGGGTCTGCGCTGCACGGTAATCAGGGCCTCGGTGATGTTTTCACGCGCGGTCTTGTTGGCAAAGAGCGAGTAGTTCTGGAACACGAACGCGGTGCGGCGGCGCAGCGCCAGAATGTCGGCGGGCCGCGCCGTAGCGGCATCAACCGTCAGATTGCCGATCCCGATCACGCCAGCGTCGGGGCGGTCGAGATAGTTCACACACCGCAGCAACGTCGATTTTCCGGTTCCTGATGGCCCGATGATCGCCACCCGCTCGCCAGCCGCGATGTCGAGGTCGATGGCATCCAGCACCGTGTTCGTGCCATAGCGCTTGGTCAGTCCGCGGATGGTGATCATCGGGCAAGCGCCTTGTTCAGGCGGGTTTCCAGCCGCTTTTGCAGGAAGGACAACAGTTCGACGATTGCCCAGTACAGCAAGGCCACGACAAGAAACGCCTCGAAATACAGGAAGCTGCCAGCGGCTTCCTTCTGCGTGGCCCCCATCATTTCCGTCACGCCAAGGGTGAAGGCCAACGATGTGCTTTTGATCATGTCGATGAAATAATTGACCAGCGTCGGCGCGGCGACGCGCGCCGCCTGCGGCAGGATGATCCGGCGCATCGACTGGGTCTGCGTCATGCCGACGGCCTGGGCGGCCTCCCACTGGCTGCGATCGACACCAAGGATCGCGGCACGGATGCTTTCGGCCATGTAGGCTGAAAAATGCAGCGTCAGCCCGATGATCGCAGCCGTCACCCCGTTGATTCCGGCCAGAACGGGCATGATCTGCGGCAGGCCATAGTAGAACAGGAACAACTGCACCAAAAGCGGCGTGCCGCGAAAGAAGCTGATGAACAGTTGCACGGCCTGATCCAGCACCGGCACGCGCACCACCCGTTCGACCGCCATCAGGCTCGCCAGCACCAGGGCGCAGGCCATCGCGGCCAGCGCCATGCCGATGGTCAGAGGCACATAGCCAAGGATGACCGGCACCAGACCCAGCATGTAGTCAAGATCAAGCGCCGACATGGCTCAACCCGCAGGCTTTGTCACGTCAAGTCCAAGCCACCTTTTAGAGATGGCTTTCAAAGTGCCATCGGCTTTCATCTCGGTCAGCGCCGCGTCCAGCCGGTCGCGCAGGGCCGTTCCCTCGGCATCATTGCGGAACGGCAGCGCATTCTGGATCTCGCTGAACGGCGAGCCGGCCAAAGCCAGCGGCAGCGGGCTTTCCTTGATCACCTGGGCCGAAGAAACCCGGTCCATCACAAAAGCATCGACCCGGCCAAGTGCCGTATCCTGCTCGATATTGCTCTCATAGGTGCGGATGTCGATCTCGTCCGCAAAGGGCAGCTCGCGCAACAGCTGCTCGAAGTTCGACCCAAGGTTGACCGCCACGATCCGCCCCCGCAGGCTTTCAACGCCGGTGATCTCCGCTTCATTGCCCAGCTTCACCACCACCTGCGCGCCATCGTAGACATAGGGCTGGCTGAAGGCGAACTTTGCCTGACGGTCAGGCGTGATGGTGATCTGGTTCGCGACAGTGTCGATGCGGCCGGATTCCAGCGCGCCGATCAGGCCCGAGAATGACATCGTGGAAAACTCGACCGTATCGCCCGTCCGCTCGGCCAGAGCATTCATCAGATCGACCTCGAAACCCTGCAGCTTGTCCTGCCGCACGAAGGTAAAGGGGAAGTATCCGCCTGACATTCCGACACGGATGATCTCCGCGCCAGCGGGAGAGACGGTCACCGCCAGCAGCGCGGCAAGGGATAGGGATTTCAGCATCGGATACTCCTGTGTCCAGACTAATGAGATGTCTGCCAGCCGCACGAACAGCAAGCGGCGGCGCAAAACAAGCACGGCAGCGCTTTGGAACGGGAACATTCGCCCACAGCAATCCTTCAATGCCAACGGCGGCAAACCTTTTTCCCTCGAACGACACAAACGACAGGACGTTGGTCCGGTTCCCTGCCTTCAAGACCAAAACGCTCGCAACCGGGCCAATGGCGCGAACCGGCGTGTCCCGGCGCCCCTGCAGCACGGCTGGCCGGCATATCCTCGAAGACCCACAAATCCCCGGCGCGCGGTGGTACCGTCGCCCCACTGCAGCAGGCTTCAGGTGGTCGGGACAACGCCCGTCCCGCGTTGGAACCTGAAGCCGCGTCGACCGGAGGTGCCCGACGACGGATCTGGCCCGGACTGCGTCGGTTGAACCGGCCCCGGAAAGCCCGCGCTGATGTGATCTGATGCGGTTTCGGGTGGTCCGACCTCCGTCCTTCGCTAAAACCGGGGTCAGGGAGGACGGTCCGAAACGATGCACTTGTATGGCAAACCCGCAGAGGCCGCTGGCCTTCACGCCCGGACCGGCAGCCTCGCCCAATTCGGCGGCGTCCGTCTGGTGACCTGCGAGGACGGCGTCGAACGCGGAATGCGGCTTCTGGAGTTCCGCACCGGCTCCGGTCTCTGCTTCACCGTCCTCGTCGACCGGGCGATGGATATCGGCGAGATGTCCCAGGCCGGCCGCGCCATCGGCTGGCACTCGCCCACTGGCTTCCGCCACCCGGCCCTGCACGAACCCGAAGGCGAGGGCGGCCTTGGCTGGGTGCGCTCTTTCTCCGGGTTCCTCTCCACCTGCGGTCTCGACCACATCCTCGGGCCGGAAGAGGTCGACGGCTCCAGCTACAACTACCCCCGCCGCGCCACCGTCCGCCACGGACTGCATGGTCGTTTGGGCACTATCCCCGCCCGCCTCACCGGCTATGGCGAGCGGTGGGAAGGCGACCGCTGCATCCTCTGGGCCGAGGGCGTGATCGTTCAGGCCGCCGTCTTTGGCGAGGTCCTGCACCTCCACCGCCGGATCGAGGCTGACCTTGGCGGCAACGGAATCCGCCTGACCGACCGCGTGGTGAACGCAGGCTTCGCCGTCACGCCCCACATGTTCTTCTACCATATCAACCTCGGCTACCCGGTGATCGACGAAGGCTCCCGCTACCTCGCCCCGGTGGCGGAGGTCTGCTTTGCCACCCATTCCGCCAACCTCAAAGCCCAAGGCGTCGGCTACCGCCGCTGCCCCGCCCCGATCAACCCCTTCACCGAACAGGTATGGGAACACCGCATGGTGCCCGACGCCCAAGGCCACGTCCCCGTCGCCGTTGTCAACGACCGCTTGCGCCTCGGCCTGATGATCGAAACCCGCGGCGACCAGCTGCCCTGCGCCTATCAGTGGCAGAATTTCCAGGCCGGCCACTACGTAATGGGCTTGGAGCCCTCCACCCACCACATCCTCGGCAACACCGCCGCCCGCGACCGGGACGAGATGATCTGGCTCAACGCCGGAGAGGAGCGCCACTACGACACCCGCTTCACCGTGCTGACCACCGCCGCCGAAATTGCCGAGACCGAAGCGCGTATCACCGCCATCACCCCCCAACCCGACGAGGATTACCCCGTGCCCACCGGCCAGTTCGCCCCCCTCTACGGCACTGATAGGACCACCCGATGACCGCCACGCTTCCCTTCACCCCCCGAGACTACAGCCTCACCGGCCCCGAGAACGCCCGCGCCGTCCAGGCGGGCCTCGCTTCGGCCGAGTGGTATCACTCTGAAGTCCCCCGCAAGGTGATGAAAGACCTGATGCAGCGCCGCGACGCCCCCGCCATCCGCGACACCGTCATCTGGCTGGGCCTGCTGCTCGCCAGCGCGGCTGGGGGCATAGCCCTTTGGGGCAGCTGGTGGGCCGTCCCGTTCTTCCTCGTCTACGGCGTCCTCTACGGCTCGGCCTGCGACAGCCGCTGGCACGAATGCGGCCACGGCACCGCCTTCCGCACCCCCTGGATGAACGACGCCGTCTACCAGTTCGCCAGCTTCCTCGTCATGCGCAACCCCGTCTCCTGGCGATGGTCCCACGCCCGCCACCACACCGACACGATCATCGTCGGCCGTGACCCGGAGATCGGCCACTTCCGCCCGCCGCAACTCGCCCTCGCCGCCCTCCACTTCATCGGCATTCCGGACGTTTTCCTCCACTTCCGCGTCCTCGCCCGCAACGCCGCCGGGATCATCACCCCCGCTGAGGCCGACTACATTCCGGAAACCGAACGTCCCAAGGCCATCCTCGCCGCCCGCATCCACATGGGCGTCTACGCCGCCGCCGCCCTCTGGGCGCTGGCCGCATGGTCCTTCCTGCCCATGATGCTGATCGGCGGCCCGCGCATCTATGGCTGCTGGCACATGGTGATGACCGGCCTTCTCCAGCACGGCGGCCTGGCCGAAGATGTGCTGGACCACCGCCTGAACAGCAGGACCGTCTACATGAACCCCTTAAGCCGCTGGATCTACTGGAACATGAATTACCACATCGAACACCATATGTTTCCCATGGTGCCTTACCACGCCCTCCCGCGCCTGCACGCCCTCATCAAGGACGACCTCCCCGCGCCCGACCGATCGATCTTCTCCGCCTACCGGCGCATGATCGCCACCCTCTGGCGTCAGCGCAAAGACCCGACCCACACCCAGCTCCGCCCACTTCCCGCCTCAGCCAAACCCTACCGCGCCGAGCTTCACCTCGACGTGCCGGAACGGGGTGTCGCATGAGCTGGGTCGACGTCTGCGATGTAGAGGACATCGACCCCGAGGATGTCCTCCGCTTCGACCACGACGGCCGCACCTTCGCCGTCTACCGTTCCGCCAAGGGCGAGGTCTTCGCCACCGACGGCCTTTGCACCCACGAAAAGGTCCACCTCGCCGATGGCCTCGTCATAGACGAAACCATCGAATGCCCGAAGCACAACGGCCGTTTCAACTACCGCACGGGTGCCCCCCTCCGCGCGCCGGTCTGCGTGGCCCTCGCCACCTACCCGGCCCGCATCACCTCAGGTCGGATCGAGATGGAGTTATGAGAAAACGCCCCACCGTCGCCGACCTGCAAGCCGACAAGGGCCGCGGCCAGAAGACCATGCTGCGCTACTTCACCCTGGATGAAGCCGCCGCCGCCGAAGCTGCAGGCATCGACATCGCCTCCGTCCCGCCCGAGCTTCTCACCCACCCCCGCTACCGCGAGGCCGCGCCAAGCGTCTTCAGCATGACCGGCAAGGCGCACCCGGAGGCCGGAACCCCCGACGACTATCTCCGCTTCTCTGGCCAGATGCTCCAAGCCGGGGCCGACGCACTGTATTGCTCCGGCAGCCTGCAGACCGTCGAGTACCTCACCCGCGAATACATCCCCATTGTCGGCCACGTCGGCCTCGTCCCCTTCCGCGCCACCTTCACCGGCGGCTTCCGCGCCGTCGGCAAGACCGCTGACCAAGCCATCGCCCTCTACGAGGAATGTCGCCGCTCCCAGGACGCCGGCGCCTTCGCCGTTGAAATCGAGGTCGTCCCCGTCGAAGTCGCCACCGCCATCAGCGCCCGCCTCAAGATACTCCTCTGGTCGATGGGCGCAGGCCCCGGCTGCGACGCGCAATACCTCTTTGCCGAGGATATCCTGGGCGAAAACCGCGGCCACATGCCCCGCCACGCCAAGGTCTACCGCAATTTCGCCGCCGAACATGACCGGCTCCAGGCCGAACGCATCGCCGCCTTCACCGAATTCCGCAGCGATGTCGCAACTGGGGCCTATCCCGAACCGCGCCATACCGTCACCATGGACCCGCAGGAGCATGAGGCTTTCCTGAAGGGGATCGGTGGATGAAGCTTGGACTGGACGACAGGACGATCCTCATCACCGGGGCGGCCAGCGGCATCGGTGCCGCCATCGCCCGCGCGCTTGATGGGGAAGGTGTCGGCGCGCTGATCCTCGTCGACCGCAACGGGGACGGCCTGAAGACCCTCGCCGCCACGCTGACCGCCCCCACCGAAACCGTCACCACCGACCTGACCGATCCCACCGCCCCCGCCAGCATCGCCGCCCAAACCATCCAACGCTTCGGGCGGATCGACGGCCTCGTGAACTCCGCTGGCCTGACCACCCGCGCCTCCTTCACCACCGGCACGGTCGAGATCTGGGACCAGCTCTACAACCTCAACGCCCGCGCCGCCTTCTTCCTGATGCAGGCCGCGATCCTGGACATGACCGCCCGCCAAGCCCCCGGCGTGATCGTCAACATCATGTCAATGAACGCCCACTGCGGCATCCCGGAACTGGCGATCTACGCCAGCACCAAGGGCGCTCTCGCCACCCTCACCAAGAACGCCGCCCACGCCCATATGGCCGACCGCATCCGCGTGAACGGCATCAACCTCGGCTGGGTCGCCACCGAAAGCGAACGCCGGATGCAGGCCGAAGACCTCGGCCACGGCCCCGACTGGCTGGAGAAGGCCCAAGCCGCCATGCCCCTCGGCCGCCTCGTCACGGCTGAGGAATGTGCCCGGCTGGCCCTGTTCCTCCTCTCCGACGCCTCCATCCCGATGAGCGGGGCACTCATCGACCTGGAGCAGAAAGTGGCGGGGGCGCTCTGATGGACAAACCCGCCCCGCCCCGCGATTTCGACAGCCTCCGCACCGACCTCGCCACCCGCGCCGGAACCCTCTCGAAGCGCCTGACCCAGGTCGCGCAGTTCTTCCTCAACCACCCGGAGGAGGTGGCCGTCACCACTCTCGTCCGCCTCGCCGATCAGGCCCAGGTGCCGCCCGCCACGATCACCCGCTTCGCGAAAGAGCTTGGCTTCCAGGGCTTCGCCGACCTGCAACTGGTGTTCCGCGAACGCCTGCTCGGCCCGCGCCTGCCTTATGCCGAACGCATGGCCCAACCCGGCATCGCTGACGCCGACCTCGACCAGCCCGGCCATGTCTTCGGCAGCTTCGTT
>JANPJZ010000062.1:0-4461 GCA_031425795.1 Rhodobacter sp. | reverse complement strand
GGCCGAGGTAGGGGTCGGCGGAGAGGGTGGTGGCCAGCATCGAGAACGGCTCTTCGGTGCGCGACAGGACCTTGGGGGCCGGGACGTGGCTGACGATCAGGTCGAAAAGGGCGGACAGGTCTTTCCGCGGCCCGTCCAGTTCCATGTCGGCCCAGCCGGACCGGCCCGAGGCGTAGACGTGGGGGAAATCCAGCTGGTCGTCATCCGCGCCGAGGTTGGCGAACAAGTCGAACACCTCGTTCAGCGCGCGGTCGGGTTCGGCGTCGGGCTTGTCGACCTTGTTCAGGACGACGATGGGGCGCAGGCCAAGGGCAAGCGCCTTGGCCAGAACGAACTTGGTCTGCGGCATCGGACCTTCAGCGGCGTCGACGAGGAGGCACACGCCGTCGACCATCGACAGGATCCGCTCCACCTCGCCGCCAAAGTCGGCGTGGCCGGGGGTGTCGACGATATTGATCCGCAGGCCAGCCCATTCCACGCTGGTACACTTGGCAAGGATCGTGATCCCGCGTTCGCGTTCGATGTCGTTGCTGTCCATCGCCCGTTCGGAAACGGCCTGGTTGTCGCGGAAGGCCCCCGACTGCTTGAGAAGCTCGTCCACGAGGGTGGTCTTGCCGTGGTCGACGTGGGCGATGATGGCGATGTTGCGCAGTTCCATGGGGTCCGATCCGGATAGGGTTGGCGGGGCCTTACAGGGTTTTCGGGCCGCTGGCCAGAGGCTAGGGTGTCCCGGGCAGGGACACCCCTTTCGATGACCGAAAATCAATGGCTTAGCGGCGCGTTTTCAGGAATTGTTAGGAAATGCCCCGTCCTGTCATGCCGCCACGTAGCGGTCGCGGCGGTGGTTGATGGCGATGACCAGGTTCACCACCAGAGCGCCTGCAAAGCTGATCAGGACCAGCCGCGCCTCGATCACCGCAAAGGCCACGGCGAAAAGGACTGCGTCGAAGCCAAGCTGCACCCATCCCGCGCGCCAGCCGAGGCGGTCCTGCAGCATCAGCGCCACGATGCCGACCCCGCCGAGGCTGGCCCCGTGCCGGAAAAGCGCGAGGAGCGCCGAGCCGGACAGAAAGCCGAACAGGACTGCGCCGACCCACGGGTTCAGCGTGGCAAAGCTGACCTGACCGGGCAGCCACAGGCTGAGGACTGACAGAAGCGCCACCGCGAGGAAGGTCTTCAGCGTGAAAAGCCAGCCCATGCGGAGATAGCCCACGATATAGAAGGGCAGGTTGATCGCAAAGAACACCGGGCCGAAGGACCAGCCGGTGGCGTAGGAAATCAAGACGGCGAGGCCCGCGGTCTGGCCGGTGATGAGACCGAGGTGGGTGAGGATGATGATCCCGAAGGCGGCCATGGTGGCGCCATAGATGATGCCCTGTGCATCCTCGATCAGACTGTGACGGTTGGGAGCGGTCATCGGGCGGGCTTAGCCGACAAGGCTGGCTGAAGAAAGCCTTCCATCGCTTCCTGCCACCCAGCCGCGCGATCCCTTCCCACGGAAGGCGCTCTGGTGGTTCGGTGCCGGGGTCTGGAGTTGCTGGGCTGAAAGCGTTCTTCCCGGGACCTGACTTTCAAAGCGCAACATAGCGGTCGCGGCGGTGGTTCACGGCAAGGAAAAGGGCAAAGACGGCGGCACCGACTGCGCTGTAGACCAGTTTGTCCCAGGGCAGGATCAGGGCGGCGGCGGCGAAGATCAGGATGTCGGAGGCAAGCTGTGCGTGTCCTGCGCGGATGCCGGTGCGGTCCTGAAGCTCGATCCACAGGACCGAAAGCCCACCGAAGCTGCCGCCGTGCCTGATGGCTGCGAGGGCGGCGATGCCGAAAAGAAGCCCGATCAGCACGGCGGCGAAGGCGGGTTCAACGCGGCCAAGCTCCACCCAGGCGGGCAGGAGGGCTGCGAGAGCCGAGAGCGAAGCCGTGGTCAGCAGAGTCTTGACCGCAAAGTGCAGGCCCATCCGCTTCCAGGCGATGGCGAGGAAGGGCAGGGTGATGGCGAAGTAGACCGCCGGGAAGGGCAGACCGGTCAGATGCGCTGCCAGGACGGCGAGCCCGGCAGTCTGACCGGTGACAAGGCCGGTGTGGGTGAGAAGATGCATTCCGAAAGCTGCCATGGTGACACCGAAGGCAAGGCCCTGGGCATCTTCCAGTGTGGAATGGCGGTGTGGGTCGGTCATGCCCACGTCTTTGTCAGGGCGCGCGATATAAGTCAACTATGCTGACCTTTAATCAGGGTGGAACCATGCGGTGGAACAACCCGGATCAGGACATTTCGCTGGGCACGAGAAAGCCCCCCGCAGATGCTGCGGGGGGCCGAGATCGTCCGGTGCTCAGGCGCGGTAGGCGAAGCCGCCGAAGATGGTGCCGGCGTCGCGGTGTGCGCCACCCTTTACCGCGCCGGCCACGGCTGCGGCAGCCGCGATCAGCGAGGCCGCTGCGAGAAGAAAGCCAGTCAACACGGCACTTTTCCGGGCGGTTTCAGCGGCCTGGATGGCCGTCTGTTCGGCTTCTTCCGCCAGAGCGGTCGCGTTGGCCCGGGCCTCGATGGCCGCAGCGACGGCCTGGTCGACGCGGGCTTCGACTTCCGGCGCGGGCAGGCCGGTGAGAGCGGCGGTGGCATTGACCAGATAGGCGCGGTCGGTTTCGGAAACCTCGCCCGATGTGGCAGCGGTGCCCAAGATCGAGGCTGCCTGACGGGCAAGCTCGGCCCGGTCGGCGGTGGCAGGGTCGATCTGGGTGGGGCGGGTGAGCGTATCTGTCACCACGGCAAGCGGGTCTTCGGGAAGAAGCGAGGCCGCGCCTTCTACGACGCCCCCGATGGCGCTGCCTGTCGCCGTTACTGCGGTTTCGGCGACGGAGCCGACGGCCGCGACGGTGGAGCCGACAATGTTGCCAAGCGCCATGGCCGCGATGACCATGCCGAGGCCCCAGACGACGAGGCCATTGATGCCGTCGCGGGTGCCGACTTCATCCACACTCGCCTGGTCGACGCGGCGGCGCATCCGCCCGGCGATATAGCCGCCGGCGGTGTAGCTTGCGACGAGCGTCACGACCATCCAGATGCCGGTGAGGACGAGGCCGAGGGTGCCCGAGCCTTCGCCCGGTTCCGCCGAAATCGCGGACAGTCCGAGCGCTGCGCCGAAGGCTGCGAAGACCGCGCCGATGGCGGTTGCCACCACGGTGCCGCCGACGATGGCGGCCCAGTCGATGTAGGAGCGGTTGAGTGCGTGATCCGGCGCGGCCTGGTCAGCCATCGCTTGCGTGCGCGGAGGCGCGGTGGGCGAGGCGGCCATTACCGCATACCGAAGAAGGACAGGATGGCCAGGACAACAACGACCAAGCCGATCAGATAGATGATACCGTTCATGAGAACCCCTCGTTTGGTTTGCGGCCGGTTGGTCGGCCGTTGACAACACAAAGCGTCGAGGGAACGGATTTGTTCCAGGAGGTGGCGGCAAACGCAGCGGGGACGCGTTTGCCGCCGGGTTGTCAGCCTTGCAGGGCCTTGTTCAGGTATTGGTCCACCTTTTCCAGATAGCCGATCGTGGTCAGCCATTTCTGATCCGGACCCACGAGCAGGGCGAGGTCCTTGGTCATCCAGCCGTCCTCGACGGTGGCTACGGTCACCTGCTCCAGCGTCGTGGCAAAGCGCATCAGCTGCTCATTGTCGTCCAGTTTGGCGCGGTGCTTGAGGCCCCCGGTCCAGGCGTAGATCGACGCGACCGAGTTGGTGGAGGTCTGTTCGCCCTTCTGGTGCTGGCGGAAGTGGCGGGTGACGGTGCCATGCGCGGCCTCGGCCTCGACGATCTTGCCATCGGGGGTCATCAGGATGGAGGTCATCATCCCAAGCGAGCCGAAGCCTTGGGCGACGAGGTCGGACTGCACGTCGCCGTCGTAGTTCTTGCAGGCCCAGACATAGCCGCCGGACCATTTCATCGAGGAAGCGACCATGTCGTCGATCAGGCGGTGTTCGTAGGTGATGCCCTTCTTCTTGTAGGCGTCCAGGAACTCTTCTTCGTAGACCGTCTGGAACAGGTCCTTGAAGCGGCCGTCATAGGCCTTGAGGATGGTGTTCTTGGTGGACAGGTAAACCGGCCAGCCGAGGTTGAGGCCGTAATTCAGCGAAGCGCGGGCGAAGTCGATGATGCTGTCATCGAGGTTGTACATGCCCATGTAGACGCCGGAGGAGGGGGCTGAATAGACGTCCTTCTCGATCACCGTGCCGTCGTCGCCGACGAACTTCATGGTGAGCTTGCCGGGCCCGGGAAAGCGGAAATCGGTGGCGCGGTACTGGTCGCCGAAGGCGTGGCGGCCGACGACGATGGGCTGGGTCCAGCCGGGGACGAGGCGGGGGACGTTGCGGCAGATGATCGGCTGGCGGAAGATCACGCCGCCGAGGATGTTGCGAATCGTGCCGTTGGGGCTTTTCCACATCTGTTTCAGGCCGAACTCCTCGACCCGCTG
>JANPJZ010000061.1:0-6928 GCA_031425795.1 Rhodobacter sp. | reverse complement strand
GGTGCCTTTCAGAACCAGGCCGTGCCGGACAGGCCCCGGCTTGCGCAGGTCCCCGTCAGGCGGCGATAAGGCCACATGCGTGACGCATTGCCCATCGACGCGGTCCTGCCCGCCTTGCGTGCCGCCCTTGGCGCGCGGGGGATGGCGGTGTTGCAGGCCCCTCCCGGGGCGGGCAAGACCACCGGGGTGCCGCTGGACCTGCTGCAGCACGGGAGCGTCACCGGCCGCACCCTGATGCTGGAGCCGCGACGGCTGGCCGCTCGGGCGGCGGCGGAACGGATGGCGGAGACGCTGGGCGAGCCTGTCGGGCGGACGGTGGGCTACCGGATCCGGGGCGAGGCGAAGGTCTCCAGCGCCACGCGGATCGAGGTGGTGACCGAGGGCATCCTGACGCGGATGATCCAGACGGACCCGGAGTTGACGGGCGTCGGGCTGGTGATCTTTGACGAATTCCACGAGCGCAGCCTGAACGCCGACCTCGGGCTGGCGCTATGCCTTGAGGTGCGCGGCGCGCTGCGGCCTGATCTGCAGCTTCTGGTGATGTCGGCCACGCTGGATGCAGGGCCGGTGGCGGTACTGATGGGGGAGGCACCTGTCATCACATCGGAAGGCCGGGCCTTTCCGGTCGAGACGCGCTGGCTGCCGCGCGCGCCGGATGCCTCGATGCGGCTGGAGGCGGTGGTTGCCGGCGCCGTGCGCGCGGCGCTGGAGGAGACGGAAGGCGGCGTGCTGGTGTTCCTACCCGGGGAAGGCGAGATCCGGCGGGTGGAGGGGATGCTGTCAGGCATCGCCGGGGTGGCGTTGCGGCCGCTGTTCGGCGCGATGGACTTTGGGGCGCAGCGGGCTGCGCTCGCCCCGGCAGAGGGGCGGAAGGTGGTGCTGGCGACCGCGATTGCCGAAACCTCGCTCACCTTGCCGGATGTCCGGGTGGTGATCGACGCGGGCCGGGCGCGGCGGGCGCGGTTCGACCCGAACTCGGGCATGTCACGGCTGGTGACCGAGCGGGTGACGAAGGCCGAGGCCGACCAGCGCCGGGGCCGGGCGGGTCGCGTGGCTTCGGGCGTGTGTTACCGGCTTTGGACGAAGGGCGAGGAGGGCGGGTTGGCGGCCTTCCCGCCCGCCGAGATCGAGGTGGCGGACCTCGCGGGGCTGGCGCTGGAAATGGCGCTGTGGGGGGGTGCGGACCTGCCGTTCCTGACGCCACCGCCCATGGGCCCGATGGCGGAGGCGCGGGCGCTTTTGCAGGGGCTGGGGGCGCTGGACGGGCGGGGGCATATCACGGCGCATGGGCGCGTGCTGGCGGGGCTGCCGCTGCACCCCCGGCTGGGGCACATGCTGGCGGTGGCCGGGCCGGAGGCGGCGGTGCTGGCGGCGCTGCTCGCGGAACGAGACCCGCTGCGCGGGGCGGGGCCGGACCTAACCTTGCGGCTGCAGGCGGTGGCGCGGCCGGGGCCGGAGGCGGACCGGGGGGTGGTGGAACGCATCCGGCTGGAGGCGAAGCGGCTTGCGGCGGCGGGGCGGGCGGCGGGTGGCCCCCCTCCCCCGGCCCCGCGCGGGAGTCGTTCGGGTTCTGCTGCGACGGATGTTTCCGGCGGAGTAGGCAGAGGGGGCTATACGCTCGCCGAGATGGCGGCCTTGGCCTACCCAGACCGGATCGGGCTGCGGCGGAAGGGCGAGGCGCCGCGCTGGGTGCTGTCGGGCGGCAAGGGGGCGGCGATGGCGGCGGGGTTGCCGCTTTCGGGCGCGCGGCTGATCGTGGCGACCGACCTTGACGGCGACGCGCGCGAGGCGACGGTCCGGCAGGCGGTGGCGATCAGTGAGGCGGAGGTCCGGGGGCTGTTCGCGGACCGGATTGCCAGGGTCGAGGTCTGTGAATGGACCAGGCGCGAGGGAAAGGTGCTGGCGCGGCGGCAGGAGCGGCTTGGGGCACTGGTGCTGGACGACCGGCACTGGGACGCCCCGGCCGAGACGGTGGCCCGAGCGGCACTGGAGGGGGTGCGCGTGATCGGGTTGCCCTGGTCCCCCGCTTCGCGACGCTTGCGGGCAAGGGCGCGGCTGGCCCGGGCAGAGGACTGGCCGGGAGTGGAGGACGCGGACCTCCTGGCCAGCGCCGAGGGCTGGCTTTTGCCGCATCTGACGGGGGTGCGGACCGAAGCTGATATCCGGGGCCTGGACCTTGTGCCGGGCCTGCAGGGTCTATTGGGCTGGGAGCGGTTGGCGGGGATGGACCGTCTGGTGCCGGGCAGCTTCGAGACGCCCTTGGGGCGCAAGATCCCGATCGACTATGACGGCGAGGTGCCTGCGATCGAGGTGCGGTTGCAGGAGATGTTCGGGGTCACGACACATCCGGTGGTGGGTCTGGCACGGATGCCGGTGCGGATCACGCTGCTCTCTCCGGCGCGAGCGCCCGTGCAGGTGACGACCGACCTGCCGCGATTCTGGGCGACGTCCTATGCCGACGTCCGGAAAGACATGCGCGGCGCCTATCCGCGCCATCCCTGGCCCGAGGACCCGACCGAGGCCGAACCGACCTTGAAGGCAAAGCCCCGCGGGACGTGAGGCGGGGAAGGCTTCGAGGCGCCCTCCAAGAACCTTCGCAGGCTTTGGGGCGTTACCTTTCAGCGTTGCAACACCTGTTGATCTGCCGGCCCTTTCCCCGGCGGCGGGTGCGGCATATGACATGCGCCAACAATCGAGGGGCAGATCATGCGGGACCAAGAGGCACAGCGGGCAAGGTGGGCAGTGGCTGCCATGTTCATGGCCAATGGCTTTGTCATGGGGGCCTGGGCGCCACAAATCCCGCTGCTGATGCCGCGCCATGACGTGACCGAGTCGGTGCTGGGGCTTCTGATCCTCGTGCTTGGCATCGGGGCGGTGTCGGCCATGCTCTTCGCAGGCCGGCTGATCACCCGGCATGGCGGGCGCAAGGTGCTGTCCTGGTTCTCGCTGGCGCTGATCCCGGTGCTGCCGATGGTGGTCTTCTCGCCCAACCTGTGGGTGCTGGCGCTGTTCATGGCGGTCTTTGGCGCGATGGCGGGCTGCATGGACGTGGCGATGAACGCCCAGGCGGTAGAGATCGAGCGGCGGCTCAAGCGGGCGATCATGTCGTCGTCGCACGGGTTCTGGAGCCTTGGGGGGTTCATCGGCGGGTCGGCGGGCAGCTATGTCATTGCCGTCTGGGGGTCCGAGGTGCAATCGCTGGCGACGGCTGTGGTGGTGGCGGTGCTGGTACTGGCGGCGATGCCGTTCCTGCTGCCCCCGGCCCCGCCAGAGGTGGTGACCACGGCCGCGCCCGCGCCCCGGACGCGCCTTTTCCCGCGGAACTTCCAGGTCTGGCTTCTGGGCACGCTGGCGCTGTTCTCGATGGTGCCGGAAGGCGCGGTGCTGGACTGGGCGGCGATCTATCTGCAGAAGGAGTTGGGGTCGGACGTCTTCGTGTCGGGTCTGGGCTTCGCCTTCTTCGCCGGGGCGATGGCTGTCATGCGCTTCATGGGCGACAGCGTGCGCAACCGGTTTGGTGCGGTGCAGACGCTGCGCATCTCGGGCTTTCTGGGGGCGGCAGGCATGATGGGCGGCGCTGTGGCGCCCTATGACTGGGTGGCGATCGCCAGCTTCTTCGTCGCGGGTCTTGGCGTGGCGAACATGGTGCCGATCCTGTTCTCGGCGGCGGGAAACCACCCCAGCCTGCCGTCGGCCAGCGCCATCTCGATCGTGACGATGGTCGGTTACTGCGGGATTCTGGTCGCTCCGTCGTCGATCGGTTTTGTCGCCGAACACATCGGCTTCCGCCCGACCTATGCGGCGCTGTCGCTGCTGCTGGTGGTTGTGGCGCTTGTCGCGGCGCGGGCGGCGGATGCGGACGGGACAAAGGCGATGCCCCCGGCAGAGGGCCAGCCTGCGTGAAGCTGCTGGCCTGCGTCTTCCTGCTGGCCGCTCCTCCTGTCTGGGCCGAGGGACCGCTGCCGCCGGGGGCCGTTGCCGACTATCAGCTTGGCGGGGCCTATCCGCCCGCTCCCGGCGTGACGGTCGTGGTGCGTGACAGCACCGACGAGCCGGAACCGGGGCTGTTCAACATCTGCTATGTGAACGGGTTCCAGACCCAGCCGGGGGACGACTGGCCCGCAGACCTGCTGGTCACAAGTCGGGATGGTGTTCCCCTGGCCGATCCGGATTGGCCGGATGAGTATCTGCTCGACATCTCGACGCCGGGGAAGCGAACGGCGAACCTGTCGCTGGTGCTGCCCGCGCTGAGGGCCTGCGCTGAAAAGGGGTTCGACGCGGTGGAGTTCGACAATCTGGACAGCTACACCCGATCCTCTGGCAAGCTTTCACAGCACGATGCGTTGGAGTTTGCCCGGCTTCTGATCATGGCGGCCACCGATCTGGATCTGCCTGCGGGCCAGAAGAACGCCGCTGATCTGGGGCGGCGGGGGCATCAAGCTGGGTTCAGCTTCGCGGTGGTCGAGGAATGCCACCGTTGGTCAGAATGCGCGGCCTACACCGGGGTCTACGGACCGGAGCAGGTCATCGGGATCGAATATGAGGGCGACCTGCGCGGGGCCTTTGCCGAGGCTTGCGCCAACCCCGACCGCCCCGGAAGCCTGATCCTTCGCGACCAGATGCTGGCGCCCGCCGGAGCCCCCGGCCATGTGTTCAAGGCCTGCCCCTAGGCCGCAAGCGCCCTGACTGTCGTCAGGGTCGCGAAATCGGCGCCCAGAAGCGACAGGGTCACGCGAAAGACCGTGCCTGCGTCGATCACGCCGCCATCATGGGCGGGCAAGTCAAAGCCCAGAAGCGCGTCCTGTGGCAAAAGCACCCTGTAGCCAAGGTCAGAGGCCTGCCGCACGGTCGAGGTCACGCAGAAGGCCGCAACCGCGCCCGCGACCACAAACTCGGTCACGCCTTGCGCCTTTAGCAGATCATCAAGGCCGGTGCCTGCAAAGGCGGAGGAATGGTGCTTCCACAGCACCACTTCGCCTGCCAGCGGCACGGCGCAGGGCATCGGCGCGGCCCCCGGCAGACCCTTGCGAAAGGGCGAGTCGGGGTGCGGGTCGTCGTGGTGGACATGGATCACCGGCACCCCCCTGCCCCGCGCATCTGCCAGAAGGGCGGCGATCGCATCGGGCGCTTCGGGGTTCACCGGCACCCGGCCCCCGCGGATGCGCTCGGCCATGCCCTCCTGCATGTCGATGACGAGGACAGCCTGCATCAGGTTGCGCCCATGTAATCGCGCTTGCCGATCTCGACCCCGTTGTGGCGCAGGATGTCGTAAGCGGTGGTCATGTGGAAGAAGAACTGCGGCAGCGAGAAGAACGACAGGAATTCCTCACCTGGCAGGACCAGATCCTGGCCCCCGGCCTTGAACTGCACCTCGCGCGTGGGCGACAGGTCGGCGGCGGCGAAGCCGGCCATGTAGGCGCGGGCGGCGGCGATGCGGGCCTGCAGCTCGGCGAAGGTCGTCTCAGTGTCGGGAAAGCCCTGCGGCTCGGACCCCGCAAGACGGGCAGCGCCACGCGCGCCAAAGTCGCAGGCCAGCTGGACCTGGCGCGTCAATGGCAGCATGTCCGGGAAGAGCCGGGCAGAAAGGAAGACTTCCGGCTTGATCTTGCGCGCCTCGCAATGCGTCTCGGCCTTGGTCAGGACGCGGGACAGGGCGGCGAGGAAGTGGTCGAAGACGGCGACAGAACGTCGTTGCATTTGGGGCTCCCTTAAGCGTCCCGCAACCCTAGCGGGACGGCCGGCAATCGTCGAGTGGCGGTAGTGGCAGGCTGGAAAGCTGGCCCGGGAGCCAATCGCAATCAACGGACCTTATGGAGCATCCCAAGCCCGCTTGCGATGCCGGGCGGTCCGGGCCTACACTCCGCAAGCCATCTGGCACACGACCCGTTCGCGTACCGCAGCAAGACCGAGTGTGTGATGAACGAGAGCCAGTCCCCCGAACCGCAGAAGACCTGGCTTGACCGGGCGGCCGAGGACTTGCTGGGCGACCGGCTGCCGAAGCACTTCGGGACCGGCTGGTATTCGGGCCTGCTTGGCCTTTTCCTGTCAGTCGGCAGCTTCCTTGCCGTTCTGGTGTTCCACTTTCCCCAGTGGCTGACCTTGTCCGAAACCGCCCCCCGTTATCCGGTCGAGACGATGCGTGCGCTTCTGGCGCTGGCGATCATGGGCGGGTATCTCTTTTCGGCGATCAACGTGATCCTGCGACCGTCGAAACGGCTGGGCCTGACAGGCCTTGTCTTCTGCATGGCGGCGGTCCTGGGTGGCGGCAGTGCTGTCGAGGTCGGGGGGGCGATGCGCTCTTTCGGGTGGGCATCGACTGGTTCCTTTTGAACATCGTTCTCCTGGCGCTGATCTTTGTGCCGCTGGAGCGCGCGCTGCCGCTTCACCGCGACCAGGGGATCTTCCGTCCGGGGTGGACGACGGACGGGATCTACTTCCTGGTCAGCCATGTCGCGGTGGAGCTGATGACGTTCTTTACGCTGCTGCCCGCGACCGTGGTCGCGCAGACCGTCCACGCCCAGTTCTCGGGTCTGAACCCGGACCGGCTGCCGCTGGTCGTCGAGGTCTTCTGCGTGATGCTGATCGCCGATCTGGCGCAATACTGGGTGCACCGGGGGTTTCATCAGATCCGCTGGGCCTGGCCGTTCCATGCGATCCACCATTCGTCGCGGCAGCTGGACTGGATTGCCGGGTCGCGGCTGCATGTGGTGGACATCATTGTGACGCGGGGGTTGACGCTGACCCCGCTTCTGGTGATCGGCTTCTCGCAAGAGGCGCTGTACATCTGGCTGGTGATCATCGCGGTGCAGGCGACGCTGAACCATGTGAACATCCGCTTTGACGTGCCGGGCCTGAACCAGCTTCTGGTGCTGCCGCGCTTTCATCACTGGCACCACGCGGTCGAGCCGGTGGACCGGAACTTTGCCGT
>JANPJZ010000060.1:0-8305 GCA_031425795.1 Rhodobacter sp. | reverse complement strand
CACCCCAAGCCGTTCCGCATCCTTGGCCTTGGAGCCCGCCCCGGGCCCCGCAATCAGGATGTCGGTCTTGGCGCTGACGCTGCCGGCGACCTTTGCCCCCAGCGCCTCGGCCCGGGCCTTGGCCTCGGCGCGGGTCATCTTCTCAAGCGTGCCAGTGAAGACGACCGTCTTGCCCGCAACCGGACTGTCCACCGCGCCGCGCCGGGCCACAGCCTGCACAGACAACTCTGCCACCAGTGCATCCATCGCCGCGCGTTCCGCCGGGTTCCTGAAGGCGTCAACCAGGCTTTGCGCCATCACCGCGCCGACCCCGTTGATTGCGGTCAGCTCGACTCCGTCCGTGACGGCGGCCTCGAACGCCTCCCAGGTCGCGTAGTGGCGGGCCAGAAGCCCTGCGGCCACTTCCCCCACATGGCGGATGCCAAGCGAGAAGATCAGCCGGTCCAGCGGGATGACGCGCTTCGCTTCGATTGCGGCGAAAAGCTTGGTGGCGGAAACCTCACCGAAACCTTCGCGGTTCTTCAGCTTTTGCAAGGGGTTGGCAGCGTCTCTTGCGGCAAGGGTGAAGATGTCGGCGGGGGTTTTGACCGGCAGGGTCGGGTCGTGGAAGAACATCTCCACCTGCTTGGCGCCAAGGCCTTCGATGTCAAAGGCGCCGCGACTGACGAAATGCTTCAACCGCTCGACCGCCTGGGCCGGGCAGATCAGCCCGCCGGTGCAGCGGCGGACCGAATCGCCGGGCTCGCGGTGGGCAGGGCTGCCGCACTGCGGACATATGTGTGGAAACACATAGGGTTGCGCGTCGATCCTGCGACGGGAAAGGTCCACGTCAGCCACCTTCGGGATCACGTCCCCAGCCCGGTAGACCTGCACCCAGTCACCCACACGGATGTCCTTGCCAACTCCGTTTTCGTCGGGGCGGATCGGGTTGGCGCGGCTGTCGCGGCCCGCGATGTAATCCTCGTTGTGCAGCGTCGCATTCTGCACGACTACCCCGCCCACGGTCACCGGAAGCAGCCGCGCCACCGGCGACAGCGCGCCAGTCCGGCCCACCTGGATGTCGATGCCCAGAAGGCTGGTCCAGGCCAGTTCCGCAGCAAACTTGTGCGCCAGCGCCCAACGCGGCGTGGCCGAGCGGAACCCCAGCCGCGTCTGCAACGAAAGCGCGTCGACCTTGTAGACCACCCCATCGATGTCATAGCCGAGCGTGGCGCGCTGCGCCTCGATCAGGCGGTACTGCGCCAGCATCGCCGCCGGACCGTCACACAGGGTCGTAAGCGGATTTGTCTGGAACCCCAATGCGTTGAGCCGCGCAATTGCACCGTTTTGGGTCGTGGCGAGAGGCTCCGACAGCTCACCCCAGGCATAGGCGAAGTAGCGCAGCGGGCGGCTCGCGGTGATGCGCGCGTCCAGCTGGCGCAACGAGCCTGCGGCAGCATTGCGAGGGTTGGCGAAGGTCCGGTCCCCCGCCGCCGCCTGCCGCGCGTTCAGGGCGGCGAAATCGGCGTGCGACATGTAGACCTCGCCCCGCACCTCCAGCACCTCGGGCGCGTCCGTCAGGCGTTGCGGAATGTCGGCGATGGTGCGCGCGTTTTCGGTGACATTCTCCCCCACCTCGCCGTCGCCACGGGTTGCGGCCTGCACCAGCACCCCGTGCTCATAGCGCAACGACAGCGACAGCCCGTCAATCTTCGGCTCGGCGGTGTAGGCGATATCCCCGGCATGGCCAAGAAAGCGGCGCACGCGGTCGTCGAACTGCTCCACCTCCTCGGCCGTGAAGGCGTTTTCCAGCGACAACATACGCACCCGGTGCGGCACCTTGCCGAAGCCGTCCGCCACCGCACCCCCCACCCGGTCGCTGGGCGAATCCGCACGACGAAGACCGGGAAACCGCGCCTCCACCGCCGCATTGCGCCGCTTCAGCGCGTCATAGTCGGCGTCCGTGATCTCGGGCGCGTCCAGGGTGTGATAGGCCGTGTTGGCCGCAGCAAGCGCCGCCGCGAGCCGCGCGAGTTCCTGCGCAGCCTCAGCCTCTGTCAATGCCTCGACCGGCTTGTCCGTCATGCGATGTCCCCTGCCCAAGCCGCGCGTCAAGGTTAGGCGCGGGCAAGGGCAAGGTAAAGATCAGGCGCTTGCGGCAAGCTTCTGCGTTGCAGCCGCACCCACCGGATCGCGCAGCACATAGCCCCGGCCCCAGACGGTCTCGATGTAATTCGCCCCGCCCGTCGCCTCGGCCAGCTTCTTGCGCAGCTTGCAGATGAAGACGTCGATGATCTTCAGCTCCGGCTCGTCCATGCCGCCGTAAAGATGGTTCAGGAACATCTCCTTGGTCAGGGTTGTACCCTTGCGCAGGCTCAACAGCTCCAGCATCTGGTATTCCTTGCCGGTCAGATGCACGGTCTTGCCCCCGACATCCACGGTCTTGGCGTCAAGGTTCACCTCGACCGGTCCGGTCTTGATGACCGACTGGCTATGCCCCTTCGAGCGACGGATGATCGCATGGATCCGCGCAACCAGTTCCTCCCGGTGAAAGGGCTTTGTCAGATAGTCATCCGCGCCGAAGCCGAAGCCTTTCAGCTTGTTCTCGGTATCGTCCGAGCCTGAGAGAATCAGGATCGGCGTTTCCACCCGGGCCTGGCGGATCTGGCGCAACACGTCATGCCCGCTCATGTCCGGAAGGTTGAGGTCGAGAAGGATCAGGTCATAGTCATATAGCTTCGCCAGATCGACGCCATCTTCACCCATGTCAGTGCAATAGACGTTCAGGTTCGCATGCGTCAGCATCAATTCGATGCTGCGCGAGGTCGTCGGGTCGTCTTCCACAAGCAGGATGCGCATTTTTTCGGATTCTCCGCTCCATTGCCCACATCGTTAACGACTTTGGGCGGCAATGGTTAACCGACGGTTACTTTGCCAGAGCGGGAGCACGAAACAATTTAAAGTTGTCGATATTTCTGGATCGTCGTGACTTTCAGGCCCTGATCGCCATGCAACTCTACTGCCCTGCGCCACAGCGCGAACTCTTCCTCCGACAGCGCATACCGTTCCAGCGCCTCGGCCTGGGGGATCAGCCCGTAGACCACGGCCTTCACGACCACCGCCTTGCGACTCGCCACCCAGCGCCGGGTATCGGGCGCAGGCAGATCAGCACGCGACAGGATGCTGCCATCCGGCAGGCTGATCTGCCGCGGACCATCGACACGTTTCAGGAACATTGGCTTTCCCTCATGCATTTGACAGCACCCTGCCGCATCACGCTTAATCAATCCTGAAACAGGGGATTGAGAGTGCACAGCATTTTCATATATTCCCGATCATCTCTTGCCCTTGGACAGTCCCCATGCCGCGCGACGTCGCCCTGAACTCATTTGGCCTGAATTCTCTTGGCCTGCCCAAACCCCCGTCAGAGACGCGGGTGGTCGTGGCCATGTCGGGTGGCGTCGACAGCAGCGTCGTCGCGGCGCAGCTGGCGGAAGAGGGCTATGACGTCGTGGGCGTGACGCTGCAGCTTTACGACCACGGCGCCGCGCTGGCCAAGAAGGGCGCCTGCTGCGCCGGCCGCGACATCCACGACGCGCGGCGGGTCGCGGAGACGATGGGCTTTCCGCACTATGTCCTCGACTACGAAAACACCTTCCGCGAGGCGGTGATCGAAGAGTTTGCCGATGCCTATCTCGCCGGTGCGACCCCGGTCCCCTGTATCCGCTGCAACGAGCGGGTAAAGTTCAAGGACCTCCTCGCCACCGCCAGGGACCTTGAGGCCGACTGCATGGCGACCGGCCATTACATCCAGCGCAAGCTGGGGCTGAACCGGGCAGAGCTGCATCAGGCCGCAGACGCGGCGCGGGATCAAAGCTATTTCCTCTTCTCCACCACGGCGGAGCAACTGGACTATCTGCGCTTCCCCTTGGGCCACCTCGCCTCGAAAGCCGAGACGCGGGCGCTTGCGGCAAAGTATGGTCTGCCCGTCGCCGACAAGCCGGACAGCCAGGACATCTGCTTTGTTCCGAACGGCGACTATGCGGCGGTGATCGAAAAGCTGCGGCCGGGCTCGGCCGATCCGGGCGAGATCGTCGATCTTTCCGGCCGGGTGCGGGGCTCGCACCGGGGGGTCATCCACTACACCGTGGGGCAGCGGAAAGGTCTGGGGATCGGCGGGCTGGAGGAGCCGCTCTACGTCGTCCGCCTCGACCCCGCGACGCGGCAGGTCATCGTCGGGCCGAAGGAGGCGCTGTCCACCCGGATCGTCCCGATCCGCGAGATCAACTGGCTCGGCGACGCACCCTTCGCCTCGCAGACGGAGTGGCAGCTGGACGTCAAGGTCCGCTCCACCCGGCCACCACGGGGGGCCATCGTCCGGCCGACGGGGCCGACCACGGCAGAGGTGGAGTTGATCGCGCCCGAGGATGGAGTGAGTGCAGGCCAGGCCTGCGTCTTCTACGCGCCGGAGGGCGGCCGGGTCTTCGGGGGCGGCTGGATCTGGAAGGGCTGAAAGGGTGTCCCGGGCAGGGACACCCCCTCAGACTAAGACATATCAATGGGTTGCGGTGGCTTTTTCAGGAAGTCTTAACGATTGCAATCAGCCCGGCCAGCCAAAGCAGTCTTGACTTCGAACCCCTCGCCCCAGCATCCTGACCGCCCGCCAGCCCAGGAGACTTGCCCGGCATGACTGTCCTTCCCCTGCGCCCTGCCCGCCTTGGCCCCACCTGCCTTGGCCCCTCCTGCCCTGGCCTGCGCCATCTGATGCTGATCGCGTTTCTCGCCTCCGCACCGGCTGCCCTTGCCGAAACGCGGGAGGAACGCGAGACGGTGGCGAAGGAATATGTCGAACTGGCCCTGCAGGGCTTCGACATGACCCTGATGATCGAGACGATGTACCAGCCGATCCTGCAACAGGTGGCCGCGGGTGGGCAGGTCCTGTCCGAGGCGCAGGTCGGGCAGATCCGGCAGCTTTACCTCGACACCTTCACCACGCCGCTGACCGGACTGATGCGGGACCAGGCCGGGATCATGGCCGACATGATGACGCTGGGCGAGATCACAGCGCTGCGCGATTTCTATGCCACGCCCGAGGGGCGGTCGGTGATGGGCAAGCTGCCGCACCTTACGGCGGCGCAACAGCCCGGGATCATCGCGCTGGTCGAGAAGAACATTGCGGACCTGATGCCGTCGGTCATTGCGATCATCAACGGTGAAGCGCCGCCAGCACCGACGACGCAGCCCTGAGGCCGGGCGCTTCGCCGCCACGCCCCAGTCGCTCCATCGTCAGGGTCATGGCGGCGTCCTGACCGGACCGCTCGGCACCAAGCAGGTGCAGCAGGCATGGCGCGATGGCCTCGGCGCGGCAGTCGGGGCCGATAAATTCCGGCACGACGCGGGTCTCAGACACCAGATTGACCAGCGTCACCGTGTCGATCAGCGCGGCCCGGCGCATCAGCCACAGGGTCAGCGGCGCCATGTCATAGGCGATGACCATGGGGCACATCTGGGCCGCAAGCTCCAGCGACACGGTGCCCGAGGCGGCCAGCGCCACATCGGCGGCGGCAAAGGCGGCAGTGCGGGTGGCCACATCTGGCGAGGGCAGGATGACCGGCTGCCCGGGCCAATTGGCCACAAGGCCGCGCACCAGCGGTTCCAGATGCGCGGGCGTGGGCAGGATGACACGCAGGTCGCGGGTCTGGGGCAAAAGGGCGGCAAGCGAGTCGCCAAAGGGGCGGGCGAGGCGCGTCACCTCGCCCCGGCGCGAACCCGGCAGGGCCACGACCAGATGCGAATCGGCCCCGATGCCATGCATCTGTCGAAAGGCGGCGGCTTCGGCCCCGGTCGCCACCGGTTCCGCCACGACCGGGTGGCCGACAAAATCGCAGGTCATGCCGGCGGCGGTCATGTAGGGCGGCTCGAACGGCAGAAGTGCCAAGACATGGTCGATGACCTTCGCCATCTTAGCCGCGCGCCCCGGACGCCAGGCCCAGACCGAAGGCGCGACGTAGTGGATGGTGCGAAAGCCGGGCTGTGCTGCCTTGACGATGGCCGCGACGCGCAGGCTGAAATCCGGACTGTCGATCGTGACCATCCCTGCGGCACCCGAGGCGAGGGCCGCCTCCGCCGCCTGCCGGATCCGGCGTTTCAGGGGGAAGTATTTCGGGATCACCTCGGCGATGCCCATCACGGAAAGTTCTTCCATCGGGAAGAGGCTCGTCAGGCCTTCGACCTGCATCAGGGGGCCGCCGATGCCTGCAAAGGTTATGCCGGGGGCAAGCTCCTTGAGGCCCGCCATCAGGGCGGCACCAAGGCGGTCTCCCGAGGGTTCCCCGGCGATGAGGAACAGCAACGGGCCGCTCATCGCAGGTCTTCGACCGCTCTTCGCTGGGCCGCGTCCTGCGAAGAGCGCTGCGAAGCGAGCGATGAGCGGCCCGTCATGGCCTGGCCCAGAGGAAGAAGCCAAGCTTATCTGCCAGAGCCTGCATTTCGGGCAGATCGAGGCAGATCACCGCCCCAGCCTCAAACGCGATGCCACCAAGGCCTGCGGCATGGGCGGCGCGGACTGTATCCACTCCAAGGGTCGGCAGATCGATCCGGCGGTCCTGGCCCGGTTTGGCGGCCTTGTAGATCAGCCCCCGCCCTCGCGCAGGGTCAGGGCGCAGGCCAGGCGTGAGCGCGGCGACGCCCGCCAGCATCGCGTCGGTTCCGGGCAAAGCCTCGACGCCAAGGCAAAGGCCCTGGGCCACGACGGCACCCTGCCCCACGTCCACGGCACCCAAGGCTGCGACGATCTCGGCGGCGCGGGTGGCATCGGCCTCATCCCGCGGGGTCAGCTTGCCCGCAAGCACGCCCGGGCCGGGAAGAAGGTCAGGAGCGACCTCTGCCACGCCCGCGACGGTGAAGCCGAACTCTTCGAATATCTCGATCACGGCGCGCAAGGTGGCGTCATCGCCTGCAGCCATGGCTTGCATCAGCCGGGGCAGAAGGCCGGCGGTCGCCTCGTCCAGGAGCGCGGGGTCAAGGCGCGGGCGGGTGGCAGCGCCGGCAAAGATCACGCGGGTGACGCCGTCGCGGTCAAGCGCGCGAAGGAAAGGCACGAGACGCTCTACCCGGAACGTCAGATCGACGGTCAGCCTGTCGGGCGCGAAGCCGTCAAGGCTTGCCACCAGCGGGGCCTGAAGGTTGGCCGCCACAGCCGCAGGAAGGCGGCCCTGACCGGCGATGATGGCGGTTCTCACCGGCCGCCCTTCGGGGTCAGGAAGCTGCGGTCTGACTTCGCCAGGATGAAATCGGTGATCTCGCGCACCAGGGGGTTATCGCTGTCTTCGGCCAGCTTGCGGGCGCGGTCCTGGAACGAGCCCTCCTCCTGCGCGAGGGTCTGGAAGGCGGCGCGAAGGGCAGTGATCCCCGCGCGGTCGACGCCCCGGCGTTTGAGACCGACGAGGTTCAGGCCGTCCAACTCTCCCCTCGGGGCCTGGACAAGGCCGTAGGGGATGACATCGTTGGTGACCATGGTGACCGCGCCGATGATGGCGCCCTGTCCGATGCGGACCCATTGGTGGACACCCGACAGACCGCCGACGATCACGTCATCGCCCAGCACGCAATGCCCGGCGATGGCGACGTGGTTCACCAGGATCACCCGGTCCCCGATCTGCGCGTCATGGCCGACATGCGCGCCGGTCATGATGAGGACGTCATCGCCGACGCGGGTGATCCCGCCGCCGCCTTCCGTCCCGGTGTTGAGCGTGGCCCCCTCGCGGATGCGGCAGCGTTTGCCGATCACAAGGCGGGTGTGCTCGCCGGCATATTTCAGGTCCTGCGGCACCTCGCCCACCGTGGCGAAGGGGAAGATCGTGCTGTCTTCGCCGACTTCGGTCCAGCCGGTAATGACGGCGTGGGATTTCACGGTGACGCGGGGGTGCAGCGTGACTTCGGGGCCGATCAGGCAGAAGGGGCCGATCTCGCAGCCTTCGCCGATGGTTGCGGCGGGGTCGACGACGGCAGAGGGATGGATGCGGGTCATGCCTTGGGGACGTCGAACATCGCCATGAAGGTGGCTTCGCAGGCAAGCTCGCCCTCGACCATGGCGCGGCCTTCGAACTTCCAGACGCGGCCCCCACCACGGACCGCCTTGACATGCAGCTCCATCACGTCGCCGGGCACGACCTTGCGCCGGAATTTCACGCCGTCGACGCCCATGAAGAACACCTTCGCGTTCTTGTCGACCAAGTCCATCGACAGGCCGACGAGGATGCCGGAGGTCTGGGCCATCGCCTCGATGATCATCACGCCGGGGAAGATCGGCATGCCGGGGAAGTGG
>JANPJZ010000059.1:0-3225 GCA_031425795.1 Rhodobacter sp. | reverse complement strand
CCCTCATTCCCCATACGCGTTCTTGTCGTGCTTCTCGACAATCGAGGCAAACCTCCGGGCGAAGCGTTCATCCGCCTTCGCCTTCTGCTCCAGGATCGCCCGCGCAAACACCATATGCCCCTCATGCGCTTCCAGCATGTCGGCCATCTTGTCGTTCGTCGCCGCCCCAATCGCCGCCATCGCCGTCTGGGCCTCTTGGTCGGTCTTCACCCCGATCTCGTTGATCCGGTGCGCCACGTCCTGCTGCTGCGCGGTCTTCAACGACGAGGTCAGCGCATCATACAGCACCACCCGCTGCTTGGTGTCCGTCTGCAGCTTGTTGATCAGCACCAGCTGCGTCGCCGCCTGGTTTTGCAGGCTGTCGACCCAGGTCTTGCCCTTCTCGATGTACCGCTCCAGCGTCTGCGACTTCGCGAGCTTCACCTGCTCATCCTGGACCAGCGCGTTGTACTGCGCGTTCAGGTTGGCCAGTTCCGTCTCCAGCTTGGTCCGCGCCGCCGCGTCCTGCTCGACCGAGATCTTGTTCTCCAGCTCGATGATCTTCGGGTCCAGCGACGCGACTTCCTTCCGCACCGCCTCCAAGGCCCCCACCGTCTCCTCGCGCTCAGTCAAAGTGGACGAAAGGTTTCCCTCCACCCGCGTCTTCTGCACGTTCAACAGGTCCAGCTGCCCCTGCAACAGCCTCACGATCACGTCGGACTTGGAAATCAGGTCCTGCAGCTTGTCATCCACGCTGGCCGCCCGCATCCGCTCCTGCCGCATCGACTCCGCCTTGGCGTTGGAAAAGATGCCGATGAACGACTCCATCCCCGTCTTCGACCGCATCTCCGCAAACTCCGCCGAAAAGCCTGCCGTCACATCGTCCAGCCCCATGATCAGTTCCGCGATATTCGCGTTCATCAGGTCGGTGTGCTTGTTCACATCCTCCAGCGTGGCGTTCTCCACGTCGAGCACGACACCCTGGTCGATCTTCGACCGCGCCTCCTCGATCCGGCTGGTGATTGCGGAAATCTTCGCCTGCGCCTCGGCGACCTGAGCCTGGCTTTCCTTGATCTGCGTCTCGAAATCGGCCATCGCGCCCTCCGTTGAACCGTATTGCCATCACATAGTGATGTAACAGTGGATTACATCATTTCGCCGCGGGTTTTTCGAACCCCGACCACCCGCACAAGTCTTGCCGCATGTGGCCCCATCCGCCAAGTGCCGAATCCGCTCCGCCCGGCTTGCTCTTTTGACAAATACTCTGGGGGTTTGGGGGTGAAACCCCCATCGACCGAGGAGGAGGGCGGATGCCCGACGACGAGACGAAAACTCTTCGCGCGGAACGCGCTCCGTTCAATACGCGTCGGTCAGACCGGAATGTTGTCGATCAACCTGACCCCGTCGATCCAGGCCGCGGCCAACATCCGGCGCGGGCGGCGCGGGTCGTCCGAGGGCATCAGCGTCTCGGCATCTCGCAACTCGATATACTCCACCCGCTCGAACCCCGCCTCCCGCATCGTTTCCGCCGCCTCGCGGATCGCCATGCGGTCGGCGTGACCCTCGCGAATATCGCGTGCCGCCTCCGAGATTGCCGCATAGAGCAGCGGAGCCTTCGCCCGACCCCCCTCCGTCAGCCGCACATTGCGCGACGACATCGCCAGCCCGTCGCTCTCGCGGATCGTCTCGCAGCCCACCACCTCGACGGCGAGGTTCAGGTCGCGCACCAGCCGCAGGACGACCTGCAACTGCTGCCAGTCCTTCTGGCCGAAATAGCCCCTGTCGGCGAGGCTCATGCCAAAGAGCTTCGTCACCACCGTCGCCACCCCGTCGAAATGCCCGGGCCGCATGTACCCCTCCAACGGCTGCGCCACCCCCTGCATCGTCACGTTGGTGATGAACCCCTCGGGATAGACCTCCTCCACCGGCGGGGCGAAGATCGCATCCACCGGCACGGTCGCCAGAAGGGCGGCATCTGCCGCCTCACTCCTCGGATACTTCAACAGATCGGCGGGGTTGTTGAACTGCTTGGGGTTCACGAAAATCGTCGTGACCACCCGGTCGCATTCCGCACGCGCCCGGCGTGCCAGCGACAGGTGGCCGTCATGCAGCGCGCCCATCGTAGGCACCACGCCGATCATCTCCCCCGCCGCCCGCCAACCCCGCGCTACGGCCCGAAGCTCGGCCACCGACCGAAGGATCATTTCTTCACCGGGATCACATCGGGAAACGAATGCTCAGCCGCAGGGAACGCCCGCGCCCGCACCTCTGCCGCATAGGCCGCAATCGCCTCATCCGCCGTCTTGCCCAACTCGGCATAGCGCTTCACGAACTTCGGCCGGAAGTCGGTGAAGAGCCCCAGCATGTCATCAACCACCAGCACCTGCCCGTCGCAGTCCACCCCCGCCCCGATCCCGATGGTGGGGATCGTCAAAGCCGCCGTGATCCGCCCCGCCAGCCCCTCCGGCACCTTTTCCAGCACCACCGAGAATGCCCCCGCCGCCTCGACCGCGCGGGCATCCGCCATCACCTTCTCGGCCTCCTCCGCCCGGCCCACGACCTTGTAGCCGCCCAGCGTGTTCACCGCCTGAGGGGTCAGCCCAACATGCGCCATCACCGGCACGCCCCGCGCCGAAAGAAAGGCAATCGTCTCGGCCATATGCTGCCCGCCCTCCAGCTTCACCGAAGGCGCGCCGGTTTCGGCCATCAGGCGGCTGGCATTGCGGAACGCCTGCTCTGGGCTTTCCTCATAGGACCCGAACGGCATGTCGATCACCGGCATCGCCTGTCGCGCGCCCCGCACCACCGCGCGACCGTGCAGGATCATCATCTCCATCGTCACGCCCAGCGTGCTTGGCAAGCCGTGGATCACCATCCCGACCGAGTCGCCCACCAGCACAACGTCGCAATGCGCATCGACCAGCCGGGCGACCGGGGTGGAATAGGCCGTCAGCACCACCAGGGGCACACCACCCTTCCGGGCACGAATATCGGGGGGCAGAACCGCGCGGACGGGGGACGTGGCGCTCATCTTCGGTCTCCGCTTGGCAATCTGCCAGTCTTTGCATCTGCCGGACTTTGTCTGCCAGCCTTCGCAATCTGCCTGTCATATGGGCACAACCGCCCGGCCACCGCAACAAATTTGCGCCGCAGCGCAGCGTCGGCCCTGCCCTTGACGGGCGGCCGCCTACCGGCCCCAATACGCCAAACGAAAGGACGCCGCATGACCCTGATCCAACCCGTTAC
>JANPJZ010000058.1:0-9267 GCA_031425795.1 Rhodobacter sp. | reverse complement strand
GAAACCGGGGCCGGCGCCCGTGCCGCCGCAGATGGTTTCATAGTTCTGAAAGCTGTCATTGCCCCAGATGAAGTTGTTCATCGTGCCCTGCGCGGCCGCCACCACTCCCAGTGCGCCGTAAAGCGCGTTGCAGGCCGACTGACTGACCTCGGTATTCCCCGCAATCACCGCGGCAGGTGCCATGGGGTTCAAGAGGCTGCCTTCCGGCACGACGATGGTCAGCGGCCGGAGACAGCCTTCGTTCAACGGGATCGGCTTGCCCACCAGCGTGCGGAACACATATAGCACCACCGCCCGGGTCACCGCCTGCGGGGCATTGTAATTGCCGCTGTGCTGGGGGCTTGTGCCGGTAAAGTCTATTGTGGCGGACCTTGTCTCCCGGTCGACGGTGATCTTTACATGAATGTTTGTTCCGATATCCATTGGATAAACGAACGAACCGTCACTTATCTTGTCAATCACGGCCCGCACGCACTCCTCGGCATTGCTTTGCACATGGGTCATGTAGGCGGCAACCGTCTCGGCACCATGCAGGGCGACCACCCGCCCAAGTTCCCGCCGCCCGGTCTCGTTTGCGGCGATCTGGGCCTTGAGGTCGGCCATGTTCTGATCCGGCGAGCGGCAAGGCCACCGGCCACTTGCCAGAAGCGACCGCGTTTCGGCCTCTCGCAGGCGGCCTTCCGAGACCAGCGGAAAAAGGTCGATCACCACCCCTTCCTCTTCGATCGTGGTGCTGTCCGGCGGACCCGACCCCGGCGTCCGGCCACCGATGTCAGCGTGATGCCCACGCGAACCGAGCCAGAAGGCGGGCCGTTGATCGACAAATACGGGAGTGATCACAGTAACATCCGGAAGATGGGTCCCGCCGTTCCAAGGCGAGTTCAGCATCCAGGCGTCCCCCTCGCGCGCAGTCATTCCAACCGCCGCAATCACGATCTTCACGGCATGGGACATGCTACCCAGATGCACCGGGACATGCGGTGCATTGGCCACCAGATCCCCGGTCGCGTCAAAGATGGCACAGGAGAAATCGAGGCGCTCCTTGATGTTGACCGACCAGGCCGTATTCGCAAGCGTCGCACCCATCTGGTCGGCAACCGACATGAAGAGGTTGTTGAACACCTCCAGGAGCACCGGGTCAGCCTTGGTTCCGGCAGCGGGGGGCCGCGCCATGGCTTTGGTCCGTGTCAGGATCAGGTTGGCCTTCGCATCAACCGTCGCTTCCCAGCCAGGCTCGACGATCACTGTCCCGGTCGCTTCGCTGATGACGGCCGGGCCGGGAATGGCTGTTCCGGCGCCGCAATCCTCGCGCCTGAACAACGGTACATCGCGCCAGTCACCGGACCACATTCGCAGACTGGCCGTTGGCTCGCCCATTCCTGAAGGAACATTCACCAATGGTATACCGGCACCACCGCCTTCCGCCTCGGCCGCCAGCATTTCAAAGAGGACGGCCCGTTCGGGCGATGTGAACCCGAACCTCGCTTGATGGGCCTCGGCAAAGTCCGCCCGCATGGCCTCCACAGTGCCAAACCTTACCGGGAGCGCCTGGTGCGAGCCGTCATAGCGCAGGTGAGCCGTAAGGATCGTGCGCGGGTCCGCGATGCCTTGGGCGTTCAGGTCCGCCACCGCTTCCAGCGCAAGCGCTGCCATGCGGTCAGGGGCAGAAGTGTCGGACAGGGGCCCGTCAAACTGGACCTCCCGCAGGGCACGCAGGTCTGCAAGGCCCATGCCGAAGGCCGACAGCACACCCGCATGGGGATGCAGGATCACCGTTCGCATCCCCAGCGCGTCGGCCACGCCACAGGCGTGCTGGCCCCCGGCCCCACCGAAGCATTGCAGCGTATAGCCGGTCACGTCGTGCCCGCGCTGGACCGATATCTTCTTGATCGCATTGGCCATGTTGTCGATGGCGATGCGCAGGAAGCCCTCGGCCACCGCCTCGGGCGGGTCCAGCCTGCCAGTGATTGCGGCAATCTCGGCGGCCAGGACGGCGAACTTGTCCCGGACCACTGCGGCATCCAGCGGCTGGTCGCCGTCTGGCCCGAACACAGCCGGAAAGTGGTCGGGTGACAGCCGCCCCAGCATCACATTGCAATCGGTGATCGTCAACGGCCCGCCGCGCCGGTAGCTTGCCGGTCCCGGATTGGCCCCGGCGCTTTCCGGTCCAACCTGAAACCGCCCGTCCCGAAAGCTGCAGATTGACCCGCCCCCAGCCGCGACGGTGTGGATATCCATCATCGGCGCCCGCATTCTTACGCCTGCAACCTCTGTCTCGAACGAGCGTTCATATACACCGGCATAGTGGCTGACATCGGTAGAGGTTCCCCCCATGTCAAACCCGATGAGCCGGTCAAACCCCGCGGCGAGGCCGGTCTGCACCATGCCGACGATACCTCCCGCCGGACCGGAAAGAATGGCGTCCTTGCCCTGAAAGCGACCCGCCTCCGTCAACCCGCCGTTCGACTGCATGAACAGCAGGCGGCCGGTCGCACGGCCCATGTCCAGCGCCCCCTCCACCTGCGCCACATATCGGCGCAGGATGGGCGAGAGGTAAGCATCGACCACCGTCGTGTCGCCGCGCGGCACGATCTTTGCCAGCCGGCTGACCTGATGCGAAAGCGAGATCTGCGTGAACCCAGCGGCGGCGGCCAGCTCTCCCACCCGCAGCTCATGCGCAGGGTTCACATGGCCGTGCATCAGCGCGATGGCGACCGCCGAAATCCCGGCCTTGCGGGCCGCGGCAAGCGCATCGGCGACAACGGCCTGGTCCAAAGGCCGCACCTCGTTACCCTCGGCGTCAAGGCGGCCGGGAACCTCGGCAACCTCTTCGTACAAAAGCTCGGGGCGGCGGATCTGCAGCTCGAAGAGATCGGGCCGCGCCTGTGTGCCGATGCGCAACAGGTCACCCAACCCTTGGGTTATCAGGAGCAGTACCCGCTCTCCCTTGCGCTCCAGGAGGGCATTGGTGGCAACCGTCGTGCCCATCTTGACCACATCGATCGCACCATCCGGGATCGGTTGGCCCGGAAGAAGCCCCAGGCATTCGCGTATGCCTTGCACAGCGGCGTCCGGGTAAAGCTCCGGGTTTTCTGACAGCAGCTTGCGGGTGACCAGACTCCCTTCCGGGTTGCGGCCCACCACGTCGGTAAACGTGCCCCCCCTGTCGATCCAGAACTCCCAGGCCACCCGCGTTCCCCCAATCGTCCGCTGCCGACCCTAGCGGAGGGGGCGGGGGTGTAAAGGTCGGGCCTAACCGTTCAGCAGCAACAGCACCTCATCTGCCAGCGCGCGCACTTCGGCGACGGCGCTGCCCCGAGCCTCACCCGCGCCGCGACCCTGACCCAGCGTTTCGGCATAGACGACGCGCTGGCCAAGCGTGGCCTTCGCCACCCCGTTGACCAGCGCGGCGGCCGTGGCCACTTCGGCCCCAAGCCGGGTGCCCGCCTTGACCCGGTTCAGCACGATCACCGCACGGCGGCTTTCCCGCGTGATCAGGTCGAAGACGCCATCCGTGGCCCAGAGATCCATCATGGAAGCCGCGACGGGCACTAGCACCAGATCCGCCTCGCGCAGCGCGGGCCTTAGGTCTGCATCCACCTTGGGCGGCGTGTCGATGATCACGACATCCGCCTGCCGCTTCAGCTTTTCGCATTCATAGGCCACACCCCAGGCCGAGGCGGTGGAAAACTCCATCCCCGCGTCGCCGAAAGCCTCTCGCCGCGCAAGGAACCAGCGCCCAAGGCTGCCCTGCGGGTCGGTGTCCAGAAGCGCTACCTTCATGCCACGGCGGGTGAACTCTACCGCCAGATTGACTGCCAGCGTCGTCTTGCCGGATCCGCCCTTCTGCTGTGCCACAGTCAGGACCATGCCCATCACGAATCTCCTTTGCTGCATCGCAGCATAAACTCATTTGCCGTTGCGGCACAGAGGGGTAACCCGCCAATGATAGGATGGTGCCGGAGTCCCTTGAAAACCTGCAAAACTATGCAATATTTGCGCTGCGACGTTAACTTCTCGACCACTGTCTCCGACCATCGGCCACAGCAATCGACCACAAGCTGACGGGGCCACGCCGCCGCAATCTCGCGGGCGGAAGACAGACAGGAGACTCACGATGGCCAAGGGCACCGTGAAATGGTTCAATGAAACAAAGGGCTACGGCTTTATTGCGCCGGAAGGCGGCAAGAAGGACGTGTTCGTCCACATCACCGCGCTGGAGCGTGCGGGGCTTCGCAGCCTGACGGACGGCCAGCCAGTCACCTTCGACATCGAAGCCGGCCGCGACGGCCGCGAATCCGCGACGAATCTGGCGCTCGCCTGATCGCGGACAGTCATCGGGTTGGGCGGTTCGCCGCCCTTCCCCTTTGACTACATCATGGTCATGGTCGTCCTGTCCCGCAGGACGTGGATGAATCCGTGTCGGAACGCCGCATCAGATGCGCCTTCCGGCAGGCAGACCGCAGACCTGCGGCCCATCGGATAGGACGGGTCCTCGAATTCGCCGCTGACCAGCATCACCCGCATCCGGGCCTCTGCCGCAATCAGCGCTGCGATCGCCCGCTCTCCGCCGACGATCCCGTCGTAGGCATCGCAATCCATCACGAAAAGATCATAGCCGAGCGGGTCATCCTGCAGGGCACTGATCGCGGTGAAAAGTTCGTCCTCAACCTCGACCAGGGCACCGTAGCCTGCCAGCCGTTGTGCCGTTGCGCCTTCCGGCCGGTCGGTCAACAGCATGACGCGAATCCCCGGGACCGTACACGACTGCAGTTGCTGCTCAACCCATGGGAAAATCTGCATGCACCGTCTCCATAATCGCTGCATTGGGATGACCCGGCATTGCGGTTACTATTCGCCGGAATAAAGGAATCTTACAGATCAAAGGGACAGGACAACGCCACATTGCGGCACCGGATGCCGAATCGTCGAGGAGGCCTGTGTCACGTGTAAAGGTGAAGCTCCACTGCATTCTAATGGCTGTTGCACACTTGTTAACCTATTATTCACCAAAATGCAGCCGAAGATTTCAGCGATCGGGTGCGAATCAGGGAGGGCCGGATGAACCGCCACACGAACTTGTCCCATCTTGACCTCCGCCAGGACCTTGCCGCCGCGTTCCGCTGGACGGCCCGCCTGAACCTTCATGAGGCGGTCGCCAACCACTTCTCGGTCGCGACCAACGCGGAAGGCACGCGGTTTCTGATCAACCCGAACGGCCGACACTTCTCCCGGATCACCGCCTCCTCGCTGGTCGAGATTGACGCGAACGACCCCGCCACCCTGCTGCGCCCCGACGCCCCCGACCCCACCGCCTGGGGCCTGCACGGCAGCATCCACCGCGCCTGCCAGCATGCCGCCTGCGTGATGCACGTGCACTCCATCTACGCCACCGTCCTCGCCAGCCTCGCCGACAGCCGCCTTCCGGCGATCGACCAGACCTCCGCCATGTTCCACAACCGGCTGGTGGTCGACGATCACTACGGCGGCATGGCCTTTGGCGAGGAGGGCGCCCGCTGTGCCCAGCTTCTCGCCGACCCGAAGATCCACACGATGGTCATGGGCAACCACGGCGTCCTCGTCGTCGGCCCCACGGTGGCCGAGACCTTCAACCGCCTCTACTACTTCGAACGCGCGGCCGAGACCTATATCCGCGCGCTTCAGACCGGCCGCCCCTTGCGCATCCTGCCCGATGCCATCGCCGAGAAGACCGCGCAGGAGTGGGAGGCCTACCCCGGCTTCGCCGACGCGCATCTGAGCGAGCTTCGCGCCATCCTCGATGCCGAAGATCCGGGCTACGCCGCCTGACACAGTGGCGGATATGGGCGGACAATGTCGGTCAGGAACCAGACCGCGCCCGGCCCGCACGGCAGGAAGGGTCCAGCGACAGCACGAAGGGCGCCCCGATGGCCACGAAGCCGAACATCCTGATCCTTATGGTCGACCAGCTGAACGGCACGCTTTTCCCCGACGGCCCGGCAGACTTCCTGCACACCCCGAACCTGAAGCGCCTCGCCGCCCGCTCCACCCGCTTTGCCAACTGCTACACCGCCTCGCCGCTCTGTGCCCCCGCCCGCGCCAGCTTCATGTCTGGCCAGCTTCCCAGCCGCACGAGGGTCTACGACAACGCCGCCGAGTTCGCCTCGGACATCCCGACCTACGCCCACCACCTGCGCCGCGCGGGCTACCAGACCTCCCTTTCCGGCAAGATGCATTTCGTCGGCCCCGACCAGATGCACGGGTTTGAGGAACGCCTGACCACCGACATCTACCCCGCCGATTTCGGCTGGACCCCGGACTACCGCAAACCCGGCGAACGCATCGACTGGTGGTATCACAACCTCGGCTCCGTCACCGGCGCCGGAGTGGCCGAGATCACCAACCAGCTGGAATATGACGACGACGTCGCCCATCAGGCGATCCAGAAGCTCTACGACCTCTCCCGCGGCCTCGACCCCCGCCCCTGGGCCCTGACTGTCAGCTTCACCCACCCGCACGACCCCTTCGTCGCCCGCCGCAAGTATTGGGACCTCTACGAAAACGCCCCGGAATGCGAGCCGCCCGAACCCCTGGCCTACGACGACATGGACCCCCACTCCCAGCGCCTGATGGACGCCTGCGACTGGCGCAGCCTCAAGATCACCCCAGACCATATCCGCCGCGCCAGACAGGCCTATTTCGCCAACATCAGCTACATCGACGACAAGATCGGCGAGATCCTCGCGGTCCTCGAAGCCACCCGCCAGGACTCCCACGTGGTCTTCCTCTCCGACCACGGCGAGATGCTTGGCGAAAAGGGCCTCTGGTTCAAAATGAACTTCTTCGAAGGCTCCGCCCGCGTCCCCCTGATGATCGCCGCGCCCGAGATGCCCCTCGGCCGCATCGACACGCCGGTCTCCTCCATCGACCTCGCCCCCACCCTCGCCGCTCTCGCCGGCATCTCGATGGCAGAGGTCATGCCCTGGACCGAAGGCGTCAACCTGATCCCCGTCGCCAACGGGGGCCCCCGAGGCCCCGTCGCCATGGAATACGCCGCCGAAGGCACGATCACCCCAATGGTCGCCCTGCGCGAAGGGGCGTGGAAATACATCCGCTGCCCCGCCGACCCCGAACAGCTTTTCGACGTGGCGAACGACCCGCTGGAGGCAACGAACCTCGCCCAAGACCCCCGCGCCGCCGAAATCCTCACCCACTTCCGCGCCCTCGCCGACGCCCGCTGGGACCTGCCCGCCTATGACGCGCAGGTCCGCGAAAGTCAGGCCCGCCGCTGGGTGGTCTACGAGGCGCTGCGCAACGGCGCCTATTACCCTTGGGACCACCAACCCCTCCGCGCCGCCAGCGAGCGCTACATGCGCAACCACATGGACCTGAACGTGCTGGAAGACAGCAAACGCTTCCCGCGCGGAGAATAGGACGGGTGGGCAAGCGCCCACCCACTGCAGTCACGCCGCCGCCAGTGCCTCGATCTCGACCATCAGCCCCGGCACCGCCAGCCGGCTGACCCCCAGCAGCGTCATCGGCGGGCGCACCCCCGCCGGCCCGAACCGCATCCCCATAAGGTCGAAGTTCCGCAGCGCCGCGTCCACGTCGGTCGCATAGACCGTCAGCTTCACCACATCGGCCAACCCCATCCCGGCCCCGGCCAGAACCGCCTCCAGATTGTCCAGCACCAGCCCGATCTGCCCACGCATGTCGCCCGGAAACTGCGGCGCGCCCGTCCCATCCACGGCGGTCTGCCCCGCGCAGATCAGCTGACGGCTGACCCCCTCCAGAACCTCCCCCTGATTGTAACCCAAGGCCAGCGACCAGTCCCACGGGTTCACGGATGTGCGTTGCATGTCTTTCTCCTTGTTGACACCTGTCCGCTTTCCCTAGGGGGAAATGGTGCCACAATCTGTCACCAAAAGGTCTACCCTGCCCACATGGACAGCCGCACCCGCCAGAACGCCCTCATTCGCAACCTCCGCCGCAGCGGCACCACGACCGTGGCCGCCCTGGCGGCGGAGGTCCAAGCCTCCCGACGCACCATCCTGCGCGACATCGGCGCGCTGCGCGATCAGGGCTTTGTCATCCACTCGGAAGCCGGTCGCGGCGGTGGACTGCAACTAGATCCGCAGTCGGTCCAGACGACCCCGCGCCTGACCGTTTCCGAGGTCTTTGCCCTCCTCATCAGCGTCGCTGCGATGCGGGCCGCCGGCAGCCTGCCCTTTGCCAGCCTTGCCGACGCGGGCCTTGCCAAGATCGAACGCGCCCTCCCGCCCGACAGGCTCCGCGACCTGCGCCGCTTTCTCGACTGCCTGCATGTGGGCCAACTCGCGCCGGAACAGGACCTGTCCGACCTCGGCCCGATGGAGCCGGACCTCCTGCCTGCCTTCGAGACCGCCTTCCTGAACCGCCAGCACCTTTGGTTCCGCTACCGCGACGCCAAGGGCAGCCGCACCCAACGCACGGTAGAACCACAAGCGATGCTGATCCTCCCGCCGCTCTGGTATCTCGTCGCCTGGGACCCGACGCGCGACGGCTTCCGGCACTTCCGCATGGACCGGATCAGTGCCCCGGAGCCCCTGCCCGACACCAGCTTCCGCCGCCGCCACGTCCCCTTCGCCGCCGACGTCTGCCCCTACCGCAACCTCGCGCGCCGCCCTTGACGCCTGCCCTGCATTTGCTCTTTTTCCAAATACTCCCGCCGGAGGCTCTACCGCCCGCCTCAAGCGACCGGCCTGAAGGCATTCCGAAACGGTGATTCGCCTGACAGGGTTAGCGCCCCTCAACCCCGCCGCGCGTAGAGACGGAAGGAAGACGCAGGGAAGACGGCTAAAAGACCCCCGTCCCGCCTCGAAGCCCGCAGCTTAACGCAGGGTTCTCAGCGGCTTGCCATCCAATGGCCAGCCGTTGCGTTCCCCGCATAAAACCTGCCGTTCACCTTTCGAAAACCACACCCGCGCCCCTCCACGGCAGCGCCGTCCGCAGGGGGCTCAATGCCCCCAAGGGCGGCACTCCCGTCCAAGGTCACCGCGCGTCGCGCAGCACCGCCTCGGCGCCCTTCCAGCCCATCAGCATGGCCGGCGCATTGGTGTTCCCCGCGATGATCGTCGGAAAGGCGCTCGCGTCGATCACCCTGAGGCCCCCCACCCCATGCACCCGCAGCCCCCCATCCACCACCGAACTGGACGCATCCGGCCCCATCCGGCAGGTGCAGCTCGGATGATACACCGTCCCCGACCGCGCCCGGAAGTCGGCGATAAGTGCTTCATCCGTCACGACTTC
>JANPJZ010000057.1:0-3118 GCA_031425795.1 Rhodobacter sp. | reverse complement strand
TGCGGCTGGGGCTGACCGGCACGATCCCGGGCGTGATCCTGGCGCATCTGGTGCCGGTGCTGCCCTACATGACGCTGGTGATGGCCGCCGTCTTCGCGGGCTTCGACACCGACGCCGAGGATCAGGCCCGCAGCCTTGGCGCGCGCCCCGCCCAAGTTTTCGCCCATGTCACCCTGCCCGCCATCCTGCCCGGGTTGATGACCGGGGCGCTCTTTGCCTTCCTCGTCTCCTGGTCGCAATACCTGCTGACGCTGAGCATCGGCGGCGGCAAGGTGCAAACGCTGCCGCTGGTCCTCTTCACCTTCGCCACTTCGGGGCGGAACGACGTGACCGGCGCGGTTGCCGTGATCTACATCCTGCCCGGCCTGCTGGCCCTGGCCCTGGCCGCGCGGCACCTGACCGGGCGCAGCCTTGCCCTTGCGCCGGGGGCCCTGCGATGAGCCTGCAGCTGACCGGCCTGACCAAGACCCACCCCGGCGGCACGCTGGCGACGATCCGGGGGCTGGACCTGACGGTTGAAACCGGGCGGATCACCGCCCTTCTGGGGCCATCGGGCGCGGGCAAGACCACGGTGATGAAGCTGATCGCCGGGCTTTTGTCCCCCGACGCAGGGCAGATCACGCTTGCAGGCCGGTCGCTTCTGCCGCTGCCGCCGGAACGTCGCGGGGTGGTGATGGTGTTCCAGAACCCGCTCTTGTTTCCCCACCTGACCGTGGCCGAGAACGTCGGTTTTGGCCTGCGGATGCGTGGCCTGCCCGCGTCCGAGATCGCCCCAAGGGTGGAGGCGATGCTGGAGCGCACCCGCCTGACCGGCCTTGGCCCCCGCCGCCCGGTGGAGCTGTCCGGCGGTCAGGCTCAACGTGTCGCCCTCGCACGCGCTCTGGTCCTGCAACCGGACCTGCTGCTTCTGGACGAGCCGCTGTCGAGCCTTGACCCTGCCCTGCGGGACGAAATGCGCAGCCTGATCATCACCCTGCAGCGCGAGCTGGCGGTAACCACCCTCGTCGTGACCCATGACCAGACCGAGGCGGTGATCCTTGCCGACCGGATCGCGCTTCTTCTGGACGGGCAACTGGCGCAGGACGCCACGCCGGACGAGATCTACCGCCGCCCCGCATCCCTTGCCGTCGCACGGTTCTTCGGCGGGGTGAACTTCCTGCCCGGTGTTGTCGCGGCGGGGCTGTTCCGCGCCTCCATCGGCCCGGTAACCCTGCCGAAGGGGGCACCCGACGGCCCCGGCACCCTGACAATCCGGCCCGAGGCGATTGCCCTTGGCTCCGGCCCGTTCAGCGCCACGGTGCTGGGCTGCACCTTTCTTGGAACCCAAAGCCGGGTTGATCTCGATCTGGCCGGCACCCCCTTGCAGGCGCTTGCGGCGCCTGATGCAGCCCGCGCGCTGACGGCCGGCCAGACCGTCAATCTGGACCTGCCCGCAGATTCCCTGTGGGTCATTCCGGCGCGCTGAGCGGTCAGTCGGTGGGCAGCAGCACCGCCTGGCTGCGTCCGGCACGCTTGGCCGCATAAAGCGCCCGGTCCGAGGCGGCGAGAATCTGCGCTGCATCGACCTGCTGGAAATCCACAGAGCGCACGATCCCGACGCTGGCCGACACCCTGCAGGTGTCGCCCTCGAAATCCATCGGCTCGGACAGGCGGGCGATGACGCGGCCGGCGATGGCGTGCAGCGTCTTTGGGTCGGTGCGACCCGGCAGGATGACCACGAATTCATCCCCCCCGACGCGGGCGGCGCAGTCTTCGACCCGGACCTGCTCACGCAGGATGCGGCCGACCATCTCCAGCACGAAATCACCGGCGGCATGGCCCAGCGTGTCGTTCACCGCCTTGAAGTAGTCGAGGTCGAGGTGCAACAGCCCGAAGGGCGCGGCCGCTGCGCACATCCGTTCCAGAAACAGGTCCGCCGCCCGGCGATTGCGCAAACCAGTCAGCGGATCGGTCAGCGCCTCTTCCTCGGCCGCAAGGCGCGCGCCTTCCAGCCGCAGGTTCAGCCCGCGCAATTCACGCGTGACCGAGGCATTCGCTTCGGCCAGATACAGGAGTTCCATCGCCAGATCCGTGGCGGCGAAATCGGCATCGGTCAGCCCATACTCCCGCACGGCGGCAATGAGGTCGATCCCGAAAGACAGGTTGAACAGCATCAGCCCGCTGTCAGGCAACCGCATCCCCAGACCGCGCAGGCCCACCCGTCCCCGGCAGCGCGGCGAGATGCGAAAGCGGTGGCTGGCGCGGTCAAGAACCTCGGCCGCCGTCACTGCCCCCCCGGGCGAGCGGACTTCGAACAGATCCTCGAACCTTGCGCCTATCATCTGCTCTCCCTCCAGCACGCGCAGCAGGGTCGGGCCGGCACTCACCACCCGGCCCGCCTCATCCAGCAGAAGGTGCAGTGGCATAAAGCGGGCCAAAGCCGCCTGACTGAACCCTATATCGGGTATTCCGCTGCTCATCCCTCACCCCTCCGGCAAGGTCAGATCAAAGCGGCGCGCGGCGGCATGAGCACTGTCCAGCACGCGGACAGTGATCCTGTCGCCCGTTGCGCTGTCAGGCGCGGCCTCCCGCATCTCGATCAGGCAGAGCGTGCCGTAATCGTCTGCCATCGCGGTCAGCAGCCCGACCAGCACCCGTCCCGTACCCCGCAGATGCGACCGGCAGGTAATCTCGAACCGGTCCGGGTCGAGTTCGGTCAAGGTGATCTCGGGCAGGGCGAGGTCGGGCATGGCCAGCCTCGCCCGACCGGGAAGCTCTTCCAGCGAATGAAGGAAATCGGTAAAGCCGATCCCGCCGAAGCGCATCAGCCGGCGCACACCTTCATGGCTTGGGTTTGTGACCAGATAGGTCCCCATGTCTTCCCACACCGCTTCAACCGGGCGCCCGAGAATGGTTGCGGTAATCTGGGCAACGCGGTCCGCCATGCCCCGATCATAGCGCAGCATGGGTTCAAACGTATCGACACTTCGCGATGATTGGCGGCAAACAGCCTGCCAGACGGCGAAGCCGAACGTGTCACGCACATAGCTTTGCAAGGACCGCAGCAACAGCGCATCCATGTCCGTCCCCTTGGCGGTTTCTGGCGCGAGATTATCGGTCATCGGTTAACAAAGCCTCT
>JANPJZ010000056.1:0-4126 GCA_031425795.1 Rhodobacter sp. | reverse complement strand
GGCCCCGTCACCGCCGTGATCGCGCTTGGCTGGCTGGCCCGCCGATCAGGCCATTTGTCCCGCGAGAGGTTTGGCGCTGCGGAAGAGGTTCCCGGCTGGCTTCTGGGCCCCCGCGAGTGGCAAGGCCGCCCCTCAGGCCGCATCACTCGCGCGGTTGGTGGCCTTGGGGCTAATATCCGCGCCGGGCTGATTGCGCTGGTGGCCCTTCTGGTCTGGACCCTGCCTTTCACCGCCCTGTGGCTGGGGGCTTGGTGGGCGGGTTGGGAAAACTCGTTCAACAAGGGGTATGAGCAGGCCTTCGTCGGCCCATCGGTCTTTTTCATCGGCGTTTTCGCGGCGGCGCTGATCCTGCCCGCCTTGCCGATGGTCTTTGCGCATCTCGCGGCAGAGGACAGACTTTCCGCCGCGTTCGAACTGCGCCGCCTGCGGTCTGTCGTGGCACAAGCGGGCTGGCGGGTTCCGGCGCTGTCGGTGCTGACCTCCGCACTGGCCCTGCCCTTTGCGGGTGTGCGCGGGCTGATCACCACGGCCCCCGACTGGGCGCCACAACTGGAAACCATGACCACGAACCAACTGGCTGAGGTTCAGGGCTGGATCACCCTGGCCCTTGCAGCGCTGGCCTTCACCACTGTCTGGCTGGCCCGCAGCCTTGCCGCCCGCATCTACACCCTTGCCGCCGCCCGAGCCGCCGGCCTGAAGCCCGGCCTTTGGGACGGTGCGCAAGCGGCTGAGGGTGCAATGCCCGCCACCCCCCGCAGCCGGGTGCTGACCGCCCTGTGGTATGCGCTTGCCATGGCCGCCACGCTGGCCCACAGCTTCCTGATCCTGGCCGGGCAGTTCCTTGATTACGCCTGGTGGCGCTGGATCTTCCACCCTGCACTGACCCTGCCCTGGGCGGGCTGAGACCCTTGCGAAACTGGCGCGGGGGTGCGACTAAGGCGGGAAATCCACGGGGTTGCCATGTCCTTTTCCACCCACTTTACCCATGCGATCACGCGCAAGCCGGCGCCTTCTATCATCGCCGGTTTGCGTGCGGTGGATACCGGCACGCCAGACCTTGCGCTGATGCAGGCGCACCATGCCGACTATATCGCCACGCTGCGCGACACCGGGGCGACGGTGGTTGAACTGGACGCGCTTGACGCCTACCCCGACAGCGTTTTTGTCGAAGATACAGCGCTTTGCCTGCCGCACGGCGCGGTCATCATGCGCCCCGGCGCGCCGTCCCGTCTGGGTGAGGCGGCCGAGATGGCCCCCCACCTGCGCGCCCTTTACGACCAGGTTGTGGCGATCACCGGTGCCGACAGCTTCATTGAAGGTGGCGACATTCTGGTCACGGAACGTGAGATCCTTGTCGGTCGATCCGCCCGTACCAACGCCGCAGGAATTGCCGAACTGACGCGCCTTGTCGCCCCTTGGGGCCATAAGGTGCGGGAAGTTCACACCCCGCCGGGCGTGCTGCATTTCAAGACCGATTGTTCGCTTCTGGACACCGACACCATCCTGTCGACCGACCGCCTTGCCGCCTCGGGCTGTTTTGAGGGCTACCGGGTGATCCCGGTGGCAACGGGCGAGGAGGCCGCCGCCAACAGCATCCGCTTCAACGATCTGGTGCTGATGCCCGCAGGCTTTCCCCGCACCCGCGACGCGATCCTTGCCGCCGGATTGCAGGTGCGTGAGATCGGGAATTCCGAATGCGCCAAGCTGGATGGGGGCATGTCCTGCCTCTCCCTGCGCTTTACCCCCCGGTAGCGGACGATGGGTTTCAACATCCTTGCCATCGGTCAATCCGGGCGGCTGGAGTTTGAGGCGATCCTGCTGGCGGCCTCACTTTGCCATTCCGATCCGGGGTTTGCGGGCACCCTTTACATCGCGGAACCCCAGCCCGGGCCGCTTTGGCAGACTGATCCGCGCATGTCTGACCGGGGCAAGGCCGTGTTGGCCGATCTTGGCGCGCAGATCTTGCCGTTTGAAAACAAGGCCTTCGGCGGCCCCTACCCCCATGGCAACAAGATGGAGGCGCTGGCCGCCCTGCCCGACGCGCGGTTCCTGTTTCTGGACACTGATACGCTGGTGACTGGTCCGATCTCGGCCATTCCGTTCGATTTCAGCCGCCCCTCCGCCTCCATGCGGCGCGAAGGGACCTGGCCGCAGATCGAACTTTACGGACCAAGTTACGCCCAGACCTGGGGCGCGCTCTATGACCGCTTCGGGCTGGACTATGCGTCAACTCTCGACCTTGGCCAGCCTTCGGAATACTGGCAACGTCACCTTTACTTCAACGCCGGCTGGTTCTTCCACGAAAGCCCCCGCGCCTTTGGTTCCCGCTTTCTGGCGTGGTCAAAGTCGATCTGCGATGACCCGCCCGATGCGCTGATCTGCCAGGAACTGTTCCCCTGGCTGGACCAGATCACCCTGCCTTTGGTGATCCACTCGTTCGGTGGGGGGCGTCCGGGGCCGGAACTGGACGGGCTGGACGGCACGGCGACCTGCCATTACCGCACCCTGCCCCTGCTTTATGCCCGCGAAAGTGACCTTGCGGTCGCGGTGCTGGAAGAGGTCGCGCGCGACAAGGCGATCCGCCCCACCTTGCGCGACTGGGAGGCGATGAAGGCGATGGTCTACCAGAACCAAGGCCGCAAAGCGCGCGCGCTGTTTGACCGGGACCGCCTGCCCCACCGCGAGCAGGTGATCCGCAACACCTTGAAACGCGAAGGCTTTTGGCTGCGGTAGGCTAAAGCTCCATCGTGACTACGGGCCACAGCGACAGCACCAGCAGCACAGCCATCGTGACGTTGAAAATGCGTAACCGCCCCGGCCCCTCAAGCCAGCGACGCACCGCCTGCCCCGCGGCGGCCCAGAGGGTGACCGACGGCAGGTTGACCGCCGCAAAGACCAGCGCCACCAGTGCATAGGCCGACACCGACGGGTTGGGAACATAGGCCGCGACCGCCCCCAGCGCCATGGCCCAGGCCTTGGGGTTGACCCACTGGAAGGCGGCCGCCTGCAGGAAGGTCATCGGGTTCGCTGACCGATTGCCCTCACCCGGCGCTCCTGCTTGGGCGATCTTCCACGCCAGCCACAGCATATAGCCGACGGAGGCGATTTTCAGCACCGTCAGCGTCGGGGGCCAGGCGGTGAAGATGCCGGCCAGACCAAGCCCCACCAGAAACACCATCAGCGCATGGCCGAGGCTGATCCCCAGCATATGCGGCACCGTCCGCCGCAATCCGAAGTTCACACCACTGGCGAGCAGCATCATGTTGTTCGGCCCCGGCGTGACCGAGGTGACGAAGGCAAAACCCAGAAGGGCGAAGAACAGGTCATATGTCATCGGCGCAGTCTGCCCGATCCCGCGCGGCAAGAGGTTGCAAAGATGCGGCGCATAGGCCATCTTTTGCAACAAATGACCAGTCTTGATGACATAGACCACCGGATATTGCGCGAACTGCAGCGCGACGGCCGCCAATCCAACCTTGCCCTGGCCGAGAGGGTGGGGCTGTCCCCCTCTGCCTGCCTGCGCCGGGTGCAGGCTTTGGAGGCCTCTAGCGTGATCCGTGGTTACCGCGCGGTGCTTGATGCGGGACGCATGGGGGTGGGGTTCGTGGCCTATGTGACCGTGGGCCTTGGCACCCACACCAAGGCCGCACAAGAGGCGTTTGAGCGTGCCATTTCCCGCGCGGATGAAGTGCGGGAGTGTCACAACATCACCGGCACGGTGGAATACCTTTTGCGGATCGAGGCCGCCGATCTGGCCGCCTACAAGCACTGGCATACCGAGGTGCTGGGGGTGCTGCCGCAGGTCCGGTCGATCACGACCTTCGTGGTGATGGGCAGCCCGAAGGATGAGCGGGCGTGATGTTCGGCTGGGGGCGGTCCTTGCGTTAACCCGTTGGTTTGGTGGTGTTTTGGGGGTCTTGATCTGGTCTTGGTTGTGTCTTCCTTCCGTCTCTACGCGCGTGGGGGTGGTGGGGCGTTAACCTGTTTTGAGAATCGGCGGGTGGGGTGCCTTTGGCGGGCCACGCCGTGGGGGGGGGGGGGGGGGGGGGGGGGGGGGGGGGGGGGGGGGGGGGGGGGGGGGGGGGGGGGGGGGGGGGGGGGGGGGGGGGGGGGGGGGGGGGGGGGG
>JANPJZ010000055.1:0-14458 GCA_031425795.1 Rhodobacter sp. | reverse complement strand
GAAATCTTCGGCCCCGTCCTCGTCGCCATGACCTTCCGCACGCCCGAAGAAGCCGTCCAACTCGCCAACAACACCCGCTACGGCCTCGCCGCCACGGTGTGGACCGAAAACATCAACCTCGCCCTCGACATCGCCCCCAAGATCAAGTCCGGCATCGTCTGGATCAACGCCACCAACCTGATGGACGCCGCCGCAGGCTTCGGCGGGGTGCGCGAAAGCGGCTTCGGGCGCGAAGGCGGGTGGGAGGGCCTGATGGCCTACCTCAAACCCGCCGCCAAACCCGTCCCCCTCAAACCGGCCCCCACCCCACCGGCCCCCGCCGCCCCACAGGTCGATACCCTCGACCGCACCGCCAAGATGTACATCGGCGGCAAACAGGCCCGGCCCGACAGCGGCTACTCCCAACCCATCTACGGCCCCAAAGGCCACCTCCTCGGCCATGTCGGCATCGGCAACCGCAAGGACCTCCGCAACGCGGTCGAGGCCGCCCACGCCGCCAAAGGCTGGGCCAAAACCACCGCCTACAACCGCGCCCAGGTCCTCTACTTCATCGCCGAAAACCTCTCCGCCAGGCACGCCGAGTTCGGCCAACGCCTGAAAGACCAAACCGGCAAGCCCGGCGCGGCCGAGGTCGACGCCTCCATCCAGCGCCTCTTCACCTACGCCGCCTGGGCCGACAAATACGACGGCCACGCCAAATCCGTCCCGATCCGGGGGCTGGCCATTGCGATGAACGAACCCACCGGCGTCATCGGTGCCCTCTGCCCCGATGAGGCCCCCCTCCTCGGCCTCATCTCCCTCATGGCCCCCGCCATCGCGATGGGCAACACGGTGATCCTCGTCCCCGGCCAGCACCCCCTGTCGGCCACCGACTTCACCCAGATCCTCGACACCTCCGACGTCCCCGCCGGGGTCGTCAACATCGTCACCGGCCCGCCCGAGGACCTCGCCAAATCCCTCGCCGGCCACATGGACGTCGATGCGGTCTGGAGCTTCTCCTCCCACCCCCTCTCCGCCCTCATCGAGCGCGAGGCCGCCAGCAATGTCAAACGCACCTGGGTCAACCACGGCAAGGCGAGGAACTGGATGGGGGCGGAAGGCGAGGGCAGGGCGTTCCTGTCCCAGGCGACGGAGGTCAAGACCATCTGGGTGCCATATGGAGAGTGACGTCGAAGATAGATCTGTCTCAAAATGCCAACCAACAAGAACCAACATTTTGTTCCTCAGTTTTACCTGCGGCGATTCTCCCGGGACAAGAGGTCTGTTGGGGCGTTGCTCATCAAGAATGGAAACGTAGTCGAAAGAGCATCGATTTCTGATCAATGTTCTAAACGCTGGTTTTACGGCAAGGACGAAGTGGGCATTGATGACCTATTCACTAGCATGGAATCGGTTTGCTCCGGGATTATTGAGAAGTTGGCCGTTCAGGGGCCAGACGCACTAAATCATACAGACTACGAAATGTTTCTGATGTTCCTATTGATGCAGAGATTTCGGACTGAAGGTGCACGACGCTGGGGCTTGGAGCAACACCTCGAAGCACAACGGCGTATGAGGCGCGACCTTCCCAAGCATGTTATCAGTGATCTTGATAGCATCGAGCCTCTTGACCAAATCTCTTTAAGTAAGATGGCTATCCGAATGTATCCGTTTCTATATGATCTTGGGCTAGCCATTCTTAAGGCTCCAAAAGATAGCGAATTCATAACATCAGACGATCCCGTCATCTTATTCAACAGAGCAGGAGAACAAGGGCGCCTCCCAAATTCAATTGGCTTGTCTAACTCTGGGCTGCTTATTGGATATCCGCTAGATGCGCAGACGGCCCTTCTTATGTATGATCAAGGGGTGTACGTAATGCCGAAGACTCCCAAAAGTCAAATATTCCTGAGTAAAGCTGAGGTTTCTCGCTTTAATAGACTGCAATGCCTTAGCGCAAGCGAAGCGATCTACTTTCGTGATGTCGGCGCACTGGATATACTGCAGCTAAAGAAGGATTTGAAAGATCGCGTAACGCAAAGAGTAAAGTTTGAAGAGTTCACTCGCGTCGAAAACCAGTCTGAAGGTGTCGAGCGATATAAAGCTTGGAAAGAAGGTGATCCCTATGATTATCGCAAGGACCGATTAATTTCATTTCAGTTCATTCCACCTAAGACAAACTTCCATGCAGGCTTTCTTAAGTACCGAATGCGACCTCAGTTTGATGATACAAGATCCTCTGGTGGATACTTCCGAAATCTGGCGTTCTACGATCTATGCAAGGAGTACGTGGCCCTAATGCGATCCCATAAAGCTCAGCCCTTGGAGCTGTACAAAATGCTTCCAGAGTAGGGCACGAGCATTTGACCGATTCGCCCCCAATCCTTAACGCCCTCCCCTCTCCCCGCGCGTAGAGACGGAAGGAAGACAGAAAGAAGACGGGAGAAAGACCCAAAACCTCCCGCCAACCCCGATTCGCCCCCCAAGGTTAACGCCCCACCCGCACGCAAAGCGTCTGGACGGATGCCAGACACATGCCAGACGCCTGCCATACCGTAAACTTCCTCGAAACAGCCACCATTACCCCAGCGTTCCCAACCCCTTACGCCGGAGTCCCTTGCGGCCCCCTGTCCCTCCCCCACCCGACGCGCTATCCTTCTCTCATCCACACCGAAGGGAGGGGCGCAATGACCCCGCAGCTCGCGGGACCCGAGGTCAAAGGCTTCTTCGACCCGGCCACCAACACGATCAGCTACATCGTCAAGGACCCCGCCAGCCCGTCCTGCGCCGTGGTCGATTCTGTCATGGACATCGACTATGCCGCCGGTCGGATCAGCTACGCCCATGCCGATGAAATCATTGCAGAAATCCGGGCGCGGGGCCTGGTGCTGGAATGGCTGATCGAGACGCATGTCCACGCCGACCACCTCTCCGCCGCGCCCTATATCCAAGGGAAACTCGGCGGCAAGATCGGCATCGGCCGCAACATCACCCTGGTGCAGGACACCTTCGGCAAGATCTTCAACGAGGGGACGGAGTTCCAGCGCGACGGCAGCCAGTTCGACCGACTGTTCGACGACAACGACACCTACACCCTCGGCTCGCTGACCTGCCGCACAATCCACACCCCCGGCCACACCCCCGCCTGCATGACCCACATCATGGGCGACGCAGCCTTCGTCGGCGACACGCTCTTCATGCCCGACGGCGGCTCCGCCAGAGCTGATTTTCCGGGCGGCGACGCTGGCCAACTCTATGACAGCATTCAGAAAGTCCTGGCGCTTCCCGACGCCACCCGCCTTTTCATGTGCCATGACTACGGCCCGAACGGCCGCGCGATCGCTTACGAAACCACGGTCGCAGAGGAGCGCGCCATGAACATCCACATCGCCGGCAAGACGCGGGAAGAGTTCATCGCCCTCCGCACCGCCCGCGACGCGACGCTCGATATGCCGAAGCTGATCCTCCCCGCCCTCCAGGTGAACATGCGTGGGGGCACGCTTCCGCCAGCGGACAAGGACGGCAAGCGCCACCTCAAGGTCCCGATCAACGGGTTCTGACGCCTGCAAATCAGGCAGTTGCCGCATCGTCCGGCACTCCTCGCCGCAAACAGTTTGACTTCCCCCACCGGCGGCACAACCTTCCCCAGGACACCGGGGAAACACATGCAGCACCGCTTCTGGGCCGACTACACCGCGCGCGATTTCGCCGCCCTGCCGCGCGACCGGTTGATCGCCGTCCTGCCGGTTGGCGCGATAGAGCAGCACGGCCCGCACCTTCCCCTCCGCGTCGATCAGGCGATCCTTGATGGCATTCTATTCGCCACCATTCCGTTAATTCCAGATGACCTGCCCGCCCTGATCCTCCCAACCCTCCCGGTCGGCAAGTCAGATGAACACTCCGCCTATCCCGGCACGCTGACCTTCTCCGCCGCAACCTTGATGGCGATGTGGTCCGACATCGGGGACAGCGTCGCCCGCGCCGGGGTTCGGAAGCTGGTGATCCTCAATTCCCACGGCGGCCAGATCGCGCCGATGGACATCGTCGCCCGTGACCTGCGCCTGCGGCACAGGATGCTGGTGGTCGCCGCCAACTGGTTCGCGATGGGCATGCCGCCGGGCCTCTACACGGCAGAGGAGGAGCGCTTCGGCATCCACGCGGGCGACATGGAGACATCCGTCATGCGCGCCCTGCACCCCGACCTCGTCCAGATGGAGCACTCCCGCGATTTCCGTCCCCTCGTCGCCGAAATGTCAAAATATAACAAGCACCTAGGCCTTACCCCCGCCGGCAAGCTCGCCTGGGCCGCGCAAGACCTACACCCCGCCGGGGCCGCCGGAAACGCCTCGCTTGCGACAGTGGACAAGGGCCGGAAGACCATCGAAAACGCCGCCCGCCAGATCGTGACCCTCTTGCAGGAGGTGGACCGGATGACCTTGACCCACCTCTCCAATACGCCGGACCTGGACGCGCCATGATCCTTGAGGCCGTGAACCTGAACGGAGCAACGGTGCGCCTGACGCTGGCCGCTGGCCGCATAGCCGCGATTGAGCCCACCCCCGGCCCCGCCACCCAGACCATCCTCCCCCTGCCGGTCGAGCCCCATGTCCACCTCGACAAGGCCTTCACCAGCCACCGCGCCCGGGCTGAAAAGCCCGGCCTTTTCGGCGCGATCGAGGCGATGGCGGCGGACAAGGCGAACTGGACGCCGCTGGACCTTCTGACCCGCTTCACCGACGGGATGGAGGAGGCCTGGACCTCCGGTTGTAGCGCCATCCGCAGCCATATCGACTGGAACGAGCCATCCGTCCCCCTGGCGTGGGAGGTGGCAAGCGAAGTCGCCCAAGACTGGACCACCCGGATGCCTCTCATCCGCGCCTCCCTCTCCGGCATCGACCTTCTCGGCGACCCCGACCACGGCCCGTCCATCGCGAAACGAGTTGCGCAGGATGGGCAGGTGCTGGGTGCCTTCATCTACCGCCACCCCGACCTTGAAGCCCGGATCCCCGTTGTCTTCGACCTCGCCGAAAAGCACGACCTCCTCCTCGACTTTCACGTCGACGAAGGCCTTGATCCCGAAGCCACCGGCCTTGACCTGATCGTGGCCGAGGCGACCCGCCGCCGTATGGGCACCCGGGTGCTCTGCGGTCATGCCTGCTCCCTCAGCATCCGCCCCGACGCCGCCCGCGCCATCGAAGCGCTCGCGGCCTCGGGCGTGGCGCTAACCGTCATGCCTACCACCAACCTCTACCTGCAGGACATGACCCCCGGCCGCAGCCCCCGCCTGCGCGGTCTGGCCCCGGCGCAGGAACTGCGGGCTGCCGGGGTCAATGTCCTTCTCGGCACCGACAATGTCCGCGATCCCTTCTATCCGATGGGCCTCCACGACCCGCTGGAAAGCCTCCGCCTCGCCGCCCTAGCCGCGCACCTTGTGCCCGACGACTGGACCGATGCCATCACCGCCACCCCCGCCCGCGCGCTTGGCCTCGCCCCCCAGCGCCTCGCGGTGGGCGAGCCCGCCGATTTCCTCCTCCTGCCCGCCCCCGATGTCTTTGCCGCGCTTGCCCGACCGGGCGTTCGGCGCACAGTGATCCGGGGCGGCATTCCCCAAACCTGAAGGTACCCCGATGACCGTCCCGATGGAAAAACTCACCGCCTTCCGCGCCATGATCGGCGAGGTGCCCGCGAACGACGACCCGAAATACGTCCAGGCCAAGTCGCGCGACTACTACTGGTACTCACCGATCCTGAAGGACCAGCTAGATCCGATGACCGGCCAGATTGTCGTCCAGCCGAGGACGGAGGCCGAGGTCATCCAGGTCGCCGCCGCCTGCGCCAAGCTGCGCCTGCCGCTGACGCTGCGGGGCGGCGGGACCGGAAACTACGGCCAGTGCGTCCCGATGGAGGGCGGCGTGGTGATGGAGATGACCAAGCTTGACCGCATCCTTGAGATCACCCCCGGCCGCGTGGTCTGCGAGGCAGGCGCCCGGATCGAGAAGGTCGAACACGCCGTGGCCGAGACGGGGCAAATGCTGTCGATGTTCCCCTCCACCAAGCGCTTGGCGACGATGGCGGGCTTCGTCTCGGGCGGCTCGGGCGGGATCGGGTCCCTCAAGAACGGCATGCTGCGGGACGGGACGAACATCACATATGTCCGCCTTGTGACGGTGGAGGAGACCCCCCGCGTGATCGAACTGCGGGGGCCCGAGATCCTGAAGGTCCAGCACGCCTACGGCACCAACGGGATCATCACCGCGCTGGACTACGGCCTGACCCCGGCGGTCGACTACCGGCAGGTGGTGGCCCTGTTCGACGGCTACGACACGGCCCTGAAAGCCTCGGTGGAGGCCGAGACGCGGGGCATCGAAAGCTTCCTCCTCACCGTCTGCGAACGCCGCTTCTCCCGCTTCTACAAGAAGTTCGAGGGCATCTTTCCCCCCACCCACGATGCGATCTTCGCCATGGTCGCCCCCGGCAGCCTCGCCGCCTTCGAGACCCTGGTGACCGACCACGGCGGCAGCGTCGTGTTGGTGAAGACCGACGCCGAAATGGACGCCGCCGGCCTCCCCCCCGTCTGGGAATGCGGCTGGAACCACACCACCCTGCAGGCCCTGAAACTGGAGCCCGGCATCTGGACCTACCTCCAGGTCGCCTACGCGCCCCCCCTCGACTTCGCCCTCTGCGCCCGCCAGCTGGAGCGGTACGGCGAGGAAATCTACTGGCACCACGAGACGGCAAGGATGGGGGGAGAGGTCCATTTCTTCGCCCTCCCCATCGTCCGCTGGACCACGAAGGACCGGATGTACCAGATCATTGCGGAACTCGAGGCCGAGGGCTGCGCGATCTACGACCCCCATGCGATCACGATCGAGGATGGCGGGATGAAGGCGATCGACACGGTCCAGATCGACTTCAAAAGGGAGGCCGACCCGCATGGCCTGATGAACCTCGGCAAGACGCGGGGCTGGACGGCGGAGATGGCGCGGTAGGAGGGTGTCCCGGGCAGGGACAGGTGGGGGCCGCAAGGGAAGTCAATGGGTTGACTGCAGGCGTTAGGGAATTGTTAAGGCTTGGATCGCTATGCATTAGTGGCGGAATACTATGAGAAGGAAGGATTCGCCTGTGCGAAAGTTTACAATTCTTTGTGCCTTGATGGCTTTGGTTGGATGCGTTGAAACCAGCGTGCAGCCGCTGACCCAAACATCGTTCAAGATTTCGACCGAAGCTGAGGATTTGTGCGGTGCAAAGGGCACGCGGGAGATTGCGTTCCGTGAGGCGGCTATCGAAGTGGTCAAGCGTGGCGCGGACCGCTTCATCGTGATGGGGGACCAGTCGAAGTCGGAGATCACAGGCGGGATGTTCAACACCTACGGCGGGTTCGACACCTATGAGACGAACACTCAGGACATGGTCATCCAGATCATCCAGAAGGGCGATCCGCGGATGAGGGATGCCTTGTCCGCGCGGCAGACGCTTGGACCGGATTGGCAGGCGATTGTGGCTAAGGGTTCGGCGGACAGTTGTTTGTCCTAGGCCTTGCGGAGGATCAGCACGTGAAGGCGCGCGTCTCGCTGAACCTGCCTTACTCCTTGAAGAAGGCGGTATAGAGAGGCGGCCTAACTGAGAATCCCGATAGTCTAAGGAGTCTTTGTCGTTCCAGAGATGAAGGCTTCATAAAGCTTGTTAGCGGCAGCTATGTCGCCGACGGCAGATTGATGAACAATAGAGAGCATAAGTTGTGACCCTGGCATCACTTGCTCAGGGTCAATTTCCTGATCTGCGAGGTCGGGATCAGTATCAATCTCAACGTTGACGATCCACCGTCGATCGATCTTGACCACCAAATCAACAAGGATGGGGAATAGGGCCTCAAAGTCAGGGCTCTTTCGGCCAGATATTATTTCGTTGAGTTCATGCGCAAACGTGTTTCTTGCATCCGTGCAGTCTTTAATCTTCCCCTTGTCATCCTGATCAATGACCGACATTTGTTCCAGCCAGACAATCGATGCGCGCCAAGCGTCCCTCTTCCCTTTCGGATCAAGTGAAAGCACTCGGCTGTCGTAATCTGGGCTGTAGGTGAAGCCGTTTTCGTCAAATCCAACAATAAAGAAATCTCGCAGCCTCGTCCTTATGGCTGTTACGAGCATCTCGTGCGCGACCAGAAATAGTGATGCACACAACATCCTTCGCCGAAGTGTCTCCGGATTCAGAAACTCTTTCCAATGCGAAAGTACGTCAGTCATTCTCTCATTTCTTCAAGGAAATGGTAACCTTCAGCGCCGTCAGTCACCCCTGCAACCTCCTGACCCCATACCCCTCACCCCGCGCCTTCATCGCCGCCACCGCGGCGATGCTGGCCGCAGCGGTCGTGAAATACGGGATCTTGTCCATCAGCGCGACGCGGCGGATGTCGCGGCTGTCGCTGACGGCCTGGGTGCCCTCGGTCGTGTTCAGCACCAGGGCGATCTCGTCGTTCTTCAGGCGGTCGACGATGTTCGGGCGACCTTCGTAGACCTTGGCGACGCCCTCGCTGGGTATGCCTTGCGTGGCCAGCCAGGCGGCGGTGCCTTTGGTGGCGACGATCACGAAGCCCATCGCCACGAGGTCGCGGGCGGCCTCCGCAAGCGCCTCGGTCTTGTCCATGTCCTTGACGGACAGGAACACGCGACCGGACTCGGGCAGGATCGTCCCGGCCCCCATCTGGGCCTTGAGGAAGGCCAGGGGGAAGGTGCGGTCCCAGCCCATCACCTCACCGGTGGAGCGCATTTCCGGGCCGAGGACGGGGTCGACGCCGGGGAAGCGGGCGAAGGGGAGGACGGCCTCCTTGACAGAAAACCAGGGGGTGATCGGGTCGGCGAGGGTGTTCGGGTCGGCCAGCGGCAGGGGGGTGTCGGGTCCGACGCCTTGGGCATAGGGCGCGCGGAGGGGGAAGTTCGAGAGGGGCTCACCGGCCATCAGGCGCGCGGCGATGGCGGCGATGGCAGAGTCGGTGGCCTTGGCGACGAAGGGCACGGTGCGGGAGGCGCGGGGGTTGACCTCCAAGACGTAGATCGTGCCGTCCTTGATCGCGAACTGCACGTTCATCAGGCCGACGACGTTCAGGGCCAGGGCCATCTGGACGGTCTGGCGTTTCAGCTCGGCGATAGTTTCAGGCGTCAGGGAATGCGGCGGCAGGCAGCAGGCCGAATCGCCCGAATGGACGCCGGCTTCCTCGATATGTTCCATGATTCCAGCGACATGGACCTCTTTACCGTCGCTTAACGCATCGACGTCAACCTCGATGGCGTTGGAGAGGTAGGAATCGAGAAGGACGGGGCTGTCACCGGAGACCTGCACGGCGGTGCGGATGTAGCGTTCCAGCTGGGCGTCGTCGCGGATGATCTCCATCGCGCGGCCGCCAAGGACGAAGGAGGGGCGGATGACGAGGGGATAGCCGACGGTTTCGGCCACCTTGAAGGCCTCATCCCGGCTGCGGGCGGTGCCGTTGACGGGCTGCTTCAGGCCAAGCTTGTGGAGAAGGCCCTGAAACCGCTCGCGGTCCTCGGCCAGGTCGATGGCGTCGGGCGTGGTGCCGAGGATCGGGATGCCTTCGGCGTGCAGCGCGTTGGCCAGTTTCAGGGGCGTCTGGCCGCCGAACTGGACGATGACGCCGTGAAGGGTGCCGTTCTCCTGCTCGATCCGCAGGATTTCGAGGACATGCTCCAGCGTCAGCGGTTCGAAATAGAGGCGGTCGGAGGTGTCATAGTCGGTGGAGACGGTCTCGGGGTTGCAGTTGACCATGATGGTCTCATAGCCCGCCGCGGTCAGCGCATAGCAGGCGTGGACGCAGCAGTAGTCGAACTCGATGCCTTGCCCGATGCGGTTAGGGCCGCCGCCGAGGATGACGACCTTCCTGGCCTTGGTGGGGCGGCTTTCACATTCCACATCGCCCATCGCGGGGTGTTCGTAGGTGGAATACATGTAGGGGGTCTGGGCCTCGAACTCGGCGGCGCAGGTGTCGATGCGCTTGAAGACGGCGGTGACGCCAAGGCGGGTCCGGGCGCGGCGGACCTGGGCTTCGTCGCGGCCGGTAAGAAGGCCGAGGCGGGCGTCGGTGAAGCCCATCATCTTCAGCGCGCGGAGGGCGTCGGGGTTGGTGGGCAGACCGTCCTTGCGGATGGCGGCTTCGGTGTCGATGATCTCGCGGATGCGGGACAGGAACCAGGGGTCGAAGGCGGTGATCTGGTTGATCTCGTCATCGGTCAGACCGTGGCGCATGGCTTGCGCGATGACGCGGAGCCGGTCCGGTGTGGCCTGGCCGAGCGCCTTGACGATGGAGGCCTTGTCGGGGGCACCCGGGATAGCGATTTCGTCGAAGCCGGTCAGGCCGGTCTCCAGGGAGGCGAGGGCCTTCTGCATCGACTCGTGGATGGTGCGGCCGATGGCCATGACCTCGCCCACGGATTTCATCGCGGTGGTAAGGTTCGGTTCGCTGCCGGGGAATTTCTCGAAGGCGAAGCGGGGGATCTTGGTGACGACGTAGTCGATGGACGGCTCGAAAGACGCGGGCGTAACTTTGGTAATGTCGTTGTCCAACTCGTCCAGCGTGTAGCCGACGGCGAGCTTTGCGGCGATCTTGGCGATGGGGAAGCCGGTGGCCTTCGATGCCAAGGCAGAACTCCGCGACACCCGGGGGTTCATCTCGATCACGACCATCCGACCGTCCACCGGATTGATCGCCCACTGGACGTTGGAGCCCCCGGTCTCCACCCCGATCTCGCGCAGCACGGCGATGCTGCCGTTGCGCATGATCTGGTATTCCTTGTCGGTCAGGGTAAGCGCGGGGGCCACGGTGATGCTGTCGCCGGTATGCACGCCCATCGGGTCTACGTTCTCAATGGAGCAGACGATGATGGCGTTGTCGGCGCGGTCGCGCACCACCTCCATCTCGAATTCCTTCCAGCCGAGGAGGGACTCGTCGACCAGCACCTGTGCGACGGGTGACGCTTCAAGCCCGGAGCGGACAATCGCCTCATAGTCGTCGCGGTTGTAGGCGACGCCGCCGCCGGTGCCGCCAAGGGTGAAGGCGGGGCGGATGATGGCGGGAAGGCCCACGTATTCGATGGCGGCAATCGCCTCGGCCACGCCGGCGGCGATGTCATACTTTCCCGAAGGCAGTTTCGGTGCCGCGATGATGGTGGCCTTGGGGTTTTCCAGCCCGATCCGGTCCATCGCTTCACGGAAGAGCTTGCGATCTTCTGCCATTTCGATGGCTTCGCGCTTGGCCCCGATCAGCTCGACCTTGAACTTTTCCAACACACCCATGTCCGCCAGTGCCAGCGCGGTGTTCAGGCCGGTCTGTCCGCCCATCGTCGGCAGGATCGCGTCGGGGCGCTCTTTTTCGATGATCTTGGCGACGACTTCGGGGGTGATCGGCTCGATGTAGGTGGCATCCGCCAGGCCCGGATCGGTCATGATCGTCGCGGGGTTGGAGTTCACCAGGATCACCCGGTAGCCCTCTTCCCGCAGCGCCTTGCAGGCCTGGGCGCCGGAGTAGTCGAACTCACACGCTTGCCCGATGACGATGGGACCTGCGCCGATGATCATGATAGACTTGATATCGGTCCGCTTCGGCATGTCAGCCCCCACCTATAGCGCAAAACTTCGCGGGTTATAGCGAGGGCGGGCCGGGGCGCAAGGGTAAACAGGTGAACCCGCCCCAGGGTCCGCAGACAATGATTTGCCGAAAGTTGCGGCGTCGCCAGCCCCCTCAAGGGTAGGAAATCGATGCCGGTCTGCAGGACTGGAGCGGATTTCGGCGCAGGCCGTGACGGACCGCTTCAAGGCCATGACTGCGTCGGCGAAAGCAAACTTTGCCACGAAAAACGGCCGGGCAGAGGCCCGGCCGTTATTCAGGGTAAGGATGGTGGTCAGACCGCTTCGCCGACGGCTGCCTCGGCCGCCTTGATCGCGGCCTGGCGCTTGGCGATGCGGTCGCCCGTGGGGGGCCCCTCGAAGCGGCGATTTTCCACTGTGAACCAGAGGATCAGCGCAAGGACGATGAAGCCCAGAACGACGTAGAGCACACGTTCGTTCGGCGGAGCGACCGCGATGAACAAGATCACCGCCATGCCCACCACGGCCAGGACCGTGACCAGCTTGTAGACGCCTGCGGACAGCGCCCATGGGCCGGGGGTCGGCCATTTCGCGGTGCCAAAGGACAACATCGCGGCAACCAGCGGAATCGTGAAGGACAGGAACAGGAAGACGAGGGTGGAGTTCACCACGATCACGTAGATCGAGGTCCCCGCAACCTTGATCGACAGCGCCAGCATCACGTAGAGGATGCAAAGCACGGTCGCCGTCCAGATCGCATTCACCGGCGTGCGGAACTTTGGCGAGACGGACGCCAGCGCCTTGGACCCGACCGGCATACCGTCATCGCGGGCGAAGGCGAAGAGCATCCGGCTGGCTGAAGTAACCGTGGCCAGACCGCAAAGGAACTGCGCGATGAGAATGCCAAGGTAGATCAGGTTCGCAAGAGTTGCCGGCATGATCTCATTGATCGTTCCGAAGAACATGCCCCAGCCCTGGGCCGCGGCTGCGTTCATGTCGGGAATTGCGAGCGTGATCGCGCAGATCATGATCCAGCCGATCAGCGACGACCAGAGCACAGCCGAGACAATGCCTTTGGGCACCGACATGGCGGCGTTCTTGGTTTCCTCGGAGGTGTGGGCCGAGGCGTCGTAACCGGTGATGGTATAGACCGGGAGCAAGAGGCAAAGCAGGAAGAGATAGGCCACGTTGTCCGACTGCGGAAAGACGTTTCCACCGGCCTCACCCGAGTAGTTGGTGAAGGTCCAGAGCCGCGAAATGTCGATCGCCGGGGCGAAGTAAAGGCAGGCGATCACCAGAACTGCCGTGGTCGCGAAGATGATGTAGCCGGAAATGTCGGTCAGGAAGGTCGTGACCTTGATGCCGACGTGGTTGAAGATTGCCTGCAGGATCGTGATCGCGGCGACGAAGCCCACAACCTGCCAGTCGGTCCCGGTGAAGCCGAAGCTTGGCCCGAACGTTCCGGCAAAGAAGTAGGCGGTGCCGATGTTGATGGCACCGAGGACCGTGATCAGGCCCAAAAGGTTGAGCCAGGCCGTCAGCCAGCCCCAGAACCGGTTCCCCAGAATCGAGGCCCAGTGGTAAAGCCCGCCCGCTGTCGGGAAGGCTGATGCGATCTGCGCCATGGCCAAAGCGAACATGCCTGACAGCAGACAGCCCACGATCCAGCCGATGCCGGCCCCCGCGCCACCGACCGACGAGATCGCCTGGGCGAAGGAGTTGATGCCGCCGGAAAGGATGCAGATGATCGAAAACGAAATTGCAAAGTTGGAGAATCTCGACATCGAGCGCGAGAGTTCCTGCGCGTAGCCCATGCCGTGGAGGGCTTTGACGTCCTCGCTCTTGTCTTTGTCGGTATAGTCTTCGGATGCCATGATGGTGTTCCCTCCGAACCGTTGTTGAACGTATTATTGTGCTGTTGGGCGCCCGCACCACGATATGTGGTGGGATGTACCGTGTCGAATGGAAGCTTTTTATTGAACATCTGGCAAGCGCGGAATGTGTTTTCGTCCTTCCGGACGGCGATTGATGTGAAATGCTGTCGCATTCGGCAGCCAAAGCGGGCGCAAAACGGCTGGCGGGGCGGGGGGTATCGGCCTATCTCGGGAAAAGGCAAAGCGGGGCGCTACGGGTGATCCTTCTCGAACACGGACCATTGGACGGGCCAACGCTCTTTCAGCATCCACGGGACGTGGTCGTCGCCGAACGGCCCGAAGAGGTACCGGCCGCCTTTGCCCAGGCCGAGGTGGCGCGTGCCGGCGGGGCCTGGATCGCAGGCTATGTCGCCTATGAGGCGGGCTATGTGCTGGAGCCTCGGCTGGCAGGTCTGATGCCCGCGCAGAGGCCGGGGCCGCTGGTGGCCTTTGGCGTGTTCGACCGGCCGGAGGCATCGGACGGCGCACTTGCGCAAGCGGCGTCGGAGGGTCTGACCAGCGCGATGAGCGCGCCCGAACCGGGCATTCCGCGCAGTGCCTATGACGCAGCGATGGCGCGGGTGCTTGGCTACATCGCGGCGGGCGACTGCTATCAGGTGAACCTGACCTTCCCGATGGCGGCGCAGCTGGTGTCAGGCACTCCGCTTGGCCTTTACGGCGCGCTGCGGCGGACGGGGGCGGTGGGGCATGGCGCCTATGTCGATCTGGGTGTGGGGCCGGTGGTGGTCTCCCGCTCGCCCGAGCTTTTCTTCCGGCTGGAAGCGGGGGGCCGGATCGTCACCCGCCCGATGAAGGGCACCGCCCCGCGTGACCCGGACCCGGTGCGCGACGCGGCCATTGCGGCGGCGCTGCAGGCCAGCGTCAAGGACCGGGCCGAGAACCTGATGATCGTGGACCTCCTGCGCAACGACATAAGCCGCCTGGCGCGGGTCGGCAGCGTGAAGGTCCCG
>JANPJZ010000054.1:0-6248 GCA_031425795.1 Rhodobacter sp. | reverse complement strand
TTTTTTTCCTTTTCCCCCAACAAAAAACAATAGCTCTTTCCCATATTGCCCCGGGTTTGTGTGGTTTTTTCCACCCCCCCCCCTCCCACGCCACCCGCGCGCCAAACCCTAACAAATCCTGAAAATGCCAAACCAAGCCATTGATTTCATTCACACCGGCAGGCTGTCCCTGCCCGGGACATCACCCCATCAACCGTGCCACATCCAGCATCCGGTTGGAAAACCCCCACTCGTTGTCATACCAGCCAAAGACCCGCAGCAGCCCCTGCGGCGTCCGCCTGGTCTCGAGGCAGGCCATCACGATGCTCTCTCCCCGCGCCCGCAGGTCAGACGAAACCAGCGGCAGGTCCGTCGCCCCGATCACCCCGCCAGCCCCCCGGAACAGCGTGTTGACCGCTTCGGCACTGCAAGCCCGCTCTGTCGTGACCACAAGGTCGACGCAAGAAACCGAAGCGACCGGCACCCGCACCGCCGACCCCATGATCCGCCCCGCCACCCCGGGCAGCACCTGATCCAGCAGCCGTTGCGCAGAGGTCGTGGTCGGCACCATCGACAAAGCGGCCGCCCGGCTCCTGGCAAAGTCGGCGGCGGGGGCGTCCACCGTCGGCTGGCTGCCAGTGTAGCAATGGATCGTGGTCATCGACCCCGTCACCACCCCCCACTCCCGGTCAAGCAGCCGCACCAGCGGCGCCAGCGCGTTCGTGGTGCAGCTGGCGTTCGACACGATCCGCTGGCCTCCCAGCGCCGCCTCATTCGCCCCCAGCACCACGGTCACCTCCGCCGCGGAAGAGGGCCCCGAGATCAGCACCCGCCGCGCCCCGGCTTGCAGACCGCGCTCCGCCACCTCGCGGCTTTCGGCGCGACCGGTGCATTCCATCACAACGTCCACTCCAGCGAGGTCCAATGTGGACAGGTCCGCCGTCCGATGCAGCGGTATCGCCCGGCCATCGACCACCAGCGCGCCGGCGTCCAGTGTCACCGACCCGGGCCAGGGCCCGAAGACACTGTCGAACTGGAACAGATAGGCACACATCTCGGCCGTGGCGATGTCGTTGATCCCGACGATCTCCACCCCCAGCGCGGCCCCCCTGGCCCAGGCGCGCAGCACCGACCGCCCGATCCGCCCGAACCCGTTCACGAAGACCCGCATCCCCAGCCCTTTCGCAGCGACGATGCCCGCAGTCACATCACGGGCGCCGCTTCGCTTCAACGGGCGAGCGGCGGAAATCTTGTGCCCATGACAATCGCGTCAGGGCTCAGACGTCGACCTCCACCCCAAGCCCACGCTCCCGCGCACGGCTCACCGCGACAGCGGCGACCGCAAGGTCCTGCAGCCCGACCCCTGTTCCATCGAATACGGTCACCTCTGTCGCCGAAACCCGTCCGGGATGCGCCCCGGTCAGCACCTCGCCCAGCGGCGTGATCGCCGTGGCATCCAGCAGCCCCGCCGCCACGGCATGCTGCGCCTCGCCCAGACCGACCGATTGCGCGACCTCGTCGGTAAAGACCGAGGCGCGGCCGAGCAGCGCCGGCTCCACCTCCTGCTTGCCCACCGTATCGGTCCCCATGCAGGCGAGGTGCGTCCCGTCCCTCACATGCGCCGACATGAGGCTGGCCACCGGGCTGGAGGTGATCGTCACGATCACATCAGCCTCGACCATCCGCTCCAGCGGCACCGCCTCGAAGGGCAGGCCAAGCTCGGCGGCGATGGCGCCAAGCTTTGGCAGCATGTCCGGGTGCAGGTTCCAGGCGATGACCCTGTCGAACCGCCGCACCCGCACCGCAGCGCGCAGCTGGAACCCAGCCTGATGCCCGGCCCCGACCATGCCGAGGACGCGCGCGTCCTGCCGCGCCAGGCGGTCGATGGAAATGGCACTCGCCGCCGCTGTCCGCAGCGCCGTCAGCAGCCCGCCACCGACCATGGCCGTAGGCCGCCCGGTTTCGGGGTCGAAAAGAAAGACCGTCGACTGGTGGTTGATGATCCCCCTGGCGGCGTTGCCCGGAAAGTAGCCACCCGCCTTGACGCCCAGCATCTGGGCCGACCGGTCAAGGCCCGACTTGAAGCCATACTGCCGCCCCTCCCCCAACGCCTCACGCACGACGGGGAAGTTATGGGCCTCGCCCCGCGCCATTGCGGCGAAAGTCGCCTCGACCGCCGAAAAGGCATCTTCGGGCGAGACAAGTGACGCGATCAGCGCCTCGGGGACGATAAGCATCGGGTGCTCCTTGTGTCAGGCGGAGCAGCGGGGGTTTCACACCCCCGCACCCCCGTGGGATACTTGTGCAAGATGAAAGGGCTCAGTAGGCCTTGCCACGGGCCGAGACCGGCCAGACCACTTCGACCACGCCATTGCGGACGCCGACATACCAGTCATGCACGTTGCAGGTCGGGTCGCAGTGGCCGGGGACGAGCTTCAGCTTGACGTTGACCTTGAGCACACCCTGCGGGTCTTCGACAACGCCATGTTCATCGCTGCACTTGACGTATTTCACATCCGTCCGACCATAGATCACCGGGAGGCCTGAGTCGACCGACTGGGCCTTCAGGCCCGCGTCGACGATGGCCTTGTCGGCCTTCGCGTGGCTCATCACCGAGGTCAGGATGAAAAGCGCATTCTCCCATTCGCCCTGGTCGATCCGCTTGCCGTCCTTGTCAAGGATGCGGCCGTAATCCGCGTCCATGAAGGCGTAAGAGCCGCACTGCAACTCGTTGTAAACGCCTGAGGTGGACTCAAAGTAGTAGCTGCCCGTCCCGCCGCCGCCGACGATGTCGCATGCGATGCCCTCTGCCTTCAGCGTATCCACCGCGTCCTTCACCTGGGCAACGGCAAGGTCGATCTTCGCCTTGCGGTCCTCGTAGCTGTCCATGTGCTGCATCGCGCCCTGATAGGCTTGGATGCCCGCGAACTTCAGCCCCGGGGCCGCGTCGATCGCCTTGGCCAAAGCCACAACCTCGGGCGTGGTCTTGACCCCACAGCGCCCCGCGCCGCAGTCGATCTCCACCAGGCATTCGATGGTCGTGCCATGCCTGACCGCCGCCGCCGACAGGTCGGCCACGTTCTCCATCATGTCCACGCAGCAGATCGCCCGCGCGCCCAGTTTGGGGATTCGCGCCAGACGGTCGATCTTCGCCAGATCGCGCACCTGATTGGACACCAGCACATCCTTGATGCCGCCACGGGCGAAGACTTCGGCCTCTGACACCTTCTGACAGCAGACACCGACCGAGCCGCCAAGCCGTTCCTGCAGCAGCGCCACATCGACCGACTTGTGCATCTTGCCATGCACCCGGTGCCGCATGCCGTGGGCTTTCGCATAGTCGCCCATCTTCTTGATGTTCCGCTCCAGCGCATCAAGGTCCAGCACCAGGCAGGGCGTCTGGATGTCCGCCTCAGCCATCCCCGGCAGGGCGGGAATGTCATAGCCGACTTCAAGACCTTCGAATTTCGGATGCGTGTTCATGATGTTACCCTTTCATCCAAGGCAGGTTGTCCAGATCGACGTTGCCGCCGGTGATGATGACGCCGACGCGGCGGCCGCGGAAGGTTTCGGGATTCGCGAGGATCGTCGCCAGCGGCACGGCGCAACTTGGCTCCATCACGATCTTCATGCGCTTCCAGGTCAGCTTCATCGCGTCGATGATCTGCTCTTCCGTTGCGGTGAAGATGTCGGTGACGTGATTGGAAACGAAATGCCAGGTCAGGTCCTTCAACGGAACCTTCAACCCATCGGCAATCGTCTCAGGCGCGTCGTCGGCGATGATGTGACCGGCCTTGAAGCTGCGGAAGGCGTCGTCGGCGTTCTTCGGTTCAGCCGCATAGATATCCACCCCCGGCGCGAGGCTGGACACGGTCAGGCAGGTGCCCGAGATCATGCCGCCGCCGCCGATCGGCGCGATGAGCGCGTCAAGGCCGTCCACCTGCTCCAGAAACTCACGCGAGCAGGTGGCCTGGCCCGCGATGACTCGGGGGGCGTTGTAGGGGTGGACGAACTCGCCCCCCGTGCGGGCCTGAACTTCGGCGAAGACGGCTTCACGGCTGGTGGTCGAAGGCTCACATTCGGTGATGACGCCGCCATAGCCCCGGACGGCGTCCTTCTTGGCCTGCGGGGCGGTGTGCGGCATGACGACGTTGCAGGGGATGCCCCTGCGCCCGGCGGCGTAGGACAGCGACAGCGCATGATTGCCGGAGGAATGGGTGCAGACGCCCTTCGCGGCCATCTGATCGCTTAACCCGAAGACCGCATTGCAAGCGCCGCGCACCTTGAAGGCGCCCGCCTTCTGGAAGTTCTCACATTTGAAGAACAGCTCCGCCCCGGTCAGGTCGTTCAGGTAGCTGGAGGTCAGGACCGGGGTCCGGTGGATGTAGGGTTCGATGCGGGCATGGGCGGCCAGCACATCGTCATAAGTCGGGATCTGCATGGCAAAATCCTTCATTCTGCTGCCATCGCCATCGCGGGCACCGTGCCACGGTAGTAGTCCTGCGCCGCCGCCACGCCGGAGCCAAGGGTGATCGGCCAGCCGAGGTCGGCCATGCACATCTCGGCCGTCGCAAGGCCTGACAGGACCATCACGTCCGTCAGCATGCCCAGATGCCCAATGCGGAAGACCTTGCCGGCCACCTCACCCAGACCCACACCAAAGGCCACGCCGTATTTGCTGGCGGCCAACTGCACCAGGGCGGTCCCATCACAGCCCGCAGGCACCTTCACCGCCGTCACGGTGTCGGAGTAAAGGTCGGGTGTCGCGGCATAGGGCGTCATCCCCCAGGCGGTGATCGCCCGGCGCACCCCCTCGGCAAGGCGGTGGTGGCGGGCGTAGACGTTGTCCAGGCCCTCTGCTTCCAGAAGGTCAATGGCATGGGCGAGGCCCGCAATCAGGCCAGCCGGGGGCGTATACGGGAAGCCGCCGCGCGCATAGCTGGTCAGCATGTCCTTGAAATCAAAGAAGGTGCGGGGAAGGGTCGCCGTCTCCATCGCCGCGATGGCCTTGGGGCTGACCCCAAGGATCGCGAGGCCCGCCGGCAGCATGAACCCCTTCTGGCTGCCCGCCACCGCGATATCGACGCCCCAAGCGGTGAACTCGAACGGCATCGACCCGATGGAGGACACACCGTCGACCATCAGCATCGCCCCATGACCCGCCGCATCCATCGCGCGGCGGATGCCGGCAATGTCGGATTTCACCCCGGTTGCCGTTTCATTGTGCGTGGCCAGAACAGCCTTGATCGTCTTGTCCGCCTTCAACGCTGCCTCGATCGCCGCCAGCGGCGCACCCTGTCCCCAGGGCGTCTCGATGATCCTGACGTTCAGCCCGTGGCGCTGGCAGAGGTCGATCCAGCGGTGGCTGAACATGCCGAACCTCGCCGCGAGCACGGTATCCCCCGGCGACAGGGTGTTCGAAACGGCCGCTTCCCACCCGCCAGTGCCGGTGGACGGGATCAGGATGACCTCACCCGCGTCCATCTTCAAGACCCGCCGCACACCTTCGACCGCCGGCTTGAATATCCGCGCGAACGCAGGGCTGCGATGGTCCAGCGTCGGCATGTCACAGGCCTTGCGCACGCTTTCCGGGATGTTGGTCGGGCCGGGGATGAAGACAGGGTTCTGGAAGGACATCGGGGTTCTCCTCACTGCATGTCCCTTCTTCTAGGCCCGTCGACCCCAGTTCACAATTTTTTCGAAATGATTTTTCAAAACGTGGAACAGATGCTATTTTCCATCTTAAGCAACGACTTGCGCTTTTTCAGCGCGGATTGGGGGGATTGACCGATGGCACAAAAACCGCGTGGTCGGCCGAAAGCGTTCAACGACAAGACCGATCAGAACACCGTTCAGGCGCTGGACCGGGCGCTGTTCCTCTTGGAGCATCTCGCGCAGGGCCCGGGCCGCACCCTCTCTGACCTCGCCGAGGAGACGGGCCAGGCCGTCGCCACCACCTTCCGCGCGCTGCAGACCCTGCAAGGGCATGGCATGGTCGAAGTGGAAGAACCCGGACAGCTTTGGCACATCGGCGCGGGGGCCTTCAGGATCGGCACCGCCTTCCTGCGCCGGACCAAGGTCGTGGAACGCGCCCGCCAGCCGATGGACCAGCTGATGCGCGAAACCGGGGAAACCGCGAACCTGGGCGTAGAGGTGCGCGGCGAGGTGCTTTTCCTCGCCCAGGTCGAAACCAGCGAGGCGATCCGCGCCTTCTTTCCGCCCGGCACCAAGGGCCCGATGCATTCCAGCGGCATCGGCAAGGCGCTCCT
>JANPJZ010000053.1:0-4806 GCA_031425795.1 Rhodobacter sp. | reverse complement strand
TCCGGCGCAAAGCCGAATCGGGCGGCAATGGCGTCGCGGATCCTCGCCTCAAGCCTGGCCGGAGGCACGGTGCTGTGGAAGACCGCGTTGCCGGACTGGATGTAAGTGGTCACGCGTTCAAGGCCCAGACCGGTGAGAAGCGCGCGGAAATCTGCCATCGGGAGCCGGTTCGCACCGGACACATTGACGCCCTTCAGCAGTGCGACCTGCATCGTCATGTGGTGCAGGGGGGCAAAGGGCGCTTCCCTCCCCCCTCGTGGGGAAGGTGGAACGGCACAGGGTCACCCCACATCGGTCTTGCCGCGCCGGTCGCCGCGCAGGTTGGCGTAAAGCACATGGTTGCGCCACCGCCCGTTGATCTGCAGGTAGCTCTGCGCAACGCCCTCATACTTGAAGCCGCATTTCTCCAGCACCCCGCGTGAGGCGGCGTTTTCCGGCAGACAGGCGGCTTCCATCCGGCTCAGATCCATCCGGGTGAAGGCGTGGTGGGTCAACGCAAGGATCGCCTCGCGCATGAAACCCTGCCTCGCGTAGGGCTGGCCGATCCAGTAGCCAAGCGTTCCCGCCTGCGCCGGCCCGCGCCGGATGTTGTCCAGCGTCAGGGCCCCGAGAAGCTGGTTGTCCTCGCGCCGGATCATCAGCATCGGCAGCGCCGTGCCCTGCGCCTCGGCCCGCTGGGCCCAGTAGACGCGGTTGGTGAAGGCGCGGCGCGTGAGGTGGTCGTTGGCCCAGACCGGCTCCCACTTCGACAGGAACTCGACCGAGGAATCACGCAAGGCCGACCATTGCCGCCAGTCGGCATGTTCCGGAAGGCGCAGGGTCATCCGCTCGGTTTCGACCCGGACCCGTCGCTTCAGGCCAAGCATCAGGCGGAAAGCCCGGTCCGGATCGCCTCGATCCCGGGGGCCTTGGCGACCGGCCCGTAGATCGTCAGCGCCGACCGTGCCACCGTCAGATCGACCGCATAGGCCCGCACGGAACCCGTATCGACGGCGTCGATCTTGGCCACGGCTTCGGACACGCCTGGAATACGGCCCCAGATCGACAGCAGCCGTGCGTTGCGTTCGGCGCGGCTGGAGGGGCTTTCCAGCCCCATGAGCAACCCGGCCCGCAACTGCGCGCGCGACCGCGCAACCTCGGCCTCGGTCATGTCATCCGCCGCGCGTTTCAGTTCATTGACGGTCAGTTGCGTCAGATCGCCGATCTCGTCCTCGGAGGTGCCGGCGTAGATGGTCAGCTGGCCGGTATCCTCGTACGCCGTGGCCTGGGCATAGATCGAATAGCACAGGCCCCGGTCCTCACGGATCTTCTGGAACAGGCGGCTCGACATGCCGCCGCCCATCGCGGTGGCATAGACCTGCGCTGCGTAAACCTTGTCGTCGCGGTAGCCCGGACCTTCGAAGCTCAGCGCGAAATGCACCTGCTCCAGGTCCTTGACCTCACGCCGCTCGCCGCCCTCGAACCGCGCGGGCTGGATTGCGGGCAGGCCAACGGGTTTCAGCGCGCCGAAGATCCGCTCCGCCGCTTCGACGATCGCGTCGTGATCCACCCCCCCCGCCGCCGAAAGGATCATCTGGTCGGGGCCGTAGTGATGGCCGACGAAGCCTTCGAAATCGGCTTTCGTGAAGCTAGACACGCGTTCTTCCGGCCCAAGGATCGTGCGACCGAAGGGCTGGTCGGGATAGCTGACTTCATGCAGCCAGTCGAAGATGATGTCATCCGGAGTGTCCAGCGCCTGGCCGATCTCCTGCAGGATCACATGCCGCTCCGTCTCGATATCAGCCTTGCGAAACAGGGGGTTGAGGACGATGTCGGCGATCACGTCCAGGGCCATCACCACGTCGCTGGACAGGACACGGGCGTAATAGGCCGTCATCTCGCGGCTGGTGTAGGCGTTGATGTAGCCGCCCACATCCTCGATCTCTTCGGCGATCCGCAGGGCCGAGCGGCGACGCGTGCCCTTGAAGGCCATATGCTCCAGGAAATGCGCGATGCCGTTCTGGGCAGGCGTCTCGTGCCGCCCGCCCGCCTCGACCCAGAGGCCGACCGATGCCGACAGAAGGCCGGGCATCGCCTCGGTCACGATGCGAAAGCCGTTGGGCAGGGTGTGCAGGCGTTGGGTCAAAGGGCAATCCTTTCGCGCACCAGCGCCTGAAGCGCGGCAAGGTCATTGGGCGCCCGGGTCATCCGCTCGGGCTTGTCGAACAGGTCGGCCATGTGCGGCGGCAGCCCGGGGCGGTGGCCAGTGGCCTGTTCGACGGCATCGGGGAACTTGGCGGGATGGGCGGTGGCCAGCGTTATCATCGGCGTGGCACCCAGATGCTCCTCCGCCACCTTCACGCCGACAGCGGAATGGGGGCACAGAAGCTCACCCGTCTCTTGCAGCGTGCGGCGGATGGTGGCCAACGTCTCCTCCTCGCAAGAGCGGCCCGAGGCGAAGGTGCCCCGAAGGGTCTCCAGCGCACCCTGACTGATGTGGAATCCGCCCGATTTCATCTCGTCCATCAACTGCGTCACGGCATTGCCGTCGCGGCCATAGGCGTCGAACAGCGCCCTTTCGAAGTTCGACGAGACCTGGATATCCATCGACGGGCTGATCGAGGCGCGAACCCCGTTGGTCCGGTACTCACCAGCCTTCAGCGCGCGGTCAAGGATGTCGTTCTGGTTGGTCGCGATCACCAGCTTCTCGATCGGCAGCCCCATGCGGCGGGCAATGCAGCCGGCGAAGATGTCGCCGAAATTGCCGGTCGGCACGGTAAAGCTGACCGCCCGGTGTGGGGCCCCCAGCGCGGTGGCGGCGTGGAAGTAGTAAACCACCTGCGCCAGAACCCGCGCCCAGTTGATGCTGTTGACGCCCGCCAGCCGCACCCCGTCGCGGAAGGCGTGATCGTTGAACATGTCCTTCACGCGGGCCTGCGCCTCGTCGAAATCACCGTCGATGGCGATCGCATGGCAGTTCGCCTCGACCGGAGTGGTCATCTGGCGGCGCTGCACGTCCGACACGCGGCCATGCGGGAAAAGGATGAACACATCGACGTTCGCCAGCCCGCGAAACGCCTCCATCGCAGCACTGCCAGTGTCGCCCGAGGTGGCACCGACAATCGTGATCCGCTCTCCCGTCTTGGCCAGGGCCGCCTGCATCATCTGGCCGATGATCTGCATGGCGAAGTCCTTGAACGCCAGGGTCGGCCCGTGAAACAGCTCCAGCAGGAAGTGGTTCGCGCCCAGTTGCACCATCGGCGCGCGGGCGGCGTGGTGAAAGCCCTCATAGGCGCGGGCGATCAGGCCGCGAAACTCGTCATCGCCGAAGAAGCCGCCCAGATAGGGGCGCATCACCTGAAAGGCTATCTCTTCATAGGGCTGCCCCGCCAGCGCCGCGATCTCGGCATGAGACAGCACCGGAACGGTTTCAGGCACATAAAGCCCGCCGTCGCGGGCCAGGCCCGTCATCATCGCGGCACCAAAGCCAAGCACGGGCGCGCTGCCGCGGGTGGAGATATAGTTCATCGCATTGCCTTTAATTCGTCCGCGCCCTGATACGCCAGAGAAGAAAGACTGTCATCCCCAGCCACACCCCCGCGAGCGAAAACCAGGTCACGGCATATTGCCAGTGGTTGTTGCGGAACCCGACGGCCGTCACGGGCTGCGGGGTGACGCCGTCGCCGGTGTCGGTGCGGGCGATGATCAGCACCGGCTCGGTCTGCAGCAAGGCGGCGATCCCGGGCAGATCACGGCCATACCAGATGCCGCGCCCTTCGTCATGCGGCGGGGTCGAGGATGTCACGTCATCGGGCCAGCTGAGGTTGCCCTCCACCCCTTGGGCGCGGGCGGGGCGCGGGCTGGCCTTTTCCGTCTCAGGCACGAAACCTCGGTCGATCAGGATGCGGCGGCCGTCGTCGGTGACATAGGCGGCAATCACCAGGAACCCCGGCCCCGCCTCACGAGAGGAAGTAAGGACATGTGCCTCCTCACCCGTAAAGGTGCCGTTCACGACAACCGAGCGGTAGCGGTCGGCCACCGGATCAAGGCTGGACCCAAGCGCCACCGGATCGGCGGCCATCATCCCTTCTGCCCCGGCGATGATCGCCTCTTTCCAGACCAGGCGCTGCATCTGCCAGACACCAAGCCCGACAAGCACAGCCGTGCCCGACAGGCCGAGGACCAAGGCGAAGACGACGTTGCGCAGCATCCAAGCCCCCCGAAAATCATGCCCGGATCGAAGGGCCAGAAACGAAAGCGCAGGCCCGAAGGCCCGCGCCGATTGCAGTGCCGGCAGGCTGGATCAGCCCTGACCCCAGACGTAGACGGCGGCAAAGAGGAACAGCCACACCACATCGACGAAGTGCCAGTACCAGGCTGCTGCTTCGAAACCGAAGTGCTGGCGGGGCGTGAAGTCACCCTTGTAGGTGCGGGCCAGGCAGACCGCCAGGAAGATGGTGCCGACGATGACATGGAAGCCGTGGAAACCGGTCGCCATGTAGAAAGCAGCGCCATAGATGCTGTCGGCCATGCCATATTCGGCATGATAATATTCATAGGCCTGCACGCAGGTGAAGATCAGGCCGAGCACGATCGTCACCCACAGGCCCTGCTTCAGCCCCTTGCGATCACCATGGATCAGCGCGTGGTGCGCCCAGGTGACCGAGGTGCCCGAGAGCAGCAGGATCAGCGTATTTAGCAGCGGCCAGCCGAACGGGTCCATGACGTGCATGCCCTCGGGCGGCCAAGTGCCGCCGACCGCCTCGACCGTGGGTGGAAAGAGCGCGCCGTTGAACCAGGCCCAGAACCAGGCGACGAAGAACATCA
>JANPJZ010000052.1:0-8099 GCA_031425795.1 Rhodobacter sp. | reverse complement strand
GGATGGCGCAGCCCGACGTCGCGCAGGGGATCATCCTCGACGGCTTTCCGCGCACCGCAGGGCAGGCGGCGGCGCTGGATGCGTTCTTGGCCGACGCAGGCCAGCGCGTGACCGCCGCCGTCAGCCTTGAGGTTGACGACGAGGCGATGGTGGCCCGCGTCTCGGGCCGCTTCACCTGCGCTGCTTGCGGCGAGGGGTATCACGACCAGTTCAAGCAGCCCGCGCGAGCGGGGGTTTGCGACAAATGCGGCGGCACGGCGTTCAAGCGCCGCGCCGACGACACCGCCGAAACGGTGCGCGAGAGGCTGACCGCCTATCACGCCCAGACGGCACCGCTGATCGCGCATTACGAGGCCCAGTCCGTTCTGGAACGGGTGCCGGCGATGGGGTCCATCGCCGGTGTCCGCGCCATGCTGGCCGACATCATGGGGCGCGTTTCAGCTTGAGTTCTGATCCGCGCCCCAGCGAGGAGACGGGGCGCGGGACGGGAAGGGGGGTGGGGAGGGGTGCCACGGTGGCCCGACTCTCCGGGAAAGGCCCGGCCCCGCGCGGGGAACGGGTCCAAGGTCCGGCCCGTCTGACGGGCGGGCAAGAGGCCTGAGACTAAGGGAACGCCCCGACGCCAGACGGGGCCACATGGAGGTAAGACATGACGACGGCAACAACCAATGTGCGCGACCGATCGCGCCCCATGACCAGTGAGGAGAAGAAAGTCATTCTCGCCTCTTCCGCGGGGACAATCTTCGAATGGTATGACTTCTACCTGTACGGTTCGCTCGCCGCGATCATCGGCGCACAGTTCTTCACGCCTTTCCCGGAAGCCACGCGGAACGTCTTCGCGCTGCTTGCCTTCGCAGCCGGCTTCATCGTGCGCCCCTTCGGCGCGCTGGTTTTCGGCGCACTGGGTGACCTTGTCGGCCGGAAATACACCTTCCTGATGACCATCGTCATCATGGGTGTGTCGACCTTCCTGGTCGGCCTCTTGCCGAACTACTACTCCTGGGGCGCCGCGGCTCCGATCATCCTGATCGCGCTGCGCATGCTGCAAGGGCTTGCGCTTGGGGGTGAATATGGCGGTGCTGCGGTCTATGTGGCCGAACACGCGCCTGCCAACCAGCGTGGCTTCTTCACGGCCTTCATCCAGACCACCGCGACGCTGGGCCTCTTGCTCTCGCTTATCGTGATCCTGTCGGTGCAGGGCTATGTGAACGGCAACTATCCTGACCAGCCGGTACTTGATGCTGCCGGTGCGGCGGTGATGGCTGCCGATGGCACGCCTCAGATGATGAAAGCCTTCAACGCCTGGGGATGGCGGATTCCGTTCATCGGGTCGATCTTCCTGCTGCTGATCTCGCTTTACATCCGCCTGCAGATGGCTGAATCGCCGGCCTTCAAGAAGATGAAGGAAGAGGGTTCTGCCTCCAAGGCGCCGCTGACCGAGGCTTTCGGCCCTGGCCGCAATGCCCTCGTCCTGCTGATTGCACCGATCCTGCTGGTCGTCCTTGCCTTCTCGGGCGCACTGACGGGCTCGCTTGCGATGTACATCGGTATCGCCTTTGTGGTGATCTCGGTCATCTGGGGTTGGCTGAACGCCAAGATTGCGCTTATCGCGCTGCTTGGCCTCGTCGCAGGGCAAGCCGTGGTCTGGTACACCGGCCAGTTCTACGCGCTGTTCTTCCTGCAGAACGTGATCAAGGTTGATGCCTTCTCGGCCAACGTCTTCGTGGCCTGGTCGCTGATCCTTGGCACCGGCGGGTTCCTGTTCTTCGGGGCACTCTCCGACCGCATCGGCCGCAAGCCGATCATCCTGGCTGGCTGCCTGATCGCTGCCGCCACCTACCAGTTCGTGTTCCCGCTGCTGACCCAGACCGCCAACCCGATGCTGCACGCCGCGCACCAGGTTCCGGTCGTGGTGACGGCCGATCCGGATGACTGCTCGTTCCAGTTCAACCCGGTCGGCACGGCGAAGTTCACCAACTCCTGCGACATCACCAAGGCCCTGCTGTCGCGCGCCTCGGTGAACTATGAAACCGTCGCAGCCCCTGCGGGCAGCGTCGCCACCGTGAAGATCGGCGAGACGGAGATTCCGTCCTACGTCGGCAACGTCAACACCGCTACTGTCGCCGAACTGACCGCCGCGCTCGAGACAGCAAAGGCTGGCACTGACCAGGCCGCCACCGATGCAGCGCAAGCCGCACTCGATGCCGAAAAGGGCAAGCCTGCCGCCTTCACCAAGGCGGTGAACGACGCGATCAAGGCAGCGGGCTATCCGCTGGTTGCGGCCGACAACACCACCGTCGCCGTGGCGCAGAACTTCGTCGACATCTTCACGGCGCAGAAACTGACGATCATCGCCATCCTGACCTACCTCATCCTTCTGGTGACCATGGTCTATGGCCCGATCGCCGCCATGCTGGTCGAACTCTTCCCGACCCGCATCCGCTACTCCGGCCTGTCGCTGCCCTACCACATCGGCAACGGCTGGTTCGGTGGCCTGATGCCCGCAACCGCCTTCGCCATCTCGGCGCAGACCGGTTCGGTCTACGGCGGTCTGTGGTATCCGATCGTCATCGCGCTTGCGACGGTCGTCATCGGCCTGATCTTCGTGCCAGGCGGAACCCACAAGAAGGACATCTTTGCCGACGACTCGGCCAAGTGACCGTGACCGGGCCGGGGCATGCGCCCCGGCCCGGACTTCCCGACCCCTTCTCGTCCCGAAGAGCCGCTGCAGATCCCGGCTTTTCCGGTCGCAAAGGGGGCAACCCGGCTGAAAGGCCGGCTGTCCAGTGTCGCGGCGCCAGAAATCTAGCCGCGCAGACGCCGGATCAGCACCGCAAGGGCAAGAACGATGGCGAGGATGATGAGGTTGGACACAAGACCTGCCCCGATGGCTTCGGTCATCGTGACATTGGTCGGAGGGCTGGTCGACGGCAGGATCACCGCGACGAAGACCACTCCCAGCGCCAGCGGCACGACCTGTCCCGTCGCCGCCCGGGTGCGGATCATCGTGGCCACAAGGGCCACGATCAGGCCGATCCGGAACGGATCAGAAAGCTGCGACTGGACAAGCTCGATCATGGCAGGTGCCTCCTGTCCGCATCCTTTCCCGATCCATCATCGCAGCACAACCCCCCGCCGGATGCAGGGGACCGCATGAGTGCTGCGCCGCATCACCAGCCACCGTCAGCCCGGATCCTTGTGGTCGAGGACGAGGACAACATCGCCACGGCACTCGAGTTTCTGATCCTGCGTGAGGGTTATGGTCACGACCGCGTGGCTAGTGGGGCCGATGCGATGCCCCGCATCCGCACAACGCATCCCAACCTTGTCCTTCTGGACGTGATGCTGCCCGAAGTGTCGGGCTACGAGATCTGCGAAGGCATCCGGACCGACCCGACGCTGGCACAGGTGAAGGTCTTGATGATGACCGCACGCGGGTCAGCCATCGAACGGACGAAGGGTCTGGCCCTTGGCGCAGATGGCTTCATCGCGAAACCGTTCGAGTTGAACGACCTTCGGTCGGAGCTTCGCCGTCTCTTGTCGGCAGGGTCCTGAGGGTTCGCGGCAAAGGCGCGCGTACTTGCGCAAGTGTGTGACCGTCCGACCCGATGGGCAAAGGCCTGCCTTCATCATGCTGGATCTGCGCCCGGTCAGGCAGCGAAGGGGTCTTCCGGATAGGACACGCCCGTCAGATATAGGCCCTGCGGCGGGGCTACCGGCCCGCAGGCTGCCCGGTCCCGCGCCGCAAGCGCCTTCGCCACGTCATCCGGCGTCCAGGCCCCGGCGCCCACCCGCTCCAGCGTGCCGACGATCGACCTCACCTGGTTGTGCAGAAAGCTGCGCGCGGCGAGGGAGAAGCGAACCTCGCTGCCACCGGGGTAGGGGGCTGTGCTGATCTCGATCCGGTCCAGCGTCTTTACCGGGCTTGCGGCCTGGCAGAAGGTCGACCGGAAGGTGGTGAAGTCATGATGGCCGACCAGATGCGCGGCGCCTGCGCGCATCGCCTCCAGGTCGGGTGGATGCGAGACCTGCCAGACAAGGCCGCGGTCATGCGTCACCGGCGCGCGGCGGATGACCAGCCGGTACAGATACTGCCGGCCAGTGGCGGAAAACCGGGCATGGAAATCGTCCGGCACGCGGGTGCAAGCCGTGATCGCCACCGGCGCGGGGCGCAGATGCGCGTTCAGCGCGGCGGCCAGCCGGAACGGGTTCCACTCACGCTGCAGATCGACATGCGCGACCTGCGCCGTCGCATGGACCCCGGCATCGGTGCGGCCCGCGGCGGCGATGTTATGGGTGCCCGGCTCCAGCTTCGCCAACGCCGCCTCGACTGCGCCCTGAACGGATTTCAGGCCGCCGGATTGCCGCTGCCAGCCCGAGAACGGACCGCCGTGGTAGTCGATGCGGAAGGCGAAGCGCGGCATGGGCGTTCCCTAGCGCGGATCGCGGGGTTTGTGAATGCCGGCGCGTGGTCGTCAGGCCGTGAAGCCGATCTGCCAGACCGCAACCGGGATTGCCAGAAGGAGAAGCATCGCGGCTAGGACAAGCCCGCCGTCGCGGGTCAGAAGCCCGGCGGCGAACAGCGCGATCGTTGCCGATGCGATGGAGCCCGAGGTCGGAATGAACTCCATGACCGGCATGAACAGTGTGAGCCCCAGGATGAGGATCTGCGGCAGGAAGAACCATGGCCGGTGCAAGAGGAAGGTCAGCCTTGGTCGCAGGAACCTCTCGACCATCTCAACCGGCTTGCGCAACCAACTTATGGCCGTGCGAAGCTTCTGGCTCGACACCTCGCGCCGCAGCAGAAACTCCGGCAGCCACACGCCCTTTCGTCCGATGATCATTTGCGCGACGAGGATAAAGACGATCAGCGCGACCCCGGTGGTCAATCCGGGGATCGCGCTCGCCGGCGAGACGGCGACCAGGGAAAACGCCAGAATGAGGGCCGCGAAGGAATGTGTGCCCAGCCGGTCGACAACGGTCTGCACACTGACGCTGTCGCCATCGGCTGAGCTTTCCAGCCGGTCAAGAACGTCGCTCAATGCATGGGTTTGGGCGTGGGTCTGCGCCTGGGTCTGCGGGTCGGCCATGGTGTCGTCCGTTGGGATGCCTGCGCTGCAACGCTGCAACCCCCGCACCTGTTCCGCAAATCCCGCACGGGAACACCCACCGCGCCGGTCCGATGCTGTCGGCCCGCCCTTGTCCGGCAGGCCCGCAAAGATTAAGCAATGATGAATTTGGCCGCGCAACCACTTGAAAATGAAGGGTTGGGCAAGTGTCCCTGCCCGGGACACGGCAATCCTCACCTGCAGAACACGGGCCTCCCGACCCCCCTACCAATCCCCCATCCCCCCGCCTATCTTGCGCCTTGCAGCAGGCGAGGGGCAGACGTGGCATTTTCCGGGCTGACGGACGGGATCTCGCGCGGGATCGAAGGGGCCGGGGCAACGCTGTCCGAGACCTTCTTCGATTCCACCCTTCGGCTGGGCGTGACCGGCCTGTCGCGGGCGGGCAAGACGGTGTTCATCACGGCGCTGGTCGCGAACCTCCTGAACCGGGGCCGGATGCCGCAACTGAAGGCCGCAGCCGAGGGGCGGATCCAGGCGGTCTACCTGCAGCCCCAACCCGACGTCACGCTGCCCCGCTTCGACTACGAGGCGCATCTTGCCGCCCTGACCGGCGACACCCCGCGCTGGCCCGCCTCGACCCGCGCGATCTCGGAATTGCGGTTGTCGTTCCGGGTACGGACGGGGGGTCTGTTCTCCAGCTGGAAAGGCCCGCGCACGCTCCACCTCGATATCGTGGATTACCCCGGCGAGTGGCTCCTGGATCTCGCACTTCTGGAGCAGAGCTTTGACGCCTGGTCCGAGGCGACGCTGACCCGTCTCGCCAAGCGCCCAGAGGCCGCATCGTTCCTGGCCCTCGCCCGCGCCGAGGATGGCGCCTTGCGGCTGGAGGAGGGCAAGCTTCGTGCCCTGTCGGACAGTTTCACCGCCTATCTGACCGCCGCCCGTGATGCCGGGCGGGTTGACGTGACGCCGGGCCGCTTTCTTCTGCCCGGCGATCTGGCGGGCTCCCCCGTCCTGACCTTCGCTCCGATGCCAAAGCCCGCGATGACGCCTCGCAACAGTCTCTGGCGCGAGATGGAGCGGCGGTATGAGGCCTACAAGTCCAAGGTCGTGAGGCCCTTCTTCCGCGACCATTTCTCGAAGATCGACCGTCAGGTCGTCCTTGCCGATGTGCTTGGGGCGGTCCATCAGGGTCCGCGCGCGGTGGAAGACCTGCGCCGCACGATGGCCGAGGTGCTGGGCAGCTTTCGCCCCGGGCGCAACAGCTGGCTGACCGGCCTTTTCGGGGGGCGGCGGGTCGAGCGCATCCTCTTCGCCGCCACCAAGGCCGACCATCTGCACCACACCCAGCACCCGGCGCTGACGGCGATCACCGCGTCGCTTCTGGCCGAGGCCCGCACCCGCGCCGAGTTTTCCGGCGCGCGGACCGACGCGATGTCGCTGGCCAGCCTGCGCGCCACGGTCGAGGAGACGGTCACCCGCGACGGCGAGGACCTGGCCGCGGTCCGGGGCACGCTTCTGTCAACCGGCAAGCCTGCGGTGATGTATCCCGGCGCGCTGCCCACCGATCCGTCGCGCCTCCTATCCCCTGCGCGAGAGGGTGCCGAGGCTTGGCTGGATGCCGACTACAATCTGATGACCTTCGCCCCCGCCCGCCTGAACCTGAAGCCCGGCGAAGGCCCGCCGCATATCCGACTGGACCGGGCCGTCGAATTCCTGATCGGAGACCGGCTGTGACCCGGTGGAGGATCGCCGATGCAGATGGGTCTGACGTGGACGCGTTGGCGCGGATCATGGGCGCCTGGGTGCGCGAAACCGGCTGGATGCCCGCCCTTCACAGCCGCGAGGACGATGAGGGCTTTATTGCTGCCTTGATGGAAACCCATGTGGTGAGGGTTGCGCGGGCTGCGTCGACGCGGCTCGGTTTTCTGGCGCGGTTGAGGGGTCAGGTGCAGGCGCTTCATGTCGTGAAAGGGTCGCGGAGCCTTGGCATCGGCAAGGCGTTGCTGGATGAGGTCAAGGCAGCCGAACCGGAGATCACGCTTTGGACCTTTCAGGCAAACGACCGCGCCCTTGCCTTTTACCGACGCGAAGGATTCCGCGAAGCGGAGCGGACTGATGGCAGGAACACTGACGAAGGTCTGCCGGATGTTCGGCTGATCTGGAGAAGAACGGCATGACCCGCCCGCCCAAGCCCTTTCTGCAGGAGATCGACGAGGGGGCCGATCCGGGGGCGGCCCCTCCCGTGCCGGATGTAATGCCGGAGGGGCAGGCAATGCAGGCCGTGGCGGCCCTGTCGCAAAAGCGTGGCTCCGGCCTCTGGCGTTTTGCGGTCTGGGCTTTCACCAGCCTCTTTGCATTTGTTCTGGCCGTCGCGGCGCATGACTTTGTGACCAGTCTGCTGGAGCGGAACGTGGTGCTTGGCTGGATCGCGCTGGTGCTGGTGACGATGGCCGTCATTGCCGCGCTGGTGCTTGGCCTGCGGGAGTGGGGGGCCTATCTGCGCCTTCACCGGTTGGACAGCTTGCGGACCAGTGCGGTGTCCGCGCGGGCCGGGGCCGACCTGAAGGCCGCCCGGCGGGTGGTGGCGGCGCTTACGGGGCTTTACGCGGCGCGGGGCGACACCGCCTGGGGACGGGCGCGGCTGGCAGAGCGGGAGCCGGAGGTGATGGACGCCGACGCGCTGCTTGCGCTGGCCGAACGTGAGCTTCTGGCGACGCTGGACGCCGAGGCCCGTCTGGTGATCGAGGCCGCCGCACGACAGGTCGCCACGGTGACGGCACTGGTCCCGCTGGCGCTGGCCGATGTGGCGGTTGCGGGATTTGCCAACCTTCGGATGATCCGGCGGATTGCCGAGATCTACGGCGGGCGCTCGGGCAGCTTTGGCAGTCTGGGCCTGCTGCGCCGGGTCTTCGCCTCGCTTCTTGCGGCGGGGGCGCTGGCCCTGACCGATGACATGATCGGCTCGGTCGCCGGGGGTGGGGTGCTGTCAAAGCTGTCGCGCCGCTTTGGCGAAGGTGTGGTCAACGG
>JANPJZ010000051.1:0-14500 GCA_031425795.1 Rhodobacter sp. | reverse complement strand
GACCAACTCCCTCAATACGATATCAACAACACCGATCGAACGGCGCACTCGGAACAAAAGTCGCGGGGTGGAGCAGCCCGGTAGCTCGTCAGGCTCATAACCTGAAGGTCACAGGTTCAAATCCTGTCCCCGCAACCAAATTCCTGAATGATAACAATGCCCTACGCCCCGCCTAACCGCGGGGCTTTCGCATGTCAAAACCCCAGGTCAACAATAGGTCAACAAAAACGGGCAGGTTGCGACGTTGACGGATAACGTGGCTGCCGGGCCTCGCACCGGGATGCGCAAATAGTGAAAGGAGCAACGGTCGGTTGAGGCCGTTCAAGTCGATTTGGTCGCAGCATGGGGGCCGGATAGGTCTTTGGAGCTCCATGTTTGCACTTGACCTTCCCCATGTTGGAAGGCGCACAGTCGAGTTCGGTTGTCCGACCGCGCAGTAAAAGGAGAGTGCCATGTCCCCCGTTGATCCGCATTCAGCCCACGCCCACTCTAACGCAAGCAGGTCCGAGGTTGCCGGGTCGCCAGAACCGGGTCCGACAGCGGTTGATCCGGTCTGCGGGATGACGGTAGCACTGCGGTCCGACACCAGAACTGAACGCTTTGGCGATGCCGACTTCCATTTCTGCTCGGATAAATGCCGGACAAAGTTTCAAGCCGATCCGTGGTTCTACGCTTCCGGACGCGCCAGTGGGCAGAAGATGACGGCAGCTGCCAAGGTTCAGTACACTTGCCCGATGCACCCCGAAATTGTTCGCGATGCCCCAGGCGCGTGCCCGATCTGCGGCATGGCGCTCGAACCGATGGTTCCCTCGGATGAGCCGAGCGAGGAGCTGACTGACTTTACCCGCCGCATGTGGATATCTGCGGCTGCTGCAGTGCCACTCGTCATCCTGACCATGGGCGAACTGGTGGCACTGCCGGTGCGTGACTGGGTCGGGCACCAGACGGCAAGCTATCTGGAGTTCGTGCTGGCCACGCCGATCATCCTGTGGGCCGCGCTGCCGTTCTTTCAGCGTGGATGGGACTCGCTGGTGAACCGCAGCCCCAACATGTGGACGCTGATCAGCCTTGGCGTGGCGGCGGCCTATCTTTACTCGATCGTCGCCACGTTCCTGCCCGGCATCTTTCCGGCAGAGTACCGGATGGGGCACGGGGTGGGTACCTATTATGAGGCGGCCGTGGTGATCGTCGCTCTGGTTTTCGTGGGCCAGGTACTGGAACTGCGGGCGCGCGAACGCACCGGCGACGCGATCCGCGCGCTGCTTGACCTCGCGCCCAAGACCGCGCGGCGCATCCTGCCAGATGGGACGGAATATGACGCGCCACTGGAAAACATCATGGCAGGGGATCGGTTGCGCGTGCGTCCAGGCGATGCGGTGCCGGTGGACGGCACCGTAATCGACGGCCGGTCGTCCCTAGACGAAAGCATGCTGACGGGCGAGTCCATGCCGGTGGAAAAGGGTCCGGGCGACGCGGTGACCGGCGCCACGATCAACAAGAACGGCTCTCTGGTGATCGAGGCGGGCAAGGTCGGGGCGGATACAGTGCTCGCACAGATCGTGGCCATGGTGTCGAACGCGCGACGCTCCCGCGCACCGATCCAGGGGCTGGCGGACCGGGTGTCGGCGGTGTTCGTGCCGACGGTGGTCGCCATCGCGATCATCGCCTTTGGTGTCTGGCTGACCTACGGCCCGGAGCCCGCTCTGGTCTTCGCCATCGCGTCGGCGGTGTCGGTCCTGATCATCGCCTGCCCCTGCGCGCTTGGGCTGGCAACGCCGATTTCCATCACCACGGCGGCAGGGCGCGGGGCGCACGCGGGCGTGCTGATCAAGGACGCCGAGGCGCTGGAACGCATGGCATCGGTCGATACGCTGATCGTGGACAAGACCGGCACGCTGACCATGGGCAAGCCGAAGCTGACGGATACCGTCGCGCTTGGAGAGACATCGCAGACCGACCTCCTCTCGCTTGCCGCAGCGCTGGAGCGCGGCTCGGAACATCCGCTGGCCGAAGCCATCGTCGAGGGCGCCGAGGCGCTGGGGGCCGCACGTCAGGAAGTTACGGACTTCGCCGCGGTCACCGGCAAAGGCGTGCGCGGCAAGGTCGGCGGTCGCGCGGTGGCGCTCGGCAATGCCGCCATGATGCGGGAGATGGGTCTGGAGACGGGCACGGCAGAGGCGAACGCCGACACTCTGCGCGCCGAGGGCAAGACCGCGATGTTCATTGCGGTCGATGGCGCGCTTGTGGGGATCGTGGCGGTCGCAGACCCGATCAAGGAAACCACCGCGCAAGCGATAAGAGAGCTTCACGCGCAAGGGCTGCGCGTCATCATGGCGACCGGTGACAACGAACGCACGGCGCAGGCGGTGGCGGGAAAGCTGGGCATCGACGAAGTGCGCGCGGGCGTTCTGCCCGAGGCCAAGAAGGACCTGATCGACCAGTTGCGCCGGGCCGGCCACAAGATCGCGATGGCCGGCGACGGTGTGAACGATGCTCCCGCACTGGCCGCTGCCGATGTCGGGATCGCAATGGGAACGGGCGCGGATGTCGCGATGGAAAGCGCAGGCATCACCCTACTGGGCGGAGACCTGATGGGGATCGTCCGGGCGCGCAAGCTAGCCCGCGCCACCCTCCGCAACATCAAGCAAAACCTGTTCTTCGCCTTTGCCTACAACGCGCTTGGCATTCCCGTTGCGGCGGGGCTGCTTTACCCTGTCACCGGAATGTTGCTGTCGCCGATGATCGCGGCGGCAGCGATGAGCCTTTCGTCGGTTTCGGTGATCGCAAATGCGCTGCGGCTGCGGCGGGTTGACCTGTGAAAGTTTTGAGAAGATCTGATGCCGGACCGGTGCTTTCAGTTGCCCGCTGCGTCTGATCTCTCCCCTTGCCGGTCGCGAATATGGTCTGGCCAGGTCGACTTGATCTAATCGAGGATGGCCTCGATCTCGCGTTCTTCGAGTATCGAGTCGAAGCCGGGCATTCCGGATGTAAAGGTCACGCCCATATCGTCCAAAACCGGCTGACCGCCACGGCTGATATATTCGATCAGCATCGCATCGTCATGGTGCCAGGTGTGCCCGGTTTCGTCATGCGGCGGCGCCGGGTAGAGGCCATTTGCGTCAGCACTTCGCCAATCTGGCTGCCCCTCCAGATCGACGCCATGGCAATCCGCGCAGTGCTCGACGTAAAGCGCGCGGCCGGCGTCAACCTCTGGCGTGACGTGCAGGAATGCCGCGGCCGGCACCGGCAGATGCAGTCCAATCAGTACGAACAGTGCAGAGCAATACGGCCGCGATGGCCTTGGGTCCAACATGCGTGAACCCCGGCAGAGCTTCAGAAGGGGCCGCGCAGATTCCACCGCGCGGCCAACGGATGTCACTTCGCGCTTTCCGCAAGCCAGGCGGTCATCTCTGCAATCTCCCCAACCTGTGCCGCAATGATCTCCTCGGCGAGTGCGCGCATCTTCGGATCGTCACCATGCGCCAGCAGCACCTCCGCCATGTCGATGGCACCCTGATGGTGCGCGATCATTCCACAAGCGAAGGCCACGTCGGCATCCTCCAGCATCATGCCTTCGTGCATCGCCGGCATGCTGATCATCATCCTGCGCATGTTTTCCTGAACGTGCTCAGGCATTGCGGCGAGATCCATGTCACCCATTCCCATCATGTCCATCATCGGCCCCGTCGCATCGCCGCCATGTCCCATCGACGAGTGATCCATTCCCCCCATCGTGGACGCAGCGGCACATTGTTCAGGGAGCTTGAAGTCTGCCGTCTGGCCAGAGGCAGGCAGCGAGAAAGCTGTCGCGGCCACGGCCGCTGCAAAAATCGTCTTTGTGAGCTTCATTTCTTGGTTTCCTGCTTTTCTGAGTTTCTTGGGATAGGGCGGACGACCATCACGCACGTCGGGCCGAAAACCCGACGTTCTCAATTGCGGTCTCGATGGCAGATTGATCGGCATGTGATTCAACCCTCACGCGTTTCTGAGTTAAATCAATGTCGACTTTTGCCAGCGGATCAACTGAGTGTATCGCCTTGGTAACGCCCTTCGCGCAACCGCCGCACGTCATGTTTTCGATCTGGAACAGCATCAACCTCTCCCGGCTACTGTGAACGACTATGGGGTTTCCCACCGTTGGAAGGTCAAGAACAACGGGAGGGTGGGCGATGCAGTTCGCATCAATCTTTCGTGTGGCTACATGAGGGCGGATCGACGAACCTACACCCGCCGGATGATGCATTGAACACATTCCCCGAACCTCTCGCCCCTCGGGACGGAACGCGGGCCCCACAAGCTACATGATCTGCGTCAAGGCACGACAGACCGAAATCCTTGATCCTGAAGACAGCGAAGCACTCGCGAGGCGGCGCAAATGGATCGGATCATTGCTAATCTAACTGCCTTTCGCACCGGTCTCGGATGCTCGCTCGCGCTGGCTGGGGCGAGTAGAGCGCAATGACGTTTCCCGCCATCACAAACTCGCAAAGGCAGGCGGTCTTTCGCTTTCTCACCGTCATGGCGGCGGGCCATCTCCTCTGGGAGATTGCGCATGTGCGGCTTTACACCCTCTGGCTGACGGGCAGTCGAGAAGATATCGTCTTTGCTGTGCTGCATTGCACGGTGGGCGATGTGATGATCGCCACCACGTCCTTTGCTGTTGCTTTGGCCGTCTTCGGACGCAGCACATGGCCTGCTAGATCGTTCCAACGTGTGGCGATTACTACGATACTGCTTGCCCTCGCTTACACCGTTTTCTCGGAATGGCTGAACATAGAAGTCCGCCAAAGCTGGGCCTACAGACCCCAAATGCCCGTCCTGCCGCTGGTCGGCACGGGCCTCACGCCGATCCTGCAATGGATCGCCGTTCCCACTGTTGCCTTTTTATGGATGCGCAGCAGCACCCGAACCAACCAAGGAATACCGAAGTGAAAGCCTGCAAGAGACAGACTGCGCTACTGCTCGGCATCATGATTGCGACAAACAACTTGTTCGCCGCTGCCGCATGGGCTGGACCGACCGCAGGCTTGGTGTTCACCGCCAACGAGGGGGACAATTCTGTCAGCCGCATCGACCTGAAAGCCGGAACGGTTGTTACAAAAACGCTTCCTCTCACACCGCATAATATCGATGTACCGCAGTCCGGTAGGCCGCTTCTGGCTGTTGGCCCGGCCGCATCGATTACGCACGCATCCGACAACGACGGTGCCAATAGCCATGGTCACGCCGAAGGCGGTCTGCTCGCCGTCATGGACCCAGCGACGGCGCTGGTCAGCGCCATCATAGCTGTGGGCGATCATCCGGCCCATGTGGTGGGTCTTGCCGATGGGTCGCGCGCTTTCGTCACCAATGCGGGCGAGGATACCGTCGGGGTCGTAGACCTTGCTGCCGGGCAGATGTTCAACCGAATTCCGACCGGCCGTTATCCGCACGGAATGCGGCTTAACCCCGATGAGACCCTGCTTCTTGTCGCAAATGTCGAAAGCGGAGATGTTTCCTTGATCGATGTGGTAACCGAAACCGAGCTTGCCCGTATTCCGGTCGGCAAGGCCCCGGTGCAAGTCGCCTTTTTGCCCGACGGAACAAAAGCCTACGTCACGCTTCGTGACGAAGATGCGGTCGCCGTCCTTGATATGAAAACACGAACCATAGCCGCGAAAATTTCAGTTGGAGACGGGCCGGTCCAGCTGCACGCGACTCCGGATGGTCGATATGTTTTTGTCGCCAACCAGGGAAGCCAAGAGGAGCCGGGCAATACCGTTTCTGTCTTAGATGTTGCCAAGGGAACCGAGATCACGAAAATTGAGACGGGTTTACAAGCGCACGGCATCGACGTTGCGGCCGACGGCAAAAGGGTGTTCGTGACCAACCTGGGAGACAACTCGGTCTCGGTCATCGATGTCAAAACCCTTCAGGTGGTTTCGACCTTCGCTGTGGGAAAGGCCCCGAACGGCATAACCTTTATGCTCCCTTGAGGCCGAAAGGCTGAACCGCAGCGCGGCTTGAGCGGATCAAAAGCCAGATCGTCGCATTTGCAGCCATTATCAGCGCTCCTGTTTTTGTAACGCTTCCCAAACCTAAGCCTGCAATTCACGGCTGGTTCTGGCTCAACCGCACCGAAGAGCCGCTCACGACCACCCTGCGCACGTCGGGGACTATAGGGAGGCTCATGCCCTGACGTCCAAAAAGCACCTTGGCGACGGGTGGACGCCTCGGTGCGGGCATATCCTTTCCGTTGGTGAACGTCGGCTTTGGGCCGAAGTGCATCGGGGCAGGTCACCCTTCACCGGCTGCGCTTGTCAGCAACAGACCAGATCACCGAGCTAATGGTCAGTAGCGCGCCGACCACCGGTTCAATGTCGGATGCTTGGACGTAGCCTTTGGCGACCAGCGCAGTGCCAGCAACGGTCAGAACCTGGCGGATCAGAGCCAGAATTGCAGGTTTCAGCATGAAGTGCTCCTGTTTAAACTTCATTGGTGGTTGCGAGGAACTCGCCCGGCTTCATGGTCGGCAGACGCTGAAGGCGGGGTGGGTAGGTCGTGGGCCAGCGCGCGCCGAGAAGGCGGGACTTTGCGATGCGGGCGATGGTGACTGCGTTGGATTGGTTGCCACCCACCACGTAGAAATGCGTGTCGTCTTGGCCGATCGCGAAGCCGACATGACCGCCGGAGCCGCGGGCGAAGATCAGTACCGCGCCGGTGACGGGTTTGGTGTCGCTCCCGAACAGCAGCCAGTTGCCTGCCCAGTACGGGTTCATGCCTAGCGCGCCGAGCAGCGGTTCTTTGGGCAAGCCCATGCGAATGCAGGTCTCGACGAAATCACCGCACCAAGGGTTTTTCGATGGATCGCCAAGAGTCCGACCATCGCGTTTCAGCCAGTCCATCAGCCAGGTGCGGTCCCGGGCCTCGTTACGGCCCAGCGCGGATTTCGCCTCGGTGATCCAGGGCAACGGGCCTTGCGGTCCGACAGAGGCAGGCCGACCGTTGGCGGCAATCAGTTGCCGCAAAGATCGTGCGGTCCGCACGCCCCAGCGGCCATCGACGGCGCCGGGCCTGTGCCCGAGTTTATCCAGCCCGCTCTGAATCATGCGGATGGCATCATCAGGATCAATGGTCATGGGCTTGCTCTTTCTGCCCGACAGCGGGCAACAAAAAACCCGCCGTGAGGGCGGGTCAGGGTGGTTTGGATGATGGCCGGCCGTGGTTCGTTCAGGGTCGCTGCGCTAGCTCGCGCAGTAGCGTGTTGGTCTCGCGGGCCTGCTGCTTCAGTTCGTTGATCGACAGCGACAAAGCATCAAACCGGACATCCTGCCGGGTTGCGCTGTTTTCAAGCACGCGCACACGGGCCTCCAACTGCGCCGAACTTGTGCGCTCGGCCATGATCATCTCCCGGTTCTCGGACAGGGCTATATTCACTCGGTCGGCCGCACCTTGCATCGATGCGAGGGTGCTGCCGCCCCACCAGATCAGCCCGACAACCGAGACCAGCATGGTCCAAGCCACGCCCGTGTTGATGGTGACGCCGCGTTCGCTGCTTTCGGTCATGGTTTCCCCCGAGGGTCGTACTTGGATGCCGCATTGCTTGGCGAAGGCTGGCAGCGCTTAGACGGACGCAAAGCTTGTCCAGACCGCATCGATCTCTGCCTCTGGCAGGCCGGCCGAGGCGGCGATCATCGCGGTCATCGGGTCAAGCCGATAGGCCATCTGGAACGCGGCGAAGGTCACGCGCGCATCGGTCTGGTCGGGCTCGGGCAAGGCCGCGAACAGCGGCTCTAAGGCAGCAGGCACCTCACCCGTCGCGGCGGCCGCCACAGCCTCGGTGGCGGTGATCAGACCAAGACGATGCAGGGCAATGAAGACCTGACGCCGGGTCAGCGGCGGGATCGCGGCGCGCAGGTCCTCCGGGCTAGGATCGGGCTCAACGTCCGGCCGGAACGGTGCGATGTCGGGGCGGGTGGAAGCCGCGGGCCAGAGCACGTGGCCCGGCTCGACAATCACCACGTGGCCGTTGGCATCGGTGAGGGCGAGGATAGTGCGTGCGGCATTGCGCCATTCAGATTGCATAGTTCAGATCCCGATAAGTGAGCGCCGATCCGCGAGATAGCGGACATTCCGGATGCGGCTTTCCCCGGTGTGATAGGTGGTTCCGTTGGAAGAACTGCTCGTGGTCCCGCCCGTTGCACCGAGACGGAGACAGAGCGTCTGCCCCGCCGTAAGCGTGACATCGACGCTGCGGGCGGACCAAGTGCCGCTGCTGGTGGTCCATTCTTGCAAGACCACTCCGTCGCGAAGCACCGCGGCATACTGAACGTAGCTGCCTCCACTGGAATGGTCGAACGCGATGCGGAGGGCGCAATCGCGCGTGGCGGTCAGCGCAGTCTCTCCGACAAGGGTTTCATAGATTGTGCCGGAGCCGGTCTTCGACACGATCAAGGGAGCGCTGCCGCCACCAGAGCAATGCTTCAGGACGACAATGTCCGCCGCAACAGTGCCTGCCATGGCACCGGCCAGGAGATCTGAGACCTCCGCGACGAGCGCGCCGATGGCTTCAGCCACCCGCAAAGGGGTCATCAGGCTCGCGTTGTCGGTTCCCGCCCGCGCCTGTGTCTGGGTGGCGAGGCCTAAGATCGCGCTGGCCCCAAGTCCGAGCGCCGCGCGTTGGGCGGGAATGGTCGTCGCCGCGATCAGGGCTCGGCCGGCCTCGCTTGTGCCCGCAAGTTCTAAGCCGCCCGAGCCCAGGGTGCCGACGGCGACCCAGCCGGCGTTGATGGCATTGCGGACCTTCACGATCGGGCTCGCTCCGGACGCATCGACCCAGATCTGTCCGGCCGTCGTGGTTGTGGGTGCAACTGTGCCAAAAGCGCAGGCCTGCAGGGCGGCAAGGATCAGGTTCAGCTCGGCGCGGAACTGCGCCCCGGACTGGTTGGCAAGGCTGTAGTCGACCATCAGAGCACCTCTTCCGCATGGATGCGAAGCTTCGAGATAAGGACATTGTAATCAGGGCTGGCCGAGATCAGCCGGGCCCGCAGTTCCACCGCGCGCACTTCGTCCTCGGAACTGTCGAGCCGCGACCAGGCCGTCCAGTTTGGTGTGCCTGCAGGATCGTCATCGGTGCTCCTCGCCTCGACGACGACGTCGATCTCCGCGCCGTCGGTGTCATCGACATCGAGCCAGCTGTCGATCGGCGCGGTGCGATCATCAAAGAAGCCACCGAGGCTCACCGCCGCCACATCCATTTCAGAGCGCAAGCGCACCCGGCGCAAGCTCCCGAAGTCCATGCCGGCCGGGAAGGTAAAAATCCCTTCGGCGGCGAGATCAGTCAGCGTCAGGGCGGCACCTCCCACCTCGACATTGACCTTATCGCCGATCCAGTCTGGGGCTGCACTGAGGCTCATCACCGGGGCGAAGGGCAGGGCTTGCGCACCCTTGGTCACTACCGAGACCACCGGGCCGAGATTGCCCGAGTTGTCGCGCGCCCGCAGCAGGTAGGCGCCGGGTTTCAGGGGCACCAGCGCTACGGCATCGGAGCCCGCCACCTCGTCCATGCTGGTCGAGGTGGCCCAGGTTGCGGTCAGCGCGCCCGAATGTCGGATCACGATGCGCCCGCCGATCCGGACGTCAAGATCGGAGGACGGCAACCACTTCAGGATGGCAAGGCCGCCCGCGGTCTGGATGGTAAGACTGCCCAGAGCGGTAGGGGGTGCTGTCAGCCCTTGGATTTCTATCTCTGCGCTGACGTAAGATGATGAGACCCCGATCACCGAGAGGGATTTGACCGCCACCTCCCAGCGCCCGGGTTTGACGTCGCGGATCTCCCAGGATGTCTGATCGGTCCGCCCGAGCGTGATCCAGTCATCGCGGGTGGCAGTTCCACTCACGTCCAGCACCCGACGCGCCCGGATCTGGTAGTCGCGCACGAACTCCGAGGGCGCCTCCGCCCAGGCGGCCCGGATCAGCGTGCGCACGCCAGTGCCACTGCGGGTCTCATACATTTCCTCGGCCAGTTGCGGCGTGCCGGGGGCAGGGACATTGCCGGGCCCCGGTAGGCTGGTGCGCGGGGCGGCGGCATAGATTGCTTCCTCGGAGGCTGACCAGTCATAGAGCAGCGGTGACGTCTCGCGCAGGACCAGTTCCGGCAGCAACAGGGCCCCGTCGCCGGAGGCGGTCAGATCAAGGCTGATGCCCTGCACCTCGAAGGGTTTGGCGGCAAAGCCCCAGCGGGCATAGGACAGCATCACCGTCTCGCCCACCCCGGCCCGCCAGGCTGCAAGCTTGCCGGCAAGCTTTACCGTCATCTGGCGCCGGGCGCGTTCCAGCTCGATCTTGGCCAGCCGCTGCGCCATCGCGGCCGAGATCGTGAAGGGCAGTGACAGGTCGTGCCATTTGCGCACACCGCCATCCTCGGCAAGATAGACCTTGCTCGCATAGGCCGGGAAGTCGTCGGGCTGCCAGTCGTTCTCGGGACTGACGAACTGTCCGCGGACGCCGTTGAAGTTGGCCGACTGGCTCACCCGGGTGGCCAGAACCAGACCGCCCGCGCGGACATCGTCTGCGGTTAGTGTCACCTCGGGCAGGCGGTAGGCCCCGGCATGGATGCGCCGGGTGCCGCCCTGCACGGCGCAGCGCCCGGCCATCGCAGACAACAGCCCCTCTATGATGGTCTTCGGGGTTTCAGACAGCGACAGGGCGCCATTGCAACTGTAGCGGCGCTCGGTGCCGCCAGCGCTCAGCGGCACCAGCTCGTCGCAGATGTTGGCGGCTTCGATGACGCTGTCGGCGTCCATGCCATCCGCGGCACCAAGCCCGGCGCCGATGCCGAAGGCGGGATGGGCGAGATAGTCTGCAAGGCACAGCGCCGGGTTGTCGGTATGGACGAGCGCTCCGGTGCGAGGGTCGAGGATGTCGTCCTTGCCCTCAAGATCGACAGTGATGTTCGGAATGCCGCCCGGAAAGGCGTCCGGATCATAGGTGAGCCGCAGATAGAGCGCGGCACAGCCCGCCAGACGATGCGATGGCGTCCATTTGCCGGGGACGTTGGCAAGGAGGCTGGCGAAGGCGGTCTGATCGTCCGCACCCAGGCGCTTCTCGCTCGTGATCTTACCGGCCCAGCGCCCTTGCGCCGTGCCGCCCGCGGTCATGGCCATTTCGCCATCGAACCAGACGGCACCGATGGATTTGACCCGGTGCGCTGCCAGCACGATCACCAGATGCAGAAACTGATCCTTGGCACCAGAGGCATGCAGAAACACAATGACACCGCCCTTGCGGGGGTGCGGCCGTACACCATGTCGCGCGGCACCACCGGTTCGCGCACCGTCACGGTACGGGCCTGCAGGGTGGTCTTCGGCTTTGGCATAAGGGCCTGACTGGCATAGGACAGCAACAAGGTGCCGCCCAGCCGGATCAGCGCAGCACCGATGCCGCCCGCGGCCAGCACGTCGGAGATCGCCCCGACGATGGCCGTGACGGCGGTGACGATGAAGGGCATGTGGGCTGGCTTTCTGCTGGATTGGTCGGGTCAGATGCGCCAGGCCAGCGCGCACGTGGCGAGCGGGACGAGGACAAGGCCGGAGGGCGCTATCCCCGCCGCACGAGCGCCGAGGCAGATGCCGAAGCCGAGGCCGGTGTTCGCCAACACGAGATCGCCCCTCTGGGCAAGATGAACCGAGGGAAGGGGCCGTCCCAGAAGATCGCGGCCTGCGTCCTCTAGGGACTGCCAGCCAAGCCGCCGCATCACCCGCACCGCACCTCGCGCTGTGCGGTAGCGGCCGCGCCAGAGGGCGGCGACGTCGTAGCACCCGGTCAGCTCGCGGCGCAGATTGAAGGCCCAGATGGCGCAATCGTGCTTGCCCCATTGAAAGGGGCGGTCCCGAGAAGCATCAATGGCCTCAGCAAGCCGATGCTCCCAGCCGGGCAGGCGGGCATTTGCGACTGGTGCAATTTCGGTCATCCCCGCCCCCAGGTGATTTCGCGGTCCTGGATCGCGGTGACATACTCAAACCCGAGATCGCCGGGATGCAGGGCTTGCTGGCTCTCATGCGTGTAGCGCCAGCTGCGCGCTGTGTTGAGATCGATCAACCGGGATTCGTAGCTGATGGTGATGCGGCAGCTCTCGGCATCATCGGTAATCTCAGGCACATCGAGCCGCCCGGCAAAGGCCAGAACCGGATCGGCGACGATGATGCCCTCCTCGGTCAAAAGGCCGAGCCAAACCTTTCCCGGCAATCCCTGCCGCGCCTCGGAAATCGCCATCTGCACCAGATCGAGCGGGATGCCCGAGAGCGAGACGGTCGTGCCGCCCGCGACCACCTCTGACGTCTCTTCGATGGCGCCCAGGCCCAACAGCGCTCCTGCCCCGGACCAGGACTGTCCAGCCCAGCCGATGTCACCAAGGCCCGACCAGAGCCGCACCACGCCAGAGGCGAACATGCCCTCGAAGAAGATCACGGGGCGCAGATCCCGATCGGCAAGGGCGGCGGCAAACTCAGGTGTCAGATCGCGGCTCATAGCGCCTCCCGGGCAGTGAGGGTGAAGAGGAACGTGTCGGCCCGCCCGATGCGGGTCGGCACCGGGGCGGTCAGGCGACGCAGGGCGGCAGGTGCGGCAATCTCCAGTGCCGTCCCGTCAGCAGGCGCGGACCGAAGCCGTGGTACGAGAGTGAGCGTGGCAACACCCGCCTCGTCAGTCACCACATCGGCGGTAATCTGATGCAGCCGGGTCTCAGCGCCGCTGCCGAGCGAGACAAAATCTCCTGCCAGGAGTGGCGTCGAGAACGGCGGCCACCCTGCGGTGACAAGCATCCCGCCGGTCTGAAACCCGCCCGCCACATAAGAAGCGAGGGTGCTTCCCTGCTGCCGGATCGTCGGATCGCGGAACAAGAAGCGCCCGCGCATACCACCAAGGGCTGCCAAGAACGCGGACAGCCGTCGCCCGTCGCGCCCGGTCGAGCGTGCCATCTCGATGGCATACTCCCACCACTCCCCGCCCCAGTCCTGCACCTGCTCGGTGCCGGTGAAGGGAGAGGCCGAGACCGCCGTGGAACTAACAAGGCGGCGCTCGAGGCTCGAAACCAGCGTCAGAGGCAGTTCAGCAATCATTTGTCAGCCCTTCTGTCAAAGCGCATGGCCGCGCCGCCGTCCGTCCGCCACGCTGGCCTTGGCCAGGCGCGCGATTTCTGGAATGGCCGCGCGCAGCCGTGCGTCGATCTGTTCGGCCACACCACTCTGCGCCCCACGCGCGTCGATGCTGATCGACACGCTACCCGAACTGCTCCGGCCCATGCCGCCGGCCACCTCTGACCGCGACAGCACCCGTTCACCGCGCTGCAGGATGGCCGGCACTTCGTCTGGCCTGAGCCCCGCCCAGCCGCCGTTGTGCATCCGTGGCGCGCCCGCAAAGGCCAGAGCGGGCACCATCCGGCCCGGGCCTGGGGCACCGACCATGCCGCCTGCGTGCTTCACCGGCGCAAAGATGCCGCCCAAGCCCTTCGAGAGCCAATCGGCCAGAGGCCCCAGCACGGAGTTCTTGAAGGCAAGCGTCGCGAGATTGGCGAGGATCGAGGAGATCAGCGACTTGAAGTCGAACTTCCCCGTCGTCACAAATTGCCGGAACGCGCTCTCGGCCGAAGTAAAAGCCGAGGCCAGGGTCTCGCCCAACCCCTTGCCCCAATCCATCGCACCTTTGGCATAATCGGACAGCGACTTTGTGACCTGTGCCCACCCGACCGCCGCCTTTTCCGCCGCAGCTTTTGCCGCAGAACCGGCACCGCCTGCGGACCGTCCCGCCTCGTCGAAGCCATCGGACAATGCGTCTGCGGCATCGCCAGCCCGAGTCAGAGCTTCCTCGCCGTCATTGCCGGTGCCGAGGATGGCGGATTTCAAAGCCTGCCAAGCGGTCATCGGCCGGGAGGCTGCGTCCGACAGCATGCCCGCCGCCTCGGCATAGCCCGCGGCCCGCGATCTGGCGTCTTCCGCCATGCCACCGAAGAGATCCGGGGCCTCGACATAGGTCTTGCCCATCGCGGCGCGGAACGCCTCCCCGGCTTCCGATTCGGCCGCGGCTGCGGCACCGGCAAAGGGGTTGGCAATGCCTCCCAGATCAACGGCCTCGAGCGTGCCGATCCTGATGCCGCCATCGCCGGTCGCCCAGTCTGGCAGCAGGGCAAGGGCGGCATTCAGCCCTTCGATGAAGCCGTTGATCCTCGTGACGACGGCATTGAGCATCGATTCCACACCGTCGATCAGACCGTTCGCCGCCTGGAAGGCAAAGTCGCCGATGGCCTGCGGCAGCGCACCCCAGATCGCTTTGATCGCGTCAAAAGCACCCTGGAATGTGCCGACGGCTGCGTTGCCCCAGCCGACAACGGAGCCCAGGGCCGCTTGCAAGCCGTCGAAGATCACCGCCTGTGCCCCGGCCCAGCCAGACTCAATGCGGGCCCAGGCGGCGGCCGCAGCCAGACCGATCCGGTCCCAGACCTCGGAGGCGACAGCGCTGAGCAAGC